>JBAZUN010000089.1:0-16445 GCA_041661365.1 Candidatus Latescibacterota bacterium
TATTCCCCAGGCCGCTGGTCGAGGTCATGTTGTCGATGCCGGCGATGGTCGAGAACTGCTTCTCCAGCGGCGTGGCCACGGCCGAGGCCATGGTCTCGGGGCTGGCGCCGGGCAGGGCGGCCGAGACGGCGATGGTGGGGAAGTCGACGTTGGGCAGGTCGCTGACCGGCAGCTGGCGGTACCCCAGGACGCCGGCCACCAGCACGGCCAGCATGACCAGGGTGGTCATCACCGGCCGATGGATGAACAGACTCATGGGGCGCTCCCCCGGCCGGCGCGGTCGGCCTTGACCACGACCGTGGCCCCGGGCACCAGCCACATCTGGCCGTCGGTGACCAACCGCTCGCCCGCGGCCGGACCCTCGGCCAGCACGGCAGTGCCGTTGACCGTGCGCCGGACCTGGACCGGACGGCGCTGGACCTTGCCGTCGGCGCCGACGACCCAGACGAAGGAGCCGTCCTGCCCGGTGACCACGGCCACCGCGGGGACGGTGAGGGCTTCGCGCTCGACGGTCAGGACCAGCTCGGTGTCGACGAACTGGCCGGGCCAGAGGGCCCCGTCGCCGTTGTCGAACTCGGCCTTGAGGGTGACGGTACCGGTCTTCGGATCGACGGCGTTGTCGATGAAGACCAGCCGACCGGACAGGGGCGGGGCGCTGCCGTCGCGAGTGGGGACGCAGCGCACCTCGAGCTCGTCGCCGGCGGCGGTGGCGTACTGCCGGACCAAGGGCAGTTGGGTGCCCGGCACGGCAAAGGTGACCCAGATCGGCTGGAGCTGGTTGACCACTACCATCGCCGCGTCGTTGGCCCGCACGACGTTCCCCTTCTTGATCAGGGCGGCCCCGGCCCGCCCGGCGATCGGCGAGGTCACCGAGGCGTAGGCCAGCTCCAGTCGGGCCTTCTCCACCGCGGCCTCGTCGGCCTGCACCGCGGGCTTGAAGACCGCGGCCTGGGTCCGCGCCGCGTCGTACTGCTCCCGGGTGACGTAGTCCTTGGCCACCAGCCGCTCGAGCCGGGCCGCCTGGGTCTGGGCGTGGGCGGCCTGGGCCTGATCCCGAGCCAACTGGGCCTGGGCCGCGGCCAGCGCGGCCTGCAGCGGCCGCGGATCGATCTGGAAGAGGAGCTGACCGGCGGTGACCGAGCCGCCCTCCTCGAAGGCCACGCGGGTGACCACCCCGCCGACCTGGGCCCGGACCGAGACCGACTGGATCGGCTCCACCGTACCCACGGCCGGGACCGACAGCGGGGTGGCCTGGATCTGGACCGGGGCGGTGACCACGGGCCGGGCCGCGGCCTTCGGTCGTTCCTGTGCCAAGGCGCCGACCGCGGTCAGGAGCGCCAGGGCTAGGATCAGCAGACCGGCCGACGGCCGGACAGGATGCACCGACCGGATTCCGTGGCCGGGGCGGGTCGTCTGCCTCATCGCTCTACCTCGGGGTGCGGGATGGCGGGGACCAGCGGGTTTTCGCCGTGCAGGCCCAGGACTCCGGCGTTGCGGGCCAGCCGGGCCAGGGCGGTGAACCAGGCCAGCCGGGCGTTGACCTGCTGGGCCCGGGCCAGGGCCAGGGTCCGCTGGGCCGAGAGCAGGTCGAGGATGCTCCCGGTCCCCTCGCGGTACCGGCCCCGGGCCACCTCCTCGGACTGGACGGCGCTGGCCAGCAGCTCGTCGACGGCGTCCAGACGCTGTCCGGCCGTACTCAGATCGCTGTGGGCGGTGAAGACCTCGTAGATCACCCGCTGCTCCAGGGAGCGGGCCCGCTCGGCCGCGGCTTCGGCCGTGGCCCGGGCTGCGGCCAGGTTCTGCTGCGCCGCCCAGCCGGAAAACAGGGGGAAGCGCAGGAGGACCGAGGCGCTCGAGCGGTCGCTCCCCTCCCCCTCGCGCCAGGAGCCACCCGAGGAGGCCGACAGCGAGAGGGCCGGAAGCTGTTCCGCACGCACCGCCCGAGCCCGGGCCGCGGCGGCCAGGGCGCGGGCGCGGGCCGCCTCCAGGTCGGGCCGGCCGGCCACGGCCTGGCCGATCAGCGAGTCGACCCCGGCGGTCACCGCGCGGGGGTCGATCGCCGGGGCTCCGATCTCGATGTCGTAGGGAAGATGGGCCGGGTACCCCATCGAGACCGCCAGCGCGCCTCTGGTCGTGCGCACCTGGCCCTCGATCTCCTGCTCCTCCAGCCTGGCCTGAGCCAGGGCAGTGCGGGCCTGGAGCACGTCGGCGATCGTGGCCAGCCCCACCTCGTGAAGCTCCCGGGCCACGACCAGGGTGGTCTCGGCGTCGGCCAGGGAGATCCGGTTGGCGGCCAGGATCGCCTTGGCCCCCGCGTAGGTATAGAAGGCCACCTCGACCTGCAGGACCCGGTCCTGGAGGGCCGCGTTATGGGTCTGGTTCGCCGCCAGCAGGGCCTGCTTCGACGCCTCGATGCGGCCTCCGCGGCCCCCGCCGTCGAGGAGGAGCCAGGTCAGGTTGAGGGCCGTTCCGTAGGTCGTCGTCCAGGGCGCCTCGACCCCGGCCTGCGCGCCGCTGTTGCCGCGGGCCGCGCTGCCGTCGGCGCTGAGGGTCGGCAGCCGGGTGGCCCGGTCCGCGCCGTACTGCGCCGCCGCGGCCTTGGCGTCGGCCCAGACCGCCCGGGTGTCCGGACCGTTGGCCAGGGCCAGGTCGATCACCTCGGCCAGGGTGAGATGGGCCAGACGCTCCTCGTCGGCCGCGCTGGGGAGCAGCCCCGCTGCCGGGGGAACGGCGGACGGGCGGGCGGGGGAAAGCCACGGTTGGGCCGGCGATGCCGTCGTGCCCGGCATCCCATCGATCCGCGGTGGGGCGCTGGCGCAGCCGCTGACCAGCGCCAGCCCGACGACCGCGACGGCCGCGCGGAGCCGCGGCCCTCCCGGCGAACGACGCTCCCTCTCCATGGACTTCCTCCCGACTCGACGAAGGCGATCGAGAGATCGTAAGGGTCCCGGTGTATCAAGGCAACAGCGGTCCGCGCCGGGGCGCCGACGCGGGTCACCCGCCCCGCGCCTTCGACCGCCCTGGCGCCGGCACGGGCCGATGCCCTACTTCTGCACCCAGATTTTGCGGCTGGTTCCATCTGAAAGGAGGACGGTATGGGGATTCGGGTCGGCATCTGCGGCGTCGGCGCCTTCGCGGGCAGCTTCATCCCCCTCTTCAAGCACCATCCGGAGGTCGACAACCTCGTCCTGTGCGACCTGGACGAAGCAAAGCTGTCCACCAGATGCGCGGAGTTCGGCATTGTCGACCACTGTGCGTCGCTCGACGACCTTTGCCGGACGGAGGTCGACGCCATCGCCATCATCACCCAGCACCACCTGCACGGCCCCCAGGCGGTGCAGGCGCTCAGGGCGGGTAAGCACGTCTATTCCGCGGTTCCCTCGGCCGTATCTCTCGAGGAGATCGCCCAACTGGTCCGCACGGTCGAGGAGACCGGCAAGGTCTACATGATCGGCGAGACCAGCTACTACTACCCCTGCGCGCTCTACTGCCGCACCCGGTTCCAGCAGGGCGACTTCGGCCGCGTCGTGTACGGCGAGGCCGAGTATTACCACGACTACGTGCACGGGATGTACGAGGTGATGAAGTGGCGGCACGGGAAGGACTGGGAGCGGTACTTCGGCATGCCGCCGATGTACTACCCCACGCACTCGACCAGCATGATCGTCTCGGTGACCGGCGCACACGTGACGCAGGTATCGGGCATGGGGGTCGTCGACCGACATCCCGACAACCTCTACGCCCGGGAGGACAACGTCTGGAAGAATCCGTTCAGCAACGAGACCATGCTCTGCCGCCTGTCGGACGGGAGCATGGCCCGTATCAGCGAGTTCAGGCGGATCGGCCACCCCGGGACGGTCGGGATGAGCCTGTACGGCACCGAGGCGAGTTACGAGGAGCAGGTCGACAGCCAGATGTGGGTGACCAAGGACCGGGCCACCTGCGTCAGTCTGTCCGAACAACTCCGGTGCCGGGACGTCCCGGTTCAGGACGGCTCCGGGGAGATGGCCAAGGTGACCTCGGCCGACGGAACCCACCGGGGCGTATCGTCCGTGCACCCCGTTGACCGCCTGCCCAGGGAGTACCTCGGGCTGCCCAACGGCCACAACGGCTCGCACCAGTTCCTGGTGCACGACTTCGTCACGGCCTGCGTGACCGACAGGACGCCCCCGAACCACGTCTGGGCCGCGGCCCGGTACCTGGTGCCCGGATTGGTCGCTCACGAGTCGGCGCTGAAGGGGGGCGTGCTGATGGAGGTCCCGGACTTCGGCGATCCGCCCAGCGCGTAGCGATGCCTGGTCCAGCGACCCGGCAACCGCCTGAACCAGAGGTGGCGGCCTCGCTTTGCGCCAGCCTTCAGGCGATCCCCTTGAAGCGATGGTAGACCATTTCTTCCCCCGGTGGCGCGAGGTAGAGGGAATAAACCTTCGCCTGGCGGGCCCGCAGCCGCACGCGCACCCGCTGGCCTGTCGGCGCGGTCTCCGCCTTGCGCCACCGGAGCCGGTGGGCCACCGAGTCGCCGGTCACCGGCGCGCCGTCGGTCTCGCGGTATCCCCGCAGGGGCCCGCCCTGATCGTCCAGCAGCTCCGCCTTCACCCAGCCGCCCTTGGCGATGGCCGCGTTGACGAAGACCTGACCGCCTTCAGGCGTGAAGGCCACGGTCATCAGCTCGGCCGGACCCCGGCCCGCCTCCAGGGCCAAGAACCGGTCCGGCTTCAGCCGCGCCATCCCCAGGCCCGAGGTCTGCGGCTCCAGCTCCCAGTGGCGCTGGTGGCGCATGTCCGTGCCCATGTAGTAGTAGCGGATCTCGTCCGCGAGGAAGACCGGCTGGGAGGCGCACTGCAGGTTGCCGCGGTCCCAGGCCCCGCCGCGGCCGTGGGGCAGGAAGGGGGTCCCCGGCTCCAGCCGGTGCCAGGCGAAGCCGTTGCGCGAGTAGGTCAGCTCCGCGTCCTGGTACCCCTTCATGTGACCGCCGCCCATCTCCTCCTCGTCGGTGTGGAAGATCCACAGGGTACCGATCTCGTACGGACCGTAGGGCGCCGCCCCCATCCCGTAGAACTGCACCTGGGGCGGGTCGACCGGCCCAGGCTCCAGCACCATCCGCGGCTCGGACCAGTGCCGCAGGTCGAACGACTCGCTGCGGCAGATGCGCCGGGACCAGCGCGCCACCCGGTGGTGGGTCGCGTACCGTCCGTCCGCCGTGCGCAGGAAGGCCATGGGGCTGTCCGGCCGGAAGGGGATCTGCGGGTCCCGGGTCAGCTCGCGCCAGGCCCGGCCGTCCGGGCT
The DNA here is from genome assembly GCA_041661365.1 of Candidatus Latescibacterota bacterium. Taxonomy (GTDB): domain Bacteria; phylum Latescibacterota; class UBA2968; order UBA8231; family UBA8231; genus CAITNQ01. The sequence continues at coordinate 5,287 of JBAZUN010000089.1, forward strand.
GCGGAAGAGCTTGACGCACCCCGACGGGGCAGCCCCGGCTACCAGCTTGTACCGCCCCGCCGGATCAGGGTCGGCCTGGTCGAGGATCACGGCGGCGCCGTGGACGTCCTGGGTCAGCACCAGGTTGGTGCGCCTCCCGCCCTCGCGGTACAGATCCAGCCGCGGTCGCTCCCAGGTCAGACCGTCCTCGCTCTCGGCGTACCCCAGGCGGATGCACCAGGGCGCCTGCACCGTGGAGTACCACAGTTGGAAAGGTCCGTGCGGGACCTTCACCACCGAGCCGTAGAGCTGCAGGTTGCCGTGCTCCCACGGCCGGTCGGCCACCAGCAGCGGATTGGCCCGGCATTTGGCCGGGTGCTGCAGCCGCCGGGTGAATCCTCGGACGACCTCCAGCTCGCGGTAGTCGAAGAACAATACCTTCTGCATCGGTCGGGCTCCCTTGTCCGGCAACCGGGTTGCAGGGTCAGGTTTCAAGAGGGAGAACTAACGGGGCGCCGAATAGCGCGGCAAGGTGAAAGCTGGCCTTGAACCGCGGCAGGCGCGGGACCGGGCACTCGCCCCTCGGTTCCCTTGGACCTGGACGGACCGATCAGTACCTTGTCCGGCAGTCCGGATCCTCCGGCAGGCGATGCGGTTTCAGATCGGGGCGTCACCATGGCCATCGGGATCCTCTTGGCGGTCCTCCTCCTCCACACCGTTGCAGAAGCAGGTCCGGCCATGTCCACGGGGCTCCGGTCCGTCCCGCTCGCGTTCGACGCCGTCGACTGGCAGTTCTCCTCGCGCGGCCGGTTCCTCCTGGTCGAGGACCCCCGGGGACTGCGTCAGGTCTACCATCCCTGGCACCCCTCGACCGACGGCGACTTCGGTGCCCTGACCGCGCGGGTCCAGGCTCCCGCCGACTGGCGCGGCCCCGTGTTCCTCAGCGTGTATGCCAGCGACACCTATGTCGCCGAGGGATGGGAGCGGGTCAAGTCGACCTGGACCCACACCTACGCCGCCTGCCACCAGATGTCCGGCCATCGGTACAAGCAGGTTCTGGTGGACGGCCAGGTGGTCTGGGAGCGGGACGTGGGCGACCCTGAGGAGGGCGCGTACCTCGCCGTCGATCTGAGCCCTCACGTGGTTCCGGGTCAGGCCTTCGACCTGACGCTGAGGGTGTTCGACCGCGTCAGCTCGGCTACCCCGCTTCCCGGGGACGAATTCCGCCTCGGGATCTGGAGCTGGCAGGGCCTCGCCGATCCGCAGGCCTCCGGCAAGCTCTATACGCGGGTCTTCTGGGGGGACGTGGCCTTGGGAGAGGGAGGACCGATCCCCTGGGAGACGAATCCGGCCCGTCCGGCCTTGACCCTTTGCCCGGTCGAGCCAGCCCCGATCCTTCCCGCCCCGCGGCGCGAGGGGCGACTGATTGTCGACGCACCGGCCGGTCTGCCGGCGGACGGCTTCCCCGTGACCTGGGGCGTGCCCTTCTCCCAGGGCGAGCTGCGCGACGGTGACCAGGTCGCCCTGGCCGGACCGGACGGCTCGCTGCTCCCCCTGCAGACCGCGGTCCTGCACCGCTGGCCCGACCACAGCGTTCACTGGCTGCTCCTCGATTTCAGTGCCCCGGCAGAGGTAGCCGGCACCCCCCTGAGCCTGGTCTACGGCAGCCGGGTAACCCCTGCGGTTCAGGCTCCGGGGCTCCGGGTCGAGGCGACCGATTCCAGCGTGACGGTCGACACCGGCGCCCTGCGCTTCGTGGTCCGCCGTGGCCAGGAGGCCCTGCTGGAGGATCTCACCCTGGCCGGCGACAGCCTGGCCCTGGGCCGCCGGCTGGATGCCCAGGTAACCGTACGAGACGGCTGGGTCCACACCCGATACGCGGCGATCGGCGATCACCTCGAGCTCGAGGCCGCTGGTCCTGAACGCGCCACGGTGCTGGTCTCCGGCCGCCTGCTCGCGGAGGATCGGACCTTCGGCCGATTCACCCTGCGGATCCATGCCTACCGGCAACGCCCGTACCTGCGGCTCTACTACCGGATCTTCAACGACACCGACCTGCCGGCGCAGTTGGTCGAGGAGCTCGTCGTGCGCCTGGCCACCTCCCTGACCGACGGCCAGGCAATGCTCGGGGACCAGGCCCTGACCACCGGCCCGGCCGAGGTCGACCGGCTGCTGGTGCGTCAACACCGCCACGACGCGTACGAGGTATTCGCCGGCGACGACGCCCGCCGCGGCAGCGGCGCGCACTGGGAGCTGCCCGTCACCCTCATGGGCCAGGACGAGGGGGTGACCGGGCAGGTACGGCACTTCGCCCAGCTCTACCCCAAGCGGATGTGGGCCGGCAGCGGCGGTCAGGTGGTCTTCGACCTGTTCACGCGCACCCAGGACAACGAGCAGTACGTGATGACCCGCGGCGAGGCCCTGCGCCACGAGCTGCTCCTCTACTTCCACCGGGGCCGTCCCGATCCCTCGGTCGCCGCCGCCTTCCGCCGGCCTCCGATCCTGACCTCACCGGAGTGGTACGCCGATCACCAGGCCCTGGGCAGGGGCGCACCGCTGACGCCCGAGACCTTCCCGGCCTTGTCCCGCTGGATGCTTGAGCCGTGGACCCCGGACCTGAGCTGCGTCGTGCCCCTCGGTCTGCGGAACTGGCCCGATCACTACTCTGATTCGATCTACAACGCCTACCGCGGCACCTGGAGCAACCTCTACCAGGAGGTCGACTACGGCGCGCACCTGCTGGGGCTGCTCAGCGGCCGGCGGGCCTGGTTCGACTACGCCGAGGCGTACCAGCGGCATTTCATGGACCTCGACGTCTGCCACTACCACCCGGACTCCACCTACACCGGCGCGGCGTACGGCATCGCGCCGTACCACACGGGGAGCGAGCCGTACGCCCTCAATGCTCCCCTGGCGGGGCTGTTCCTGCTCCACTACCTGACCGGGGACCCCGACGCCCGAGAGGCCGCGGTCGGGATCGCCGGCTGGCTCCACGCGCGGCACCTGGGCGTGGGAGCGACCTCGGGCCGCGCGGTGGGCTGGCCCCTGCGGAGCGCTGCCATCGCCTACGAGAACACCGGAGATCAGCGGTACCTTAGCGCGGCCCGCCGGCTGGCGGGGTACGCCCTGGCGTCGCTGGAGCCCAGACGCGGGTTCTTCTCCGAGCCGCAGGCGACCTGGCAGTACCGCGGCGGCAGCCCCGGGATGAACGCCATCCTCGCCGCCGGGCTGATGCGGTACTGGCGGGTCACCGGTGACCCGCAGGCCGGCCGCGCCTGCGCCGACCTGGCCTACAACATGGCGTACGGCTGGATGTCGCCCACCGAGCCCGGCCTGATCCTGGGCGCTGATCCGCTGCAACAGGTGTACGTGACCGGGTACGCCCTGCAGGACATCGCGCCCCTGTTCTGGGGATACGAGCTGACCGGCGACGAGCGGCTGCTGGCCAAAGGAGTCGAGGTGATGCGGGCCAGCATCCTGGCCGAGGACCAGCGGGGTGCGGCGTTCGGGCTGAGCCGGTACTGGGAGATGCAGGACGTCCTCTACTACTACGGGCTGGCCTTGCGGCGCGGCCTGGACCGGGAGCGTTGACCCGGCCCCCATGCTGCCTGGCCGCCTTGTCGGCCGGTAGCTGGGCATCCTTCCCGACGCTCAGCCCGGTCGGTTCACCCCTCCACCGGCGGCAGCACGGCCAGGGCCCGGCGGAGACGCGCCATCGCCTCTTCGCAGCCGATGAGGAAGAGGGTGGCGTCCAGCGGCGGGCTGGCCGAGGAACCGGTGAGTGCCAGCCGCAGCGGCTGCGCCACCTTGCCCAGACCGACCCCAAGCTCGCCGGCCAACCCCTCGGCAAAGGGCATGACCTCTTCCTGCCGCAGGGTGTCGAGTCCTTCCAGCCATCCCAGGAAGCGTCCGAGAACCGCGGGCGACTCCCCCTTCCACCACTTGCCGACCGCCTTCGGCTCGTACTCGGCCGGGGGCGCGAAGAAGATCATCGCCTGATCGGCCATCTCGACCAGCGTCCTGGACCGCTCCTGCAGTTGGGCGATGATGCCCGGCAGCCGCGGATCTCCCGCGGCCGACCAGCCCTTCGCGGCGAGGAAGGGAAGCAGTTCCTCGACCAGGGCCTCCGGCCGGCGCTCGCGGATCTTCATCGAGTTGATCCAGTCGAGCTTGTCGGTGTCGAAGATGCTGTTGGCCTTGCCGATGCCGGCCAGATCGAAGGCGGCGATCAGCTCGGCGTCGGTGAACAGCTCCTGGTCGCCGTGGGCCCAGCCGAGACGGGCGAGGAAGTTGCGCATCGCCTCGGGCAGGTACCCCATCTCCTTGTACGCCGTCAGGCTGGTGGCCCCGTGGCGCTTGGACAGCTTGGCGCGGTCCTTGCCCAGGGTGAGGGGCATGTGGCCGAAGGCGGGCGGCGTCAGGCCGAGGGCGGCGTAGAGCGGCAGTTGCTTGTGGGTGTTGACCAGGTGGTCGGCGCCCCGCACGACCAGGGTGACCCCCATCTCGGCGTCGTCGACGACCACGCAGAAGTTGTAGGTGGGGGTGCCGTCGGTGCGGACGATGATCCAGTCGTCCAGCTCGGCGTAGGCCGACTCGACCGGCCCCATGATCCGATCCTCGAACGCCGAGACCCCCTCGGTCGGCATCCTCAGCCGTACCACGAAGGGGGGCTCGGGGCCGTACCCGGCCTCGCGGCACCGGCGGTCGTAGAGATAGGTCCGCTTCTCGGCCACGGCCGCGTCGTGCTTGGCCTCCAGCTCTTCGGTCGTGCAGCGGCAGCGGTAGGCCTTCCCCTCGTCGATGAGCCGCGCGATGGTGCGCTCGTAGATCCCGGTCCGCTCGCTCTGGTAGAACGGCCCGGCGTCGAAGTCCAGGCCGAGGTAGCTCAGGCCGTCGAGGATGACCCGCACGTGGTCGGCGCTGGAGCGCTCCCGGTCGGTGTCCTCGATCCTCAGGATGAACCGGCCGCCGTGGTGGCGGGCCAGCAGCCAGTTGAACAGGGCCGTCCGGGCGTTGCCGATGTGCAGCATACCGGTGGGGCTGGGAGCGAAACGGGTCACGAGCGTCATCCACAACCTCCACGAAAACCCGCTCAGGAACCGCGCCCGCCTTCGGGCCGCTGTCTCCCGGCGGATGGAAACTCGAGCTGCAGGCGACGACGCGGCCGAACGCCGCTCAGCGCTCCCCCTGGTAGATCCCGTCCAGGGTCCAGTAGCCGTCGGGTTGCGGCCGCCGCGTGATCCACTTCCCGTTGGTGAAGTCCGGGAACGGCACCGGCGCGCTGCCGCAGGCGATGGAGTCCTCGGAGAGCGCGGTGATCGCCATCCAGGCCACCGAGTCGTACGCGTCGATCGGGGTCTGCCGGCCGGCCTTGATCGCCTCGATGAACGACCGCTGCACCAGGTAGTCCATGCCGCCGTGGCCGCCGCGCACCCCGTCGTTGAGGAAGTCGTGCCAGACCGGGTGGTCGTATTGCGCCAGGTACTCCTGCATCGGCGCCCACCGCTCGCCCTCGAGGCCGTCGAAGTGGACGGCGTTCTTGTCCTCCATCCAGATCCCCTTGGTCCCCTGCACCCGCTGAGCCCGGGAGTAGGGCCGCGGCAGGGAGCAGTCGTGGGTCAGCAGCACCGTCTCCCCGCGGGCGCACTTGACCATGGTGGTGGTGACGTCGCCCTGGGCGAAGACCGTACCGAATTGGGGGTGCTCCGGACCCAGCTCCCTCACCGCGTACTCGTGCAGGCCGCGGGACATGGTGGTCATCGAGACCAGGGAGATGAAGCGGTTCCCCTTGTTGATGTCGAGCATCTTGGCGATCGGCCCCACCCCGTGCGTCGGGTAGAGCTCGCCGTTGCGATGGGTGAAGTTGTCCAGCCGGTAGTGCCGGTTCTCGCGGCCGCGGGTGATCTCCGAGCGCAGGTCGTGCTCGTACCCGCACTGGCAGTGGATCAGCTCGCCGAACAGGCCCTGCTTGACCATGTTGAGGACGGCCATCTCCTCGCGACCGTAGCAGCAGTTCTCCAGCAGCATGAAGGGGACGCCGGTCTCCTCGCTCGTGCGTACCAGCTCCCAGCACTCCTGGACCGAGGAAGCGCCGCCCACCTCGACCCCGGCGTAGATCCCGGCGCGCAGGGCGGCCAGGGCGATCTCCACGTGGGTGGTCCAACTCGTGGCGATGACGATCCCGTCGAGGTCGCCGCGCGCGAGCAGGGTCCGGTAGTCGGTGTACCCGTCGGGTTTATACCCGTGCGTCGCCTCCACGCGGCTGACCTTGGCGTCGACGCGATCCTGGTACAGGTCGCAGACCGCCGGGACGCGGACGTCCTCCATCTCCGCCACCAGGTCGACCAGCCCTGAGCCGCGGCCGCCGAGACCGGCGAAACCGACGTTGACCTGATCCATCGCTCCTCCTCACGCCATGCGTGCCAGCGGGACACTGCCTTCTTCCTCGATTCCGGCCCTCGACGGCCGGGGTGACGGCCGGGGCAGCCCGAGCGCCCGGGGCACAGAGGTTGCTCCGGTTCTACCGGCAAGTCAAGCGTCGACCGGCACCGCGGTGGACGGAGCCCCCGATCCGGACGCTTGACAGCGGCCTTGATTCGGCCATGGCCGTCGACGGCGCCTCGGTGTGGAAGGACTGGTTCTACCTCAAGTACTACCCGATGTCGCCGCAGTCGGTCGACGCGCCGGTGCTGTGGGCCTGGACCCAGACCAATGCCCTGGATCAGCCGGTTCAGGTGCTGGCGCGCAACCCCTACTACTGGAAGGTCGACACGGACGGCCGGCAGTTGCCCTACGTGGACCGCATCGTCCGCGCCCTCATGCCCAACAGCGAGGCGATGCTGCTCAAGGCCGTGGCCGGCGAGGTGCTCGTCCGCAACCGCGGCTCGGCGCCGGCGCGGGTCTGCGCCGGCAAGCGAACCCTGCGGGTACCAGCCGGGGGCTTGGTTCCCCTCGGCTGAACGACAGGGAATTCATGGGTGCCGTCACCTTCCTGGGCGTCCGGATCCGGATGGACAGATCCACGGGAATGCTCCGGCCGGAACCGGCCGCTGATCTGCCTGGCGGTGCCCACTTGACAGACTACGGCCCCGTCGGTTGCGTAGGGAGGAGCCGGGGGATCCCCGGCTTGTACGGCCACACGCTCTGACCCGGCTTCGATGCGGACGCGCGTGCTCCCTTTACCCTCTGCCGCCAGGAAGCGCCCCGGATGAGCAACTGCATCGTCCTCGTCAAGCAGGTCCCCGACGTCTCGCGGATCAGCGACAACGCCTTTGATCCCGAAACCGGGAACCTGATGCGGAATCGCCTGCCCGCCGTGATCAACGAGCTCGACGCCCAGGCCCTCGCCTTCGCGGCCCGCATCTGCAGCCTGGGCCACGGCCAGGGCCGGATCATCGCCCTCACCATGGGTCCGCCGGGTGCGGTCGAGGTTCTCCGCTACGGCCTTGAGCGGGTGGTCGACGCCGCGGTCCTGCTCACCGACCGGGCCCTGGGCGGCGCCGACACCTATGCGACCGCCAACCCCCTGGCCCATGCCTGCCGGCGGATCGCCCGCGAGATCCTCAACGGCGACGACCGCTACTACATCGTCACCGGCATGCAGTCGGTCGACGGCGACACCGCCCAGGTCCCGGCCCAACTGGCCGCTGAGCTCGGGCTGCCTTGCGTGGCCTTCGTCACCGACGTCGAGCCCCTGGACGGTCGCCTGGTTTTCAGCCGCATCGTCAGCGGCGGCAACGAGCTGGTGGTTCCGCGGCAACTGCCCGCCGTGGTCACCGTCGCCAAGTACGAACATCCCCTCTTCCCCACCCTCAGCCGCACCCGGTGGACCCGCCGCACCCCGGTGACCCAGTGGGGCGCGGCCGATATCAACGCCACGGCCGTGGGCACCAAGGGCTCCAAGACCTGGGTGGTCCGCATCTTCGCCCCACCCCAGTCGACCCGCAAGCGCCAGGCCCTGGCCAGCCCGGCCGACTTCGCGCAGAAGCTCAAGGAGGCCTACGCCTCCACCGCCGGTCGACTCGGCAACGCCGACGGCGACGGGGCCTACCGTCTGCCCGGCCGGCGGCAGGACCCCTTCGACCGGAACCACGAGGTCACCGATAAGGCGATCGAGCCGTTTACCGCCTTATCCGCCCGGCTGCGCGAGTTGGGGCTGCAGAACCCGGCCGCCATCGATGAAGCGATCGCCACCCAGGTTCAGGGAACCGCCGGCCTGTCAGGCAGCGGCCTGCAGGCCGTGCTAGACGGTTTCAAGTGCGCTGAGCCGACCTACCCCGGGGACGTCTGGGTGGCTGCCGAGTTGCAGTCCGGTGAGGTTCACCCCTCCACCTTCGAGCTGCTGGGCAAGGCCCGCGAGCTGGCCGACGTCCTGGAGAAGCGCGTCGGCGTGGTCCTCCTCGGCAGTGGCGTGCGGCCCTTGGCCCAGTCCCTGATCGCCGGCGGTGCCGACGACGTCTACCTGGCCGACGAATCCGGCCTGGCCGGGTTCGACCCAGGACCGTACCGGACGGTCCTGGCCAGACTGGTGGAGCAGCACTGGCCGCAGATCGTGCTCTTCGCCGCTACCCCCCAGGGACGGACCCTGGCGCCGATGGTCTCCTACGGGCTGCACTGCGGGCTGACGGCCGACTGCACCGGCCTGGACATCCGCGACAACTCGCGCCGCGGGGAGATCGCCATCCTGGCGCAGACCCGACCGGCCCTGGGTGGAAACGTCATGGCCACCATCTGCACCAAGGACTCGCGCTGCCAGATGGCCACGGCCCGACCCGGGGTGATGAAGCGCCTGCCTCCCGACCCGGCGCGCACCGGTCGCATCATCGACGTCCCCGTCGCCGTCGGCCCCGGGGACGCCACCCTCGAGATCCTGCGCACCGAGCCCCGGACGCTGCGGGTCGACCTGGGTGCCGAGGTGATCGTGTCCGGCGGCCGCGGCCTGCAGTCCAAGGAGGGATATGCGCGCCACGTCGGCCTGCTCGGCGGGGCCCTGGCCAAGTCCCTCGGCGTGGCCGTCGGGCAGGGCGCCTCGCGCGCCGCCGTCGAGTCCGGCTTCGCGGAACGGCCGCATCAGGTCGGCCAGACCGGCACCGCCGTGGCCCCGCGGGTCTACGTGGCCATGGGGATCAGCGGCGCCATCCAGCACATGATCGGCGTAGCCAACAGCGGCGCCATCTTCGCCATCAACAGCGACCCGCATGCCCCGATCCTCAAACAGTGCGACTACTACCTGGTAGCCAACGCCGAGGAAGCCGTGCCGGAGATCGTCCGGCACCTGGAGGAAGCCTGAGATGAGCAGTAGCGCGGACTTGGGCTCGGCCACCGCGGTGATCGTCGGCGCCGGCCCTGCCGGCCTGGCGGCCGCCCTCGCCCTGAAGAAGTCCCGACCCGACGCCGACGTGGTGGTGCTCGACAAGGCCTCGGGGCCCGGCCAGCACAACCTGTCCGGCGCCGTCATCGAGCCCGGGCCGCTCGAGGCCTTCCTCGACTGGGCTCATCCCGCGTGGCGGGACGACGGTCAGGGTAAGAAGGTCCTTGCCCGGCGCGTGGCCCGCGAGGACACCTATCTCTTCCTCGGCCCGGAGCGCACCGTCCGCCTGACGCCCCTGCTGCGGGCCGCCCGAGGCCTGGGCCTGGGGCCGGGGCACCTGCTGCACCAGGGCGATTACATCGTCTCCGCCGCCCAGCTCGTCGCCTGGTTGACCGAGCTGGCGCGCCAGGCCGGCGTCGAGGTACTGCACGGCTTCAGCGTTGAGGAGGTGGCGCTGGACGACCGTGGCCGGGCCATCGGGGTGCGCACCGTTGCTCAGGGCCTCGACCGCCAGCGCCGCCCCTTGCGGCACCACCAGCCCGGAGAGCTGCTGCGGGCCGAGGTGGTGATGCTGGCCGAGGGGTGTCGCGGCTTCGTCACCGAGCGTTGGCTCGAACGGGCCGGCCTGAAACGGGCCCAGGCGCAGCTTTTCTCGGTGGGGGTCAAGCAGGTCATCGAGGTCAGCCCCGAGCGCTACCAGGCCTTCGGCGAGGACCGGGTCGTCCACTCGGTGGGCTTCCCGCTGTGGACCCCGGTCGTGGGGCCGGGGATGACCGGAGGCGGTTTCGTCTACCCCATGGGTGAGTCACGCCTGGCGGTGGGGCTGATCATGGGCCTCGACTGGGTATACCGCGATCTGGTGCCGCAGGATGCCTACGTGCGCCTGACCGAGCATGCCTTCATCAGGGCCCTGATCGACGGCGGCAAGGTGGTCGAGGGCGGGGCCCGCATGATCCCCGAGGGCGGGTGGTACGCCATCCCCCGCGACCCGGCGACCCAGGCCATCGGCCAGGGCAACGTCGTCCTCCTGGGCGATGCCGCCGGCCTGGTCGACATGCAGCGCATCAAGGGCCAGCATAACGCCATCGCCTCGGGCCTGGCTGCCGGTCTGGCCGCCGCCGAGCGCCTGGACCAGCCCGATGCCATCGCCGCCGACTACACTCGGCGCCTCGGCGAGAGCGGGGTCCTGGCGCAGATGCGCGCCGCACGCAACTTCCGGCAGGTCCTCGCCCGTTTCGGCAACCTGGTCGGCCTCCCCCTGACCCCGGTCGCCACCCTCTTGCCGCAGTTGCGGGTCGAGGCCGATTACCGCACCATGACCCAGGCCAGCTATCCGCTGCGCCTCGACCGCCCCTTCGACAAGGATGCCTTCGTCGCCAGCGCCCACGTCGAGCACCGCGAAGACCAGCCGGTCCACTGCGAGGTCCTCGACGAGGCGATCTGTCGCCAGCGATGCGCCGGCACCTTCGACCATCCCTGCGTCGGCTTCTGCCTGGGGGGGGTCTACGAGATGCACCACGGCGAGATGCGGCCCACCAATCCCTCGAACTGCGTGCACTGCAAGACCTGCGAGTGCAAGTGCCCCTACGATAACCTCCGCTGGCACGTGCCCGAGGGCTCAGGGGGACCGCGGTACGACATCTGCTGAGCCGCTCTGACCGAGGGCCGCCTCGGTGCCTTGGTCGCAGCCTGGGCGCCAGTCCGTCGGCCCCCCTCTGCCCCTGGCCCTGATCGACCTCACCAGGACGACCTGGTGGCGCGCTTGGGCAACCGAGCGGTCCTGCCAAGCCTGGCAGGACGACTGGTTCCCTGTCAGCCTCGTGTGCTCGCCGGCCAGCGTCAGCTTCCCGGCCCTTGACAGCCCCCCGCC
>JBAZUN010000090.1:0-1901 GCA_041661365.1 Candidatus Latescibacterota bacterium
TCACCGGCATGGTGCAGATCCACGAGGAAGACCCGAGCTTCGTCTTCCGTTTCGACCCCGAGGTCCGCCAGTCGTTGCTCTTCGCGCAGGGCGAGCTGCACCTGGACACCATCGTCCAGCGGCTCAAGAGCCGGTACAACGTCGAGGTCACCACCGAATCGCCGCGGATCCCCTATCGCGAGACCATCCGCGGTACGGCCGAAGGACACCATCGACACAAGAAGCAGACCGGCGGCCGGGGCCAGTTCGGCGAGGTGCACCTGCGGATCTCGCCCCGGGCTCGGGGCGAGGGGTTCGAGTTCGGCAACGAGGTGGTCGGCGGCAACATCCCGAGCAACTTCATCCCGGCCATCGAGAAGGGGATTATCGAGACCCTGGTCGAGGGGCCGGTCGCAGGATACAAGGTGGTGGACGTGGCGGCCACGGTCACCGACGGCAAGTACCACCCGGTGGATTCCGACGAGGTCTCGTTCAAGATCGCCGGCTCGGTCGCCTTCAAGGACGCCTTCCTCAAGGCCAAGCCGGTCCTGCTCGAGCCGATCTACAGCCTTACCATCACCATCCCCGAGGAGTACATGGGCGACGTGATGGGCGACCTTTCCTCGCGCCGGGGGCGGATCAGCGGCATGGACACCTCGGGGCACTCTCAGGTCATCCGCGCCGAGGTGCCCCTCTCCGAGCTGGAGCGGTACGCCACCACGCTGCGCTCCATGACCCAGGGGAAGGGGATCCACGCGCAGAAGTTCGAGCGGTACGAGGAGGTGCCGGGCGACCAGATGGCGAAGGTCGTCGAAGCGAGCAAGAAGCAGAAGTCCGAGGAGTGAGCCGCGGCTGCCAAGCCGAAACTGCCCCGGTTACAAGGAGGTATGGACCATGTCGGGTCACTCCAAGTGGAGCACCATCAAGCGCAAGAAGGGCGCCATCGACGCCGCTCGGGGGAAGCTCTTCACCAAGCTCATCAAGGAGCTGACCGTAGCCGCGCGCGACGGCGGGGATGAGAACTCGAACTCGCGCCTCCGGGCCGCGGTCCAGAACGCCAAGGGCGCCAACATGCCGCAGGCGACCATGGAGCGGGCCATCCGCCGGGGTACCGGCGAGGAGCCCGGCACGGTCTACGAGGCGGCCCTCTTCGAGGGATACGGTCCCGGCGGCGTGGCGGTCATCGTGGAGACGCTGACGGACAACCGCAACCGCACGGTCTCCGAGGTTCGCCACGTCTTCACCAAGTACAACGGCAATCTGGCGGAGAACGGCGCGGTCGCCTGGATGTTCGAGCAGAAGGGGGTCATCGAGGTCGAGAAGTCGGCGGCCGACGAGGAGAAGCTCATGCTGGCGGTGATGGACGCCGGCGCCGAGGACCTTCAGGACGGCGACGAGGTCCACGAGGTGGTGACGCCGCTGGCCGATTTCGAGTCGGTGAAGCAGGCCCTGGAGCGGAGCAGCATTCCCTTCGCCCAGTCGTCGCTCGCCTGGCTGCCGAAGAACATGCTGGAGGTCCAGGGCGACGTGGCCGAGCAGATCGTGCGCCTGCTCGAGGCGCTCGAGGATCTGGACGACGTGCAGAAGGTCTTCTCGAACTTCGACGTCGGCGAGGACGTGCTGGCCAGGCTGGTCACCTGACCGGTCTGCCCGGCAATCGGAGTGGCCCGGCTTCCGAGCCGCCGGCACCCTTGATCGTTCTGGGCATCGACCCCAGCAGCACCAGTACCGGGTACGGCATCCTCGAGTGCCGCCGCCGCCGCTATCGCTACCTGGCGTGCGGCTGCATCCGGCCCCGCCGGGGCGAGGCGCTCGAAGACCGCCTGGTCCTCCTCTACGATCGGTTGGGCGCGATCATCGCCGAACACGGTCCCGAAGCCGCGGCGATCGAGCGAACCTTCGTCGGCCGGGACGCGGCGGCG
>JBAZUN010000090.1:1911-16186 GCA_041661365.1 Candidatus Latescibacterota bacterium
GGGGGTCCTGGTGCTGGCCGTCCGTAAAGCCGGCCTGCCGGTTTTCCACTACACCCCGGCCGAGGTCAAGAAGGCCGTGGTCGGAAACGGCCAGGCGACCAAGGAGCAGGTCCAGTTCATGGTCACCAAGCTGCTGGGGCTGTCGTCTCCGCCCGAATCGCTGGATGCTTCCGATGCCTTGGCCATCGGTCTGTGCCATGCCTTTCACGTCGGCCAGCATCTCCCCGAGGCCGGAGGGCGGCGATCGCGGCCGGAGATCGATGATCTCCTGCGCCGGATGGTCAGGCGATGAAGCCGTGGGCTCGGTGAATCCGTGATTGCCCATCTCAGCGGCGTCCTCGTGGCCAAGAGCCCCACCCACGCGGTGGTCGAGGTGGCGGGCGTGGGATACGGTCTGTCCGTGTCCCTGCTTACCTCCGAGCAGCTTCCTTCGCCCGAGGCGCCGGTCCGGCTGTTCACCTACCTCCACGTCCGCGATGACCGGCTGGAGCTGTACGGCTTTGCCGCGGCCGAGGAGCGCGACCTGTTCGAGTTGCTCATCGAGGTGCCCGGAATCGGGCCGCGCTCGGCCCAGACCATCCTCTCCGGGATCCCGCTGCGCGAGTTGCAGGAGGCGATCTGCCAGGGCCGCGCCGGCGAACTGACCGCGGTGAAGGGGATCGGCCGCAAGACCGCCGAGCGGATCATCGTCGATCTGCAGGACAAGGTCCGCCTGGCCGTGAGCCGAGGTTCGGGCCTGGCAGCGGCCTCCGGCGCCCCTGGCAGCGCCATGGCTGACGAAGCGGTGCTGGCCCTGGTGGCCCTGGGGATCGGCAGCGGTGCCGCCCGGCAGGCCGTGGGCCGGCTCCTGACCCGCAAGGAGCCGGTGAAGAGCGTGCAGGAGCTCGTCAAGCTGGCACTCAAGGAGCGCTGAAGCGGACCGGTCCATGGCCGAACGCCCCGTAAATCCTGATCCCGATCCCGAGGAGACCGAGCGCGACTACACCCTGCGCCCGACCTCCCTCGACGAGATGACCGGGCAGGTAAAGGTCAAGGAGCAGCTCCGGATCGCCATCCAGGCGGCCCGCCAGCGGGGCGAGGCCCTGGACCACGTGCTCCTCTACGGTCCTCCGGGACTCGGCAAGACGACCCTCTCCCACGTCATCGCCCATGAGCTGGGCGTCGAGCTGGTGGCCACCTCGGGACCGCTGCTGGAGCGGCCGTCCGACCTGGCCGGCACCTTGACCAACCTCGGTGCCCGCGACGTGCTGTTCATCGACGAGGTCCACCGGGTCAACCGGGTGGTCGAGGAGTACCTCTACGGCGCCATGGAGGACTTCAAGATCGACATCATCATCGACCAGGGACCGGCGGCCCGGTCGGTGAGCATCCCGCTCGAACCGTTCACCCTCATCGGCGCCACCACCCGCCAGGGGCTGCTGACCTCACCGATGCGGGCCCGCTTCGGGATCACCGCCCACCTCGATTACTACACGATCGAGGAGTTGAGCGCGATCGTCGCGCGCGACGCCCGTCTCCTCCGCTTCGAGGTCGAGCCGCCGGCGGCCGTCCAGATCGCCCGCCGGGCGCGGGGCACGGCCCGGATCGCCAAGCGCTGGCTGCGGCGGGCGCGCGACTACGCCCAGGTGGAGGGGAACGGCAGGATCGACGTGGCCACGGTCGAGGCGGCCCTGCGGATCCTCAACGTCGACGAGCACGGCCTCGACGAGATCGACCTGAAGCTGCTGGTCGCCATCATCGACCGGTTTGACGGAGGACCGGTCGGCCTGAGCAACCTGGCCGCGGTGATCGGTGAAGAGGCGGAGACGATCGAGGAGGTCTACGAGCCCTACCTCATCAAGGAGGGGTTCCTCCGCCGGACCCCACGCGGCCGGCAGGCCATGGAACGAGCCTACCTGCACCTGGGTCGTGACCCGCAGCGCCCCTCGGCCCCCCAGCTCGGACTCCTGTGAGAGCGCGGCGGCGCAGTCGCACTCTTGGCGCGGCCGGAGTGCAGGGGGCGCGGGCGTGTTGATCCTTGGCCTGGACACCTCGACCCCGGCCGGGGGGGTGGCCCTGGCCGAAGACGAGCGGCTGCTGGCCGTGCGGTACTTCGACGTGGGCCTGCAGCACTCGCGCCGGCTGTTCAGCGACGTGGACGAGGTGCTGCGTCTGGCCGGAGTGTCGGCCCGCCAGGTGGCGGCCGTGGCCGTGACCGCCGGCCCGGGCTCGTTCACCGGGCTTCGCCTGGGAATGAGCGCGGCCAAGGGGTTCTGCCTGGCCACCGAGGCGGCCCTGGTCACCGTTCCCACCCTGGAGGCCCTGGCGGCCCGGGTGCCGTTCTGCCGCTGGCCGGTCTGCGCCCTGCTCGACGCCCGCAAGGGCGAGGTCTACGCCGGGATCTACGGGACCGAGGCGGGGTGGCCGCGGTCACTGGCGACCCCGCGGGCCGTGGCTCCGGCCCGATTGGCCGAGGAACGGGCCTCGATCCCCACCGTCTACACCGGGGATGGAGCCCTGGCGTACCGGGAGCTACTCGCGGACCTCGGCGAGGTCGCCCTGCTGGCACCGCCCCACTGTGCCCGGCCGGATGCCGGGGCCGTGGCCATGCTCGGTCTGGTGCGGCTGCGGCGCGGAGAGGTCGCCGACCTGGCCAGCGTCGAGCCGGACTACCTGCGCGAGCCCGACGCCAAGGTCGGACCGGGAGCCCTGACCGGCCGGTAGTCTGCCTCGGCCGGCTCGGTCTGCCGCCCCCGGTCGTCGGGGTTCTGCCCGGGGCCGTGCCGTGTTATCTTGGTATCCACTCTGATCCGTCCGATCTATCCGGCCCGTGGGGCCCTGTCCCCGACCGGTAGCGGGAGCATTGAACATGGCCGAAGTGGTCCTCAGAAACGTCTGCAAGGTGTTCGAGAAGAGCGTCGTCGCGGTGGACGACGTCAATATCGAGATCAAGGATCGAGAGTTCGTCGTGCTGGTCGGTCCGTCCGGGTGCGGCAAGTCGACCACGCTGCGGATGATCGCCGGGCTCGAGGAGATCAGCAGCGGCGAGGTCTACATCGACGGTCTGCTGGTCAACGAGATCGCGCCCAAGGACCGCGACATCGCCATGGTCTTCCAGAACTACGCGCTCTACCCCCACATGACCGTGTACCAGAACATGGCCTTTGGCCTCAAGCTGAGGAAGTACCCGAAGGAGGAGATTGACGCGCGCGTCCGCGAGGCCGCGGAGATCCTGGGGATCGAGGACCTGCTCGAGCGCAAGCCGAAGGCCCTTTCGGGCGGGCAGCGGCAGCGGGTCGCCGTGGGACGGGCCATCGTCCGCAAGCCCAAGGTCTTCCTCTTCGACGAGCCGCTGTCGAACCTGGACGCCAAGCTCCGTATGCAGATGCGGACCGAGATCAGCAAGCTGCACACCCGGCTGGGCGCGACCATGGTCTACGTCACCCATGACCAGGTGGAGGCGATGACCATGGGGGACCGCATCGTGGTCATGAAGGACGGCCGCGTCCACCAGATCGACACGCCGCTGAACCTCTACAACCATCCGGTCAACCAGTTCGTCGCCGGGTTCATCGGCAGCCCGTCGATGAACTTCCTCACCGGCCGCGTGCGGGCCGAGGGCCAGGGGCTGGTCTTCAACGAGGGGAGCCTGCGGCTGCCGCTTCCGGCCGAGGCGGTCGAGGTTCTGCGGAGCCGCGTCGACCGCGAGATCGTGCTGGGCATCCGGCCCGAGGACATCCACGATCCGCAGACCGTGGTTCCGGGGGTATCGACCGTCCCGGTATCGGCCCGGGTGGAGGTGGTGGAGCCCACGGGGAGCGAGGTGCTGCTCTACGTGACCACCGGCAAGTCCTCCTTCGTGGCCCGGGTCGATCCTCAGCACATTCCGGTGGTCGACCAGCAGGTCGAGCTGGCCGTCGAGGTCGGCAAGGCCCGGTTCTTCGACCCCGAGACCCAGGCCAGCCTGCTGCGCTAGGTCCACCCCAGGTCAGACTTTCGCGGCGTCCCGGAGAGGGCCCCAGTGTCCTTTGCCCACGTCATCGGCCAGGAGGCGGTCAAGGCCCAGGCCCGCGCCTGGTTGGCCGCGGACCGTCTGCCCCACGCCATCCTGATCTGCGGCCCCGAGGGGACCGGCAAACGACGCCTGGCGCTGGAGCTGGCCAAGGCGATCTGCTGTCGGGCGGGCGCGGTAGAGGCGTGCGACGCCTGCAGCTCCTGCCGGCGGATCGAGCAGTTGTCCCACCCGGACGTGCACGCGCTGGTCCCGCTGGCGCCGCGCCGCGGCCGCAAGGACAAGGCCCGAGAGGAGAGTCCGCCGGAAGAGGACCGGATCGCGGCGCTCGAATTCCTGGCCGGTGGCGCCAGCGCCTCTCCCGGGGGGGCCAACATCAGCGTCGAGTCGCTGCGCCAGCTCCAGGCGTCGATGGGGTACGCGCCGGGGGAGTCCAGCCGTCGAGTGGGGCTGGTGTTCGGCGCCGAATGCATGCAGCCGGCAGGGGCGAACGCGCTCCTCAAGTCGCTCGAGGAGCCGTCGCGCCGGGCGATCTTCGTCCTCGTCTCGGCCGCCCCCGAGCGCCTGCTGCCCACCGTCCTGTCGCGCTGTCAGCGCCTGGCGTGCCGACGCCTGCGCCCCGAGGAGGTGCGGGACCACCTGCGGAGTCAGGGGATGGAGGGGGACCGGCTGGAGCTGGCGGTCCGGCTGGGCGCCGGGAGTCTGGACCGCGCCTCGCGGGCCGTCTCCGGCGAGCTGGACCCCGTTCGGCTTCAGGTCGAGCGGTTCCTCCAGGCCGCGGTTGCCGGCGAAACCCAGGAGTACTGGGAGGTGATCGAGGAGCTGTCCGCGCGAGGCGAGAAGAACGCGGTGCCGCTTTTCCTCGAGCTGCTCGGGGTTCACCTGCGCGATCTGTTCCTCCTCGACCAGGGTCGGGAGGAGGAGATCGCCCTCGTCGACCGGCTGGTCGCGCTGAAGGGACTGGCCACAACCCTCGGGCCGGCGCGGCTGGAGCGCGCCGCGCTCGAGGTCGACCGGGCCGGCGAATACCTGGGCCGCCACGTTCATCCTAACTTGGTGCTGGTCGACCTGTGGCGCGCCCTCGGCGGCCGGCCTGGGCCGGCGCCGACCGGTTAGGCCGATGTCGACCCCGTCTTCCCGCCTGCCGCGACCGCGGAAGCGATTCGGTCAGCACTTCCTGGTTGACCGGGGCGTGGCCGGCCGCATCCTGGAGCTGGTGCAGCCGCTTCCCGGGGACGTGGTGTTCGAGGTAGGGCCGGGACGGGGTGCCCTGACCGGTCTGCTGGCCGCGGCCCTGCCGCGCCTGGTGGCCGTGGAGATCGACCGCGATCTGGCCGCTGACCTGCGCCGCCGATTCCCTCCTCCCGGCCTGCACTTGATCGAGGGTGACGTGCTGAAGGTGGACCTGGCCAAGGTCCTCGAGGAAGAGGGGGGTGAACGGCTGCTGGTGGTGGGGAACCTGCCGTACAACATCACCGCGCCGATGCTCTTCCACCTCCTCCACCACGCCGACCAGGTACGCGAGGCGGTCCTGATGGTCCAGCGGGAGGTGGCGGAGCGGCTGACCGCGACCCCGGGCTCGCGCGCCTATGGCCTGGTCACCGTCCTGCTGGGCATGCGGGCCCAGATCGAGCAGCGGCTGCCGGTCCAGCGGGGCTCGTTCCGCCCGGTGCCGCGCGTGGATTCGGCGGTGGTGTCGGTGCGCTTCTGCCCGCAGGACCGGGTGGCGGTGCGCGACCGGGCCGGGCTCGAGCGGCTGGTGCGCACGGCCTTCGGCCAGCGGCGGAAGATGCTCCGCAATACCGTGCTCGCCGCCGTACCGGGGCTGACCCGGCCGGACCTGGAGGTGGTCTCCAGCCGGGCCGGGCTCGACCTGACCCGGCGGCCCGAGACCCTGGAGCTGGCCGAGTTCGCCCGTCTCAGCGACGCCCTCACCGAGCTGGGGACGGAGGCCCGGTGATCGCGGGGAAGGGGATCTCCGTACCCAGGGCGGTGGCGCTGCTGGCCTTCCTGGCGTGGGCGGTGGCCGGGACCGGCAGCGCCTCGGGGCAGCAGTACGGCCTGCGGTTCAGCAAGAGCGTCGGCCGGATGCGGTGGGACCACTCCCTGCCGGCCCTGAGCTACGCGGTGCCGGTGCGGCTGTCGGCGGCCGGGGACTCGACCTCGATGCTCCGCATCACCGCCTCGGGCTCGCTCAGCTCGACCCTGGACGAGCGCTCCTCGGGCAGGACCTGGCAGGACGTCGCCTCGGTCAGCAGCTCGGTCAACTACCCGATCCTGGGACCGCGGGCCTCGATCGGGATCGGGGCGGCGATGTCGGTCCGCAACGCCACCCTGACGCGGCAGAAGATCCGCAACCAGACGCTGAATTTCCGCTTCCAGTACAGCCCCTTTACGCGGGGACGGTTCAACACCCTGAGGGTCAACGTGACCCCGGGGATCATCCACGCCAGCCGGGCCAACCGGGCCAACCTGGACAGCACCCTCACCGAGCGCGGGGTGCAGTACTCCGCCTCCCTCCGGATGACGCCCGAGCTGTCGCTGCGCGGGCAGAAGCTCAACCCGTCGCTCAGCCTGGGAAAGACCGACAATACCCTGAAGAGCAACCGCAACCGCAGCGACGACTTCAGCACCGGCATGGGGTACACCTGGCCCGGCCAGGTGGTCACCAAGCTGAACGCTTCCGAATCCCGCTCGCAGGTAGGGGCGCCGCGCTCGGTGGTCACCGAGCGGATCTCGGGCGGCACGGTGGTGCGGGACACGAACATGGCCGTGGAGTTGTCCGCCAGCCGCAATACCCGCGTCTCGGGTCAGGCCGACTTCAAGGTGGCCGGGCTCGAGGTGAGGAACAGCGCCTCGTACGGAGAAAACCTCCGGACCAACACCGCCAGCGAGGATCGGGACCTGGACAACGACTACTACGGCAAGGACCACGAAAGCCGGAACTGGAACCTGGAGAGCAGCGCCTCGGGCAAGCTGAGCCAGCGACTGGTGGGCCGCACCTCCGTCCGCTACGGTTCCCAGGACCAGCGCTTTCTGCCCGTGCGGCTTGCGGGTGACGGGATCTTTCGCGACACGAGTTCCGATTTGGCCAAGCGGAGCTTATTTTTAAACGGCTCGCTCGACTGGCAATGGAGCGAGCGGCAGGTGGTCAAAGGGGCGGCGTCCGTCGAGGTGGAGCGGGGCAAGAATCCCGGCGCCCCGGAGCTGGACCGGGACACCCACCGCAACACCGCCAGCGTCACCTACGAGGGTTCGCTGCGGAGCGGGATGCAGTTGCGGGTGACGCTGGAGCGTTCGTTCGGGCACAAGGTCAACCTCGACGCGACGCACTCCAGCGACAACACGCGGAACCGCGACCTGGGACTCAACCTCGATACCCGGTACGAGCGGCTCGGGTGCAGCCTTTCCCACACCTTCGGGGTGTCGGCCAAGCGGACCGTGTACGACTTCGACCGGGAGCTGAACCCCACGACGACCGGTCGCCAGAGCAGCATCCGCCGCGGCTGGAGCACGACCCATTCCCTGCGGCGGTCGTTCTTCGCCCACCTGCAGATGAGCGCCCGGTACAGCTACCGAGCCGAGGATTTCGGCCGGCTGTTGGTGGAGAACGAGGTGCAGGTCGTCGACGAGGACGACAGCGATCACAACGCCAGCCTGGGGATGACCTACAGCCTCGGGTCGCTGTTCACGACCAGCGTCAACTACACCTATAGACTCGACCGGCAGTGGCAGTACGACTACGCCGGAGCCCGCGAGGACCGCTATCTCGTGGCGCGCCGGCCGACCCGGACCCTGAGCCTGAGCATCGGGTACAATCCGAGCCCGGCGACCCGGCTGTCGTTCCAGGGAAGCCGCTCGCGGCAGCAGCGTACCTTCGACAGCTTCAGCGTTTCCTACAGCCGCTCGATCTGAGCCCCGGTTCGGGGCCGGCCCGGCGACACACACACAGGGAGTAGCCGACCATGGCCATGCCGCAGTCCGAGAGGATCTGGTTCAACGGAGAGCTGGTCCGGTGGGAGGACGCCAAGATCCACGTCCTCTCCCACGTGGTCCACTACGGCTCCAGCGTGTTCGAGGGGATCCGCTGCTACCACACCCGCCGCGGTCCGGCGGTCTTCCGCCTGGAGGAGCACCTGCGCCGGCTCCTCGACTCGGCCAAGATCTACCGGATGGAGATGCCGTACACCCTGGAGCAGCTCAGCGCGGCGGTGCGGGAGACGATCCGCGTCAACCGGCTGCAGGCCTGTTACGTCCGGCCGATCGCCTTCCGCGGGTACGGGGCGCTCGGGGTGATGCCGTTCGACTGCCCGGTCGACGTGGTGATCGCCGTCTGGGAGTGGGGCAAGTACCTGGGCCCCGAGGCCCTGGAGCGCGGCGTCGAGGTCTGCACCTCGTCGTGGAACCGGATGGCACCGAATACCTTTCCCTTCCTGGCCAAGGCCGGCGGCAACTACCTGAACTCCCAACTGGTCAAGATGGAGGCCAAGGTCAACGGGTACGACGAGGGGATCGTGCTCGGGACCGACGGGCTGGTCAGCGAAGGGAGCGGCGAGAACATCTTCGTGGTCCGCAACCAGACCCTGTACACCCCGGGCTCGAGCCATTCGATCCTGCCCGGGATCACCCGCCACACGACCATCACCCTGGCCCGCGAGCTGGGGCTCAAGGTCGAGCAGCGGCCGATCCCGCGCGAGTACCTCTATATCGCGGACGAGGTCTTCTTCACCGGCACCGCGGCCGAGATCACGCCGGTCCGCTCGATCGACAAGATCACCATCGGCCAGGGGCAGCGGGGACCGGTGACCCAGCAGCTTCAGCAGGCCTTCTTCGAGGTGGTCAACGGGGACGTCGAGGACCGGCACGGATGGCTGACGCCGGTCTGACCGCGGTCGCCGGTCGCGCCAGCGGGGCCCGATGACGTTGCGGATCGATGGTTTTCGGCGGCTGGCCCTGTGGGCCGCGCTCGTCGCCACGGCCGGCGCCGCCCGGGTCCAGGCCGGGGAGGAGGATTGGAGCGCGGTGCAGCCGATCCTCGCCCGCACCCGGGAGGTGCTGGTCCTGGACGGCACCCGGTTGGCGCCGACCCGATCGCCGCGGGTCGCCGCCCCGGTGCGCGGCGACTGGATGATCCGGCACGCCCTGTCCGACCCGGAGAACTACAACCCCTATACCTCGAGCGACGCCGGCGCCTCCAGCGTGCTCGGGTACGTCTTCGAGTCGCTCCTCTGGGCCGAGAACGAGCCGCCGTACGTCCTGCGGGGACGGGTGGCCAAGGCCTACCCGACGGTCTCGCCGGACAAGCTGTCGTACACCTTCGAGCTGCGCGAGAACGCGCGCTTCGCCGACGGCGCGCCGATCACCTCGGCCGACGTCCTCTTCAGCATGAAGGTCATCCAGAACCCGCGGGTGCAGGCCCTCCACCTGCGCAACTACTACGCCGCGGTGAAGGACGGCCGGATCGAGGGGGCGCACCGCGTCACCTTCGTCTGCGACCGGCCCTACTTCCGCAACGACGTGGCCCTGGGGTTCTTCGAGATCCTGCCGCGGCACTTCTACGATCCGGATGGACTGCTCGAGCCGGTGCCGTTGGCCGGTCTGGTCGACGGTTCCTGGGAGCACGGTCCCCACGCCGACCGGGTGCGGCGGTTCGCCGAGCTGTTCAACCAGGGGTTCAACCGCCGGTTGCTGGGCTCGGGACCGTACCGGATCGCCGACTTCGAGCGGGACGCGGTCACCCAGCAGAAGGTGGTGCTGACCCGCAACGACGACTACTGGGGCGCCGCCACCCCCGGACTGCCGGCCATGGGGTACGTGGACCGGGTGGTCTTCAAGGTCATCAACAACACCGACGCCGCCTTCATCGAGCTGACCAACGGCAACCTGGACTACCACACCCTCAGCCCCCTGGAGTTCAAGGAGAAGAGCTGGTCGCCGCAGTTCGTCGGCCGGTTCCTCAAGGGGGTCGAGTACGCCAGCGGGTACGCCTACATCGGCTGGAACAACCGCCACCCGATCTTCGCCGACCGGCGGGTCCGCCGGGCGATGGGCCACCTGACCGACACCGAGGGGATGATCGAGAATCTCCTCTTCGGTCTGGCCGAGCCGGTCGCCGGCCCGATCCATCGCTTCCGGCCGGAGTACCACGAGGGGCTCCAGCCGCTGCCCTACGATCCGGAGCAGGCCCTGGCGCTCTTGACCGAGGCCGGCTGGGAGGACCGCGACGCCGACGGGCTGCTCGAGCGGGTGATCGACGGGGTGGCTACCCCGTTCCGCTTCGAGATCCTGGTGAACTCGGGGAACCAGCTCCGCAAGGACGTGGCCCTGGCCCTGCAGCACGAGCTGCGGGACCTGGGCGTCGACTGCCAGGTGCGCGAGCTGGACTGGTCGATCCTGCTGCAGCGGGTCAGGGCCAAGGAGTTCGCCGCCGTGGTCCTGGGGTGGACCAGCGGCGTGGTCTTCCCGCCCGACGGGTACCAGGTCTGGCACTCCTCCCAGGCCGAGGCGGACGGCTCGAACTACGTCGGGTACAGCAACCCCGAGGTGGACCGGATCCTCGAGGAGTACCGCCGCGAGTTCGACCCGGCCCGGCGGATCGCCCTGTACCGCCGGTTCCAGGAGCTGGTCTACGAGGACCAGCCGTATACCTTCCTGTGGACCCTGCGGCAGGCCAAGGCCTACAGCCGGCGTTTTTCGGGGGTGAACTGGTACCCCGCCGGCGCCGACCTCCAGGAGTGGTGGGTCGGTCCGGAAAACCAGTTGTACCGGTAGATGGCGGAGAGGTCGGCAGACGCGGTGGACCAGCCGGCGATCTACTGGACCGTGCACCCGCTGGCCGAGGAGCCCTGGACCCGGACCGCGGCCCTGGTGCTGCTGACGGCGGGCGCCTCGGCCGCGGCGGCCATCGGGTTCGAGGGGCTGGGGTACGGGGTGCTCAGCCTGGGCGTGCTGGGAGCGTCGATGGCTCGGTACTGGCTGCCGACCCGGTACCGGCTGGACGATCAGGGTGCCTGGGTGATCCACCTCGGACGGCGGCGGCACTGGCCGTGGGCCGGGGTCAGGCGGGTGGAGATCCTGCGCCGCGGCGTCTTCCTGAGTCCGTTCGGCCGTCCCAGCCGGCTGGACTCGTTCCGCGGCTGCTACCTGCGGTGCGGGGTCAACCGCGCGGAGGTTGCCGGGTTTGCCGAGAAGCACCTGGAGTCTTGACCGGTGGCGCGGCTGGCTGCGGCACGCCTTTGCCGTGGCCCCGGCCGAGCCGGCCACCGGGGCCGACCGCGAGCTGGCGCTACGGCTGGCCGGCTTTTTGGTGCGTCGCGGTCTGGCCGTCCCGGCCCTGATGGTGCTGGAGAGCGGCCGGCCCCTGTCGTTCATCGGCAGCCAGGTGCTGGCGTTCCTGGGGCCGTTCGCCACCCTGCTGTTCCCCGCCGCCGAGTACGAGCGGCTGGTGGCCCTGATGGAGAAACGCGAAGGCGTCGACCTGCTGGTCGCCGCGATCGAGGAAGAGGGATGCGTGCGGCATGAGTGAGCTTCAGGTGATCATCGCCACCGACTGCGGCAGCACCACGACCAAGGCGATCCTGATCGAGCGGAAGGGCGAGGTCTACCGGCAGACCTATCGGGGCGAGGCGCCGACGACCGTCGAGGCCCCGTTCGAGGACGTCACCCGCGGGGTGCTCAACGCCATCCAGGAGGTCGAGGAGCTGTCGGGCCGGCCGATCCTCGACGGCGAGCGGATCATCACCCCGGCCGAGGGCGGCCGCGGGGTCGACATTTACGTCTCCACCAGCAGCGCCGGGGGCGGGCTGCAGATGATGGTCGCGGGGGTGGTCCAGTCGATGACCGCGGAGAGCGCGCAGCGCTGCGCCCTGGGCGCCGGGGCGATCGTCATGGACGTCCTGGCCGCCAACGACGGCCGGCTCCCCCACCAGAAGATCGAGCGGATCCGGCAGCTCCGGCCCGACATGGTCCTCCTCTCCGGCGGCACCGACGGCGGCACGATCAGCCACGTGGTCGAGCTGGCCGAGTTCATCGCCGCGGCCGACCCCAAGCCCCGCTTCGGCACCGGCTTCCAGTTGCCGGTGATCTACGCGGGGAATAAAGATGCCCGGCCGCAGATCGAGGAGGTGCTCGGATCGCGCGCGGCCCTGACCGTCACCGAGAACCTGCGGCCGGTGCTGGAGCGCGAGAACCTGGGACCGGCGCGCCACGTCATCCACGAGCTGTTCCTCGAGCACGTCATGGCGCAAGCCCCGGGGTACCGCAAGCTGATGACCTGGACCGGGGCGCCGATCATGCCGACCCCCGGGGCCGTGGGGAACATCATCCACACCATCGCCCAGCGGCAGGGGATCAACGTCATCGGGGTCGACATCGGCGGCGCCACCACCGACGTCTTCAGCGTCTTCGGCGAGGTCTTCAACCGGACCGTCAGCGCCAACCTGGGGATGTCCTACAGCATCTCCAACGTCCTCGTCGAGGCCGGCCTGGCCAACATCCTCCGCTGGGTGCCGTTCCCCCTCGACGAGGCGGATCTGCGCGACCGGATCAAGAACAAGATGATCCGACCGACCACGGTGCCCCAACTGCTCGAGGAGCTGCAGATCGAGCAGGCGATCGCCCGCGAGGCCCTGCGGCTCGCCTTTGTCCAGCACCGGCAGCTCGCCGTGGGGCTCAAGGGGGTGCAGACCGAGCGGACCCTGTCCGACGTCTTCGACCAGAGCGCCTCCGGCGCCTCCCTGATCCGCATGATGAACCTCGACCTGCTGGTGGGGAGCGGCGGGGTGCTCTCCCACGCCCCCCGCCGGGCCCAGGCCGCGGCCATGCTGATCGACGCCTTCCAGCCCGAAGGGGTCACCCGGCTGGCGGTGGACAGCATCTTCATGATGCCCCACCTCGGGGTTCTGGCCACGGTCGACGAGAAGGCGGCTACCGAGGTCTTCGAGCGGGACTGCCTGATCTACCTGGGCACCTGCGTCGCGCCGGTGGGGAAGGGGAAGTTGGGGGAGGTCTGCGCCACCTACGAGATCGGGCTGCCTGACTGGTCGCGCTCGGGGCAACTGCGGGTCGGCGAGCTGCAGCGCCTGCCCCTGTCCGCCGACCAGGAGGCGCGGGTGGTCCTGCGGCCGACCCGGGGGTGGGACGCCGGGAACGGCCGGGGCCAGGAGCTGCAGGTGGTGGTCAAGGGCGGGGTCGTGGGGCTGGTCCTGGACGGGCGGGGCCGGCCGCTGCAGCTCGACGAGAACGGTGCGGCCCGGCTGGGCCAACTAGAAGCCTGGAACCGGGCCCTGGAGCTTTACTGAGGGAAGGCGAGGAATGGCGCACGCGTACACCCCTGGCCTGCGGGTCACCCGTCAGGCCGTGATCCGTCGCGAGCGGCGGCTGCCGCTCAAGGGCGAGGTGCTGGTCGAGCCGGGCAGCAAGGTCAGGCGGGACCAGGTCGTGGCCCGGACCCAGCTTCCCGGCGACGTGGCCACTCTCAACCTGGTCAACCGGCTCGGGGTCTCTCCCGGCGAGCTGCCCAGGTACATGCTCAAGCGCGAGGGCGACCCGGTGGCGGCGGGCGAGCCGCTGGCCGAGACCCGGCCGCTGATCAAGTGGTTCAAGACCACGGTGACCTCGCCGGTGGTGGGGACGGTCGAGAGTATCTCCACCGTCACCGGCCAGGTGATCCTCCGGCAGCCGCCCCGGCCGGTGGAGGTGCTCGCCTACCTCGACGGCACGGTGGCCCAGGTCTTCCCCCAGGAAGGGGTCCTGGTCGAGACCTGCGGGGCCTTTGTCCAGGGGATCTTCGGGATCGGCGGCGAGCGCTGGGGAACCCTGCGCGTGCTCGCCGGCGCGCCCGACGAGGTGCTCGACCCCCGGCAGCTCGAGCGAGACTGCGCCGGGCAGGTCGTGGTCGGCGGCGGCCTGCTGACCCACGCCGTCATCGAGCAGGCGCGACAGGTCGGGGCTGCCGCGGTGATCGGCGGCGGGCTGCGCGACCAGGACCTGCGTCAACTGCTGGGGTACGACCTCGGGGTGGCGATCACCGGGACCGAGGAGCTCGGCCTGACCGTGATCGTGACCGAGGGGTTCGGGCCGATCGCCATGGCCCGCAAGACCTTCGAGATCCTGCAGTCCTGCGCCGGCCGCGAGGTCTCGGTCTCCGGGGCCACGCAGATCCGGGCCGGGGTCATGCGTCCCGAGATCGTCGTGCCCCTCCCCGATCTGACCGACGAGAGCTGCGAGGTGGCGCCGAAGAGCGAGGGGCTGAAGGCCGGCGACCTGCTGCGGGTCATCCGCGTC
>JBAZUN010000091.1:0-16076 GCA_041661365.1 Candidatus Latescibacterota bacterium
CTTGTACCAACGGGCCAAGGCGCTCAAGCCGGAGTGCATGGTCAGCAAGGTGGGGGTGGCCGATCCGTACATGCAGCCGACCCTGGACGTCGACTACCTGTGCGAGGAGTGGACCGGCTCGATGGAACCGTGGTACCGCCGCAGCCGCATCGCCACCCGCGCCATGCGCGACGTGCTCTTCATCACCGATTCCTGGTTCGTCACCATCACCAAGAGCTACGAATACTACATGGGCTTCCAGTCCTGGCAGATCCCCAACACCGACACGGTCAACCACGCGCCGCACCCCTACTACCCGAGCTGGCGCGAGTACAAGGAGAAGGATCACCGCCGACGGCGGGCCGGGTATCAGGTCTACCTTAACGCGCCGTGCCGCATCGGCGACCGCTGTTCGGTGGAGGTCACGCCGACCGGTGAGGTGCGGCAGTGGCGGCGGTACGGCTCTGGTCCCCTGGCGGGGTGGTACGCCGGCCTGGCGCTCAGCCGCCGCTGCTTCGTCACCTATGCGCCGACGCAGGCCCTGGTGGCCGCGTCCGAAACCCGTTACGTCCAGGTCCAGCTCCCTCCCGGGGCCGAGCTGCAAGGGGTGGAGCGCGTGGGCCATGATGACGAGGTCGTCCCCTGGCCGGCCGAGCCGGTGATCCAGGGCGACACCGTCTACTTGGGCCTGCGGGTGGAGGACTGCGGTCAGGAGGCGCTTTACTATCGCATCCGCTACGCGCTCAAGGGGGGGAACGCGGTGACCGGCTCTTGATGCGCCGATCTCAGGGGCTGTAGCGATCGCCTGTCCAGATGGCGGCATCCAGGTTGCAGGTATTGGGCGGCAGGACCCCAATTCGCCATTCGATGCTGTTCCTGCCACTTGTTGCTGCACTCCCGGTACAGCTCGGTCAAGGGAGACGAAGAGCGCTACTCTCCGTGGCAGGGAGCTCAGGCCGCCTGGTCGATCTGGCTGACGTAGGCGACGTAGAGCTTCTCGAGGTCCTCGTGCTCCAGCTCTTGACGAGTGAGGACCTTGAGCAGTCGGCCGGCGACCATGATCCCCACCCGGTCGGAGATCTCCTTGGCCCGGAAGATGTCGTGGCTGGTCATCCAGATCGCCTTCCCCTCCCCGCGCAGTTCGGCCAGCAACTGCAGGAACTCCGCCCCGGACTTGGGATCCAGCCCCGAGGTCGGCTCGTCGAGCAGGATCACCTCGGCGTCCTTCATGATGGCGATGGCGATCCCCAGCTTCTGCCGCATCCCCTTGGAAAATCCCTTCACCCGCCGGTCGAAGGCCTCCCGCTGCAGCCCTACCCGGGCCAGCACCCGATCGTACTCCTCGTGGGTGGCGTGAGCATGCCCCCCCAGCTTGGTGAAGAAGTCCAGGTTCTGCCGGGCGGTGAAGTTGCCGTAGAGCATGACGTTCTCCGAGACGTAGGCCACGTGCTTCTTGGCCTCCAGCGGGTCCCGGGTGACGTCGATCCCGCAGATCCGCACCGTCCCCTCGGTCGGCTCGGTGAATCCCAGGGCCACCATCAGGGTGGTGGTCTTCCCCGCCCCGTTGGCCCCCAGCATGGTGAAGATCTCGCCGGGCTGGATGGTCAGGGTCAGCCCCTGCACCGCCTTCACCTCGCCGTAGTGCTTCGACAGATTCTCGATCTCCAGCATCGCGTTCTCCTCAAGGGATGGGCGTCAGCCGATCACGTCCCGCCGGCAAAAGGCCTGGACGCCGGCGATGGCCAGAGCGGCGTTCCACAGGACCAGAACCAGCAGGTCGGGCCAGGCCAGCAGGCATGCCGAGGCAACGTCCGGCTGAGGTCGCCTGAAGTGCGGCAGTCGGTCGGGGTTCACCGCGATCTCTTCGTATGAAGCGCCGGCGGGTCTCGGCAAGGCGCGCACCTCCCGCAGATAGTCCCGCCACTCCCGCGCGTATCCGGCCACGGACTCGGCCAAGCGCTCCTGATGGGCCGCGCCGGTGCCGGTCAGGCTGGCCGCCAGGCTGCTATACGAGGCGACCGGGAAAGGCCGGCCCCACAGTGCCGCGGTCTGATTCTGCTTAAGCCGGGTCCGCTCCATCGCGGCGAATAGGGCGGATGCCATGTCTCCCTCCTCCACGGCCGCGTCGACGATAACCTGAGCTGCTGGCGGTACGGTGTTCACGTTGGTCCCCTCGTGCGCGGCGTTCGTCCTGCGGGCGGTTCCCGGCGGAAGAGAGGGAAGAAGCATACCCATTTTCCGGCGTACCCCTGCGTCGATTTCGTCGGCCTTAGTCCGCCACTCGGCCCGGTAGACCCAGGATCTGGGTGGCTCGGCCAGCGCGGCTCCGGCGGACATGGCCGCTGTCGGGCCGACCAGGACTAGGCCGACCCAGGCGATCAGGGCCCAGGTGACGGCCGCCTGCGTCGTCCGCGCCACCACGGAGATACACAGCCCGAGCAGCACGCAGGACGACAGATAGAGCACGGAGACTGCCAGGAGCACCCCGAGGGTAAGGATCTCGCCGGCGCTGAAGCGCAGGCCACCGGTCAAGGCTCCGAGTCCCAGCAGGAGGAACAACGCCGCGAGCAGCACCGCCGAATGGGCCAGGAGCCCCAGGTACTTGCTGAAGAACACCGACCTCCTGGACGCGCCTTGGGCCAGCACCAGCGGCAGGGTGCCGGTCTCCCGCTCCGCGGTTACCCCCATGCTCCCGAAGACCAGGGCAAAGAGCCCGAACAGGGTCCCCACCAGCAGCACCACGTCCAGCCTGACGGTCTCGCCGTAGTATCCGAAGAGCCGTCGCTTGAGGTCTGGCTTGCTGGTGGACAGTCCGAACCCGGTGACGGTGAAGATCTCGTCCATCGCGGCCTCGACTCCGGCGGCGAAAGGGGACAGCCTGGAGGGCGTGCGGGCCGCGGGCAGAGGGAGGAACTGGACGCCCCAGGTGCCGAAGCCGTCGGCGAGTGCGTCGCGCACGTATTCCTTGCGACGAACCTCGTCCTGACCCGCCGCCTGCTGCCGGCGGCTCCACTCCGGCAGCTCCAGTACGGCAAAGGCGACAGCCACGGCGACACAGACACCCAAGGAGAATACAAAACGACGATCGCGCCAGTGCTCTGCGAGCTCTCGAGCCGCGAGGATGCGCCACACCTTCCTACCTCCGTTCAGGTCAGGTCACGGGCACGCAGCGCCGACAGGCCATAGGCGAACAGGGCCCCGTTGGCCAGCAGGAGGGCCAGCACCGGGACGACCACCTCGTCCCAGGTTACCCCGGTCGCGTTAGCCGCGAACACGCCAGGGGGAGGAAAGGGCTGCAACTCGGGGAAGGGAGGTGCTTTGGGAACTGCCTGGCTTTGGCAGATCAGCCGCCGAGCCTCGTAGAGTCGTTGGACGGCTCGCTCATACGCGTCCAATTGCGTTCCGGCAACCACCTCACAGACGCTCCGGTAACTGAACAGAGGCGAGCATCCTGCCGCGGCGCGGGCCGCAACCTTCCACGCCCCTACCTGAGCGACTTCGGCCTCCTCAAGGCGAGTCAGAAGGACGCTAGCCTCCGATGGGCTGGTGCCCGAACCCCGGGCCGAGGAATACTCGCGGCGCTTGGCCGCGCCCAAGTCCTCGTAGGTAGTGGGGTGCTCCCACCAGCGAGTCGCCGGACCGCTCATGGCCGGGATCGCCAGGTTGGCCAGGAACCAGAACGAGAGACCGGCCACGGTAGCCATTCCCGAGCTCATCCGGGCCGATAGGGTCAGCCCCGCGAGGGCGAACAGGGAGAGATAGACCAGACTGGCCAGCAGCATGATGGCCAGCCGCCCGACTGTATCTGCAGAGAGCGACAGTATCCCATCCGCTACCGGCACCAGCAGGTACCCGGCGAAGGTCAGCACCGCGCTGACCACCGAGATCGCGAGCACGCCCAGGTACTTGCCGACGAACAACTGACTGCGGCTGAGGGGCTGCGCCATGACCACGCGCAGCACGCCGTTTTCGCGCTCCTCCGCGATCTGGCCGATGCTGAGCAGCAACGCCATCACGCTGAGCACCACGCCGACGAAACCCGCCAAGTCCGGCATCGGCAGCACGCCGTGGACCGTCGGGCCACCGCTCGCGGACAGGGTGTATACCTCCCGATCGTTCCAAGGGGCCAGGCTCGAGCCCGGGCGTCCGGCGATGCGCGCCACGTGCCCGAACCGGGCCCCGGCACCGCCGACCAGCAGGCTCGTGGCCGTCGGGTCGCCGAGGAACACCAGCTCGTGTTCGTACGCATAGAGGTGCGCCGCAAATGCGGCTCTACGTGAAGCGCTCTGAGAGAGAAAAGCCGCAAGCTGCTCTCTGGGGATCACGCTTGCCTCTTGAGCTTCCCGTGACAGGAACGATTGCAGCCCGGTCCGGGCCCGCTCGCTGGCCAGGCGTTGGTCGGCCACCAGGGTGTCGTATTCGACACGCCGCTCGCGGAACTCCCCGGTGGCGACGGTGCCGCAGACCAGGGCGCCGATCAGGGATAGGCCGGTGAGGGCCCACACCTTGGTGTCCACCAGGGCCGACCTCACGACCCACTGGGCTATCAGGCCGATGCTCCGCATGTTCGATCCCTCTAGTCAGGTGGAACCCGGGCGATCGACCCGACCGAGACCGACCGACACCTGGGCAACCCCAGGTTAGCCTGTCGTCCCTCACCCAGTGCCATCGCCCCAGGCCGGAAAATCAAGCGCGTCCCGCGATCACCGGGCCGGTGGCCGCAGAACGGGATCGTCCAGCCGGGCCGCCAGGCGCTCGCGCAGGTCGGCGACCAGCTCGGTGGCGGCCAGCTCGCGGCGGATGCCCCAGTCGGCCATCGCCGGTCGCACCAGGTCAAGGGCCGCACGATACGCGGCCGTGGCCGCGGCCTCATCCCCCTCCAGCCGGGCCAGGTCGCCCGCGAGGAGCCGCTCCCGGAGCCACAGGTAATCCCAGCCGGTCCAGTTCGGCGATCCGCTCCAGGGATCCACGGTCAACGTTTGCGGCGGGGTGCTGCCCAGTGCCGGGCCGACCGCGGTCAGCCACTGGCGACCGGCCACCGGATCCCGGTCGTGGGTCACCGCATACTCACCCCGGAGCACCTTGTGCAGGGCCATCGCCATCTCGCCAGCCACTCCGAAGGCTGCAGGATGGATGGCGATAAGCGGCCCAATCCGGTCAACGGGCAGTACGCCCGGGGTCTGGATCTCGGTGTTGATGAGCACCTCGCACAGCGGCTTTAGCAAGAGGGTGGCGGGCACGCGCGCCAGGTCGACGCTGAGCAGGGGAGCCAGGTCTGTCCGTTTCTCTGCCGGGGACTCGGCCAGACGCAGCAATCGCTTGACGTACGGGAAGTAGCATTGCTGGTATATCCTGGCCGCGTCGAGGTCGGCCCGTTCCATCCCCTTGGCCGGGTAGTAGGTAGCCAGGTGCTCCCTCAACAGGGCCTGGAGCCGGGCGCGGCGCTGCGGCTCGGGGGACCAGCGGTAGGCCACCCAGTACCCCTCGATGAGCAGGGCCTGCTGCCGCTTGGCGAACTCCCGGGTGTCGATCAAGTCCTGACGCGTCGGATCAGGCATCCAGGGCGCCCCGGCCGAGATCCGGTCCGGACCGACCAGGGCCGCCTTCTGGTACCGCAGGCGACCGATGGTCTGCAGGTCAGCCTCGATCCACTCGACCGCCTGGGCCGCGGGAATGCTATCCCGGACAGCCAGCTCGGGAAGGAGCTGAGTCCATTTCACCCCGTACAGGCCGGTTTGCCCATGAACGAAGCCCCGGTACCAGGCATACGGATTGGCGGCCGCGGCTTGCTGGCAGTAGTAGAGCCCGACTGCAGGGAGCATCCGGTGCGCGGCCAAGGAAGCCAGATGACCGTAGCGCCAGGCCCATCCGGTCCGTTCGTCCCAAGGCATCCCCTGCCAGTCGTGCTCTGCTCCCAGGGTCTCCGCGGCCAGGCGGCGCCACTCGGCCTGGGTTTGCTCAGCCAGGATCAGTTGAGTCTCCAGGCCGATCACAGCCTCCCGATCGTCCCCGGCCTGCCTGGCCTCCTGGAGTCGCGCGGTCGTCTCTACCTGCCGCTGTTCATGCTCGCGGTCGTCCGCGGCCACCAGGCTGTCCGCCTCGGCCCGTACCCGGTCGTCGAGGGGGATCTGCAGCAGTACCGGCTCGGTCATCCGCGGTGCATGCTGCACGGCGCAGGCGGCCAGTAGGCCGATGCAGACGGCCAATCCACCAGATATGGACCAGGCGCTGATCCGGCCGACCCGTGGCGAGGCCCTGCCGTCTAGGGCCACGATCCGCTCGACCCGGTCGACCACGCGCGGGCAATGCGCCATCGGCACGCTCAGCGCCGGCCGCCAGCCGCGGCCGATCTGCATCGCCGCCTCGACCAGGGCCTCGGCGTACGCGGTCGGCTGACCGCTCAGTCGCACCGACCAATCGTCGCAGGCCTGCTCCGCCGCATCGCGCAGGCGGCGCGCGGCCCACCAGACCAGCGGGTTGAACCAGTGCAGGACCAGGGCCAGACCAGCCAGCAGGTTGAAGGCGTAGTCCAGCCGCGCCACGTGGGCCAGCTCGTGGGTGATGGCCGCGGCCGCCGTCTCGGATGCCCCTTGCTCGACCAGGCGCGAGGGCAGGATGACCGCCGGTCGCAGGACCCCCACCTGCACCGGGACCTGCACCCGCCTGCTGCTGCTCAGGCAGACCGATCGACGCAGGGAGAGGCGATTGCAGAGGGTCCGGAGTTGGTCCTGCCAGGAGTCGTCGGTCAGTGGGACGAGACCGTGCCGCAACTGACCAGCGGCCCACACCCCGAGGAGAAACACCCCCAAGCCGGCCAGCACACCGGCGCCGTACCCCGCCAAGACCAGCACGGACCAGTTGAGCCGCCAGGCACGAGGCGTGATCCATGAGACCGGCTCCGCGGGTGCCGATGGCGCGAGCGGGCGGTCGTCGGCGCGTGACCCGCTCGACAGGCTTCTACGGACCGGACCCGTTGGTCCAGCTCCCGCTGGCGGTTCCGTCCGAGCGGACGCCAGGCTCCCGGCGCCTGTCGGTGGGGCTGAAGCCAGGGTACCGGCAGCCGGGGCGGGCGCCGGCGCAGGGTTTTCGTCCTCCGCCAAAGCGAAGTCGAGGAACGCCGCCGCAACGTTGGGCTGTTGCGGCCACCACCCGGACAGCGCGGCCACACCGGGCAGGGACAGTGCCGGCAGGCCGAGGGAGAGCACCGGCAGAAACAGCAACCCCACGAAGCCCACCTTCCAGAGTAGACTACGCCAGGCGGCCCGTCGCGGTCCGAGCAGGAGGTCGGTCAGGCCCAGGAGACCGACGAGAACCACGGCCTTGAGTGCGATCGCGCCGAGGAAGGCCACCGCCGTCCCGGGGTCGGCCAGCCCCTCGAACCGGTTCACGCCGATCCTCCTTGCCGCCGGCGGAGCTTGCGTCGCAAGGCGTCCAGCTCCTCGAGGGAAACCTGTTCCTCCTCCACCAGCCGGGCCAACAGCAGGCTGGCCGAGCCCTCGAACAGCCGTTCGGTCAACTGCCGCAGGGCCGAGGTTTGCGCTTCCTGCCGCTCGGTCAAGGGCCGGTAGACCTTGGCCTTTCCCTGCTTGCGGAAGGAGACGTGCCCTTTGTCGTGCAGGATCGCCAACAGGGTGCGCACGGTCGAGCCGGCCAGCTCGGCCGGGAGCTGGTCCTGGATCTGCTCGACCGTGGCCTCGCCCTGGCGCCACAACACCTGCATGATCTGGTTTTCGCGGGCCGTCAGGCCCTCTTCGCGCGGTCGCGCCATGGCTGACTCCGAGGTAGTTGGAGGCATGGGAAACTCGTTTCGCGATATAATTAGCAAAAAGATAAGCCGATGTCAAACAAAAAAGCGAAGCAATTCGCGGAAAGGACACCGACACTCATCGGCCGACGGTCCTGGTCTTGACAACCGTGGGGAGCCGGGCCTTCATATATCGCTGGACCGGCGTCCGGGTGGCACACCTGGAGCGATGGGGTTTCTGAACGCAGATCGCAGTATTGAAGACATAGGGGTGCTGGATCTGAGGCCAAAGAGTCGCGTGTTCGCGCTGGTCTCAGGGTAGGGAACCGCGATGCTCGAGATTTCAGCCCATGCCCTTTTCGAGATGGCACGCCGCGGCCTTCCCGAGGATCTCGTACGCGCGGTTGCGGAGCAACCGGAACAACGCGTTCCAGGACATGGCGGATTGGTCTGCTGCCAGTCCCGGGTGAGTTGGGAAGGTCGAACCTACCTGGTCAGGATCGTGCTGGACGTAAGGACAGAGCCACCGCGCGTGGTCACGGTGTACCGCACGAGCAAAGTGACCAAGTACTGGAGAGCGACATGAAGGTGATCTACGACGCCGTGACGGACACGCTGCAGATCCTGTTCTCGGGTGCGGCCGTGGCAGAGAGCGACGAGGAACGGGCCGGGGTGGTGATGGACTACGACGCGGACGGGAACATGGTCGGCCTCGAGGTGCTCAACGCCTCGAAGCGGGTCGAGAACCCGAAGGCCCTGGAGTATGCCGTCACCGGGTGATCTGGGTGTGCTTGTGAGGATACTCCTGCAGTAGCGCGGTGTTCCTGATCTTCCGAGCCCATACCACGAGGCCGGGTCAACGAGGCCTGAGGCCGGTCGGTCTGGACAGCCTCATCCCAACCGCTCGACCGGACCGAGCATCCGGCGCCGCAGCTCCGGCCGGCGGGTGAAGGCCCCCATCAGGAAGTTGAAGCTCTCCGGCAGATACCCCTCGTACCCGAGGGTCCGGCCGTCGACGGTGAAGTGCTCGGCGCCGCCGAAGCCGGTGTTGACGATCCCGTTCTGGAACAGCCCCTCGGCCGCGGCGCCGGTCATCGCTTCGAGAAGCCGGTCCGCCTCCTCGTGCAATCCGGCCACCTGCAGACCGAGCAGGTAGGGCCAGACCAGGGGCGGGTGGATCGTGCCGTTGGGATAGCGGTACCCGAACCGCTCCTCCGTCCAGAAGGAGGGGTCGGTGATCCCGAAGGTCTGCAGATCCGGCTGGCCGTCGGGACCCAGGCGCGGCTGGATCAGGTCCCCGACCGGGCAGGAGATCAGGTTGGCCGGCACCCCGAGATGCCAGCAGGAAAAGCCGATCGCCCGGGTGCGTGCGATCAGTCGTTCGAGGATCTGCCGGCCCTGGGCCGGGGACACCAGACCATAGGCGACCGCCAGACCGTTGACGAAGGTATGGCAGTGGTCGTGGATCGCGCCGTCCTGGCTGATCCAGCTCGCGAACCAGCCGTTCCTGCCCAGGAACTGCCGCACGTACGCCTGGCGCAGCCGCGTTGCCTGCTGTTTATGGTACCGGGCCCCTTCATCCAATCCCACGGCGGTCATCATCTCGGCCAGACAGAGCAGCGCACGGTAGGCCAGGACATTGGTCCAGGCGTTCTTCCAGCCGAAGTTCATCATCTCGAACCAGATGTCGGCGCGGTCCGGGTCGCGCAGGGTCCCGGCGTTGCCGCTACCGTAGCTCTCGATCAGACCGTCGCCGTCGACGTCCCGTCGCAGCAGGTAGTCGGCCAGCCGGCGCAGAACCGGGAAGTACCCTTCGACCAGTCGGCGCTGCAGCCAGTCCCGGTCGGCGGAGACCGCCCAGTAGTCCCAGGCCGCGATCAGCAGGCAGGCGCCGGTCGAGAGGTACAAGTCGTACATCCGGCCGAAGGCGTTGACGTGGCCCTGGGCGCTGACCCCGTGGTCGAGCCAGTAGTCCAGGGATCGCCGAAGCAGGTGGCGCAGGTCCACCCCCGGCACCGGCGCGTGCCAGAACAGCATCGGCTCGGCGTAGAACCACAGGGAGATCGAGGCCGGATCAGAGAGGACGTTGTTGGCCAGGACCGAGACCAGCTCCGGCCCGACCCAGGTGCCGCAGGGCTGCCAGTGATTGAGGTACGGACGTCGGATCCGTTGCCACATCTCCGGCGCGATGCCGTCCGGGGTCGTCAGCTCCGCCGGCTGGAAGCGCAGGATGAGCAGAGTGCCGGCGGGCGGCGCCGCCTCGCAGAGGAAGCGCAGCGCGATCCGGCCTCGTCGGTACTCGGGCAGGCCGGCGGCTGCCAGCCAGGCCTCACCGCGCAGCCGGGGATCGAGTCCTTCGGCCGGCGCGTTGCGCGGAGCCCCACCGCGTTCTCCCTCGGCCACCGATACCCATCGATAAGGGGAATCCGCTTCGATCCGCAGGTGTCCGTGGTCCGGAGCCACCAGCAGCCACGGCCCCAGGCCGCGACCGCGGTCGTCGAGGCCGGCAGGGAGGAGCACCGTACCCGCGAGCAGGGGATCGAAGGAAAGGGTGAGTGCAACCTCGCTTATCGGCTTCGCCCCATCCCATTCGAGACGAAAAGCGAAGCCGTCCTGATCTTGGGTGATCTGCCAGGTCAGCCGGCTGCCACCCGCCGGGAGGACGCATCGCCACTCGCCCGGCTCCAACTCCCAATCGGTACATTCGGCATCGACCCCGGCGCAGGTCAGACAGGCCGGACCGGCAAGGAGGTTGATCCCCTCGCGACCGGTCCCCTCGGAATCCAATCCGAGGTGCACGATCCCGCGATCCGTCGTGGCCCGGAGTTCCCACCGACCCCGCGGGTCATGCCATCGGGCGTGGTTCATCCTTGTCCTCGGCAGTTGTCCGCGCCGGGTGTACGGGCGGTTAGTGTCGCGTCCACTCGATACCTGTCTAATCCGTCGAGCGTCGATGGACAAGCCAGGAGCAGTCGCCTCAAGGCAAGGCCGTGAACTCGGCCCAGATCCCCAGCGCCTCCGCCTGTTCGGGAGTCAGGGCAGGGGCGACGAAGGCCAGGCCGCTCACCTGACCGTGCACCGGGAGCGGCGCCGCCAGGTTGGCGAAGAGCACCCCGCCTTCGGGACCCTCACCCCAGCCACCGGCCGTGACTCCGTCGCTGCTGCCTCCCAGGAACAGCGAACAACCGTCGCTGCCGGTCAATCCCCCCCAACGCCAGAGCAGGCCAGCGGACCGGTGCGGGCCGAGGCGCGCCTGTACCTGGTCGACCTCGGCGGTGCGGAACACTGCGGTGCCGGGTGCCTCGGCGAACCGCGGCCATAGGTTGACGCTGACCTCGCCTTCGGTCCAGGCGCCGATCCGATCGCGCCGGCCCAGCACCACGGCCAGGAGCGGCACCCCTGGGGCCAGGAGGTACTCGACGAAGAGGCAGTGACCCCGCGCCGATTCCTGGGCCACGGTGCACTCCAGCCGCACCCCTTGCCAGCGCAGGCCCTGGATACCGCGACGATGCACTACGCGGCCCTTGAACCGCTCGCGGTCGAGCCGGCCCCACAGGCGGTTGTACTGCGGCTGCAGACCGCCGTGCCACGGGTTGCGCCAACCGCGCCGGCCGGCCTCGGGGTAGGAACAGTTGAGGAACTCCCGTCCCTGGTGGCAGAGGGAGACCACGCACCCGCTGAAAGCGGGCGCCACTTTTGCCGCCAGCAGGCCGTTGTCGAGTCGGTAGAGATCGCCGTCGCGCTCCACCGCGACCGGTGCGGCCTGGACGGAGAGCGGTACCAGCCTGAGCCGATGACGATATACCGCCACCTCGGTTTCGAGCCGCAGGTCCAGACGACTAGGACGCCACAACGATGAATCTTCGGCCTGACTCGAACCGGTCTCCCGCGTTACCTGCAACCGGGCGACAAACGGTCGGTCGACGGTCAGGCCGCGAACCCGGGTGCGGGTCAGCCTGGCCCGGACGCCCACGGGCGCTTCCAGGGCCAGGGCCCCATCCAGGGCCGCGGTGCCCGGGGTCCGCAGGCAAAGGTCGGCCGTACCCCGGTCGCCGATCAGCAGCAGCGGCTCAGGACGCACCTCCAGGTCGATCGGGTCGCGTACCGGCGCGGCCGGGGTTTCCTCTTCCGCGGGGCCGGGTCCGAAGCGCAGTCTCCACCAGCGTCTGACCGTCTGCCAGGTGCCGTCGCCGACCAGAGCGCCCAGGACGGGCAGGGCCGCGGACTGCCCGGGCTCGAGCCGTTGGCCCCCTTGCCGCACCGAGCCCCACTGGCCGGCGTCGACGAGGTTGGCCTCGCCCCAGAGCAGGCCGCTGACCAGGCCGTCGCTCCCCTGACGACAGAGCCATCCCTCGGGCCAGGTCGATCCCTCCGGCGGGAGATGGCCCTCCAGGGTGCGTCCGCCGCCGGCCGGCGGATCGCCGTACACCCCGTCGGGCCGAGGGGCGAAGAGCCGCAGGCGATGGCCTCCGGGGTTGGACATGGTGAACATCTGCAGCCGCTCCAGGGCAAGGGTACGGCCCGAGCCGTTGAGCAGCCGGTCGGCGAGGCAGAGGATGCCGGCGCGGTCCACGCTCAAGGTCCGCTCGAAGACCACGCCGGGGTGGAGGACCGAGGGGGTGCGCAGGTGCAGCACCGGCCCCTGAGCGGTCTCCTCGGACCAGCACTCGGCCGGGTCTTGGAACAGGTCGTCCCAGGAGAACGGCGGGCCGATCTGGGGCGGCCCCAGATGGAGGCGATGGGCGCGCAGGCCGGACGGCAGGTGGTGCAGACTGACGTGACCGCTACGTCTGGAGGCGATGACCAGGAGTCCTCCCGAATACAGGATCGCGATCCGTTCGCCGATAGTCGTCCCTGCACCCCCGGGGTGCAAGGTCACCAGATCAAGGCGCTGCCGGCGGGTGGCCAGCCGACCCGTGGAAGTCCGTGCCCAGGCCTGGGCCTCCAGGGAAAACGCTCCAGGCTCGTCAGGGGTTACCTCGACCTCCAGCTCGGCACTCCCCCGGGCCGTCAGGGTCAGGTGGTGCTCGGTCCGGTGGACCACCGCGTTGTGCCGCGGCCGCACCGCGACCTCGACCTCGGCCGGCTCGTCGAGGTTGGAGGTCAAGGTCAGACGGACCGCGGCCGGCCGGGTGAAGGGGAGGACGCAGCGGACCGGCTCCAGCGACACCTCCACGGCCGGCCGCGGCTCGGCACCGGCACAGAGCTCGAGCGGGGTGTCGCCGAAGAGCAGGTCGGTGGTCAGGCAGGCCGCCGTGGGCGGCCGGGTCTTCTCGGGCAGCTCCGGATCGAGGGTGACCTCGGCCTCGATCTCGGTCGTGCCGGTCAGGTCGAAGCTCCGGCGACAGGCGACCGAGACTCCGGGGTCGCCGCGGGCGGTGAGGACCACCCGTACCGGTTCTGTCCGACGATTGGTCACCTGCCAGCGCACCGGGTGCGGCTTGCCGGTCACCAGCTTCTCGCCCGGGAGGGTGCATCCGGCCAGCAAGTCGGCGGTCTCCACCTCGACCACCCGCCAGCTCTGGCGGTCGAAGACCAGGCGGAGGAACGATCCGTCCGGGGCCTGCCAGCGGTACTCGTAGACCCGCACCGGGCCGCGCCAGGTCAGGTCCTCCTCGAGCGCCAGGCTCCGCTGCAGGGTGTCGTACCAGTCGTGCGCGGCGAAGAAGGCGGCGGCCAGGGGATGCCGGCGGGCCACCGGCACGAAGCTCTCCATGAAGACCATGGTCTCCGGCTGCCACATGAACCCCATCTTCTTGTAGAGCGGCACGGCCTTGGTGTTCCCCGACCAGGTGTTCAGGTCGACCTTGCCGAAGCCCAGGTCGCAGGCCCGGTCCACCGCGGCCCGCAGCACGGCCCGGCCGAACCCGCGGCCGTGGTATTCAGGATGGCAGACCAGGTGCGGGATATAGGTGTTCTCCCGCTGCCCCGGCCGGCAGTTCAGGGTGCACAGGCTGACGATCCGGTCCCCGTCCTCGGTGGTGAAGGCGCCGAGCAGGTCGCTGTGGCGGATCCAGCGCTCCATCTCGCCTTCCTCGGTCTCGCGGCCGCCGCCTCCGGGCCAGACCTCCCGGGCCTGGTTCTCCATCAGGGTCAGTCTGGCGGCATCCCCGTCGCGCCAGTCGCGGGTCAGGTCCCGCACGGGGTGCGGCGCGGTCTCGGCTCGGTTCATGGCGGTTCCTTCCCGCACGCGTGGTGCCCCCACCTTGTCCAAGCGCAGCCGTGCATTCAGAAGTTCTGTCCCTGTCCCTCGCCGCCGACCTGGAAGAGGCGGGCCTCTCCCGGCGCCAGGACCACGAGCTGGGCTCGCGGGTTGGGCGGCCAGAGCAGACGCACCACGCCGTCCCGCGGATCGACGTAGTAGAGCTTCTCCTGGTCGACCTTGACCTTGAGGGTCAGGCGGGCCCAGGCGCACGGGTTGGCGTTGGTGACCAGCAGGTGCAGCCGCTCCTCCGGGTCGAGGAAGAAGCCCACGATGGCCGGGTCCCCCTCCACGGCCACGCTGAGCGGCTCGTCGCTGGACGGCAGCGGCCGGGTGCCGCTCCACTGCGGCCCGTGGTGGAAGGTGCCGACGTTCCGCAGCCGCAGCAGCCACGGCCCCCAGGTGTGGACCTCGCGGTTGATTCGCCGCGCCATCTCCCAGGTCTCGGTGGTGCTCCCGTCCGGCCGCACCATGGCCTGGTCGTGGGCGTAGGTGAAGTACTGCAGGCCCTGGGCGCCGTAGGCCAGGTCGCTGAAGAGCTGGTACCGCAGGTGTCCCTCGGTCGGCGTGGGGTACGGCCCGTGACGGACCGCGCAGGTGAAGGCCCAGAACGGGATCCGGTAGTCGGCCGACAGGGTCCGCAGCAGCTCCAGGCAGGAGTAGTAGTCGGGCTTGACCACGATCTTGCCGTCGGGGAAGACGTTGGGCAGGTCCCGCGTCCGGGCGATCTCCTCGTCGGTGCCGATGGTGATCGGGTAGTGGTCGTAGCTGAGCATCCGGGGCCGGGCCAGGCGGATGTACTCCCGCCAGAACCACTCGACCGTCGGCGCCCCCCAGCCGCGGATCGGCGGGAAGTGGTTGATGTAGATCAGGTGGTACGGGTCCTCGCCGCGGATGAGGTCAGAGACCTCGGCCAGCGGGGGAAGGAAGCGGAAGGCCGGCTCGTCCCGCAGGTGGTAGCCGTACAGGCCGGGGTGCTCCCGGACCTGCCGCACCAGGGCCACGATCTCCTGGCGGTGGGCTTCGGTCAGCGCGAAGTCGTCGCCCACGTGCCAGGCTGGATGGACCAGCAGCAGCCTCACCCCGTGGGCCTGGGCCACGTCGAGGGCCCGCTTCACGGCCTCGAGGTCAGGGGCCGGCGCCGAGTGGCTGACCGTGAACCCGGCTTCGGCCATCCCGGCCATGACCTCGTCGCGGATCATCTCGCCGCCGGGGCCGGCCCATCCCACGATCGGGAAGATCCCGTCCTGCAGCACGCCGTCGCTCATCGTCCGCTTCCTCCTTCACGAACTGCTTAGTTTCGGTCTGACGGTGCAGCACCGATCGGGGCTGAACAACGCCGAATCGCCGCTTCCGGGCAAGCCCGTTAAGCGCCGGTTCCTGCCGGGAGGATCGGACCATCGGCGGGCGCGATCTCGCCGCTCCCTTGCTCAGGACGGGAGGGCGGGTTATCATCGACCAGCCTTCCGCCCGACAGCGTTCTCCGGGTATGCGGCCGCGGGGATGACGGGGACGGGGATCGGCACAGCGAAAG
The DNA here is from genome assembly GCA_041661365.1 of Candidatus Latescibacterota bacterium. Lineage (GTDB taxonomy): Bacteria > Latescibacterota > UBA2968 > UBA8231 > UBA8231 > CAITNQ01. The sequence goes on from JBAZUN010000091.1 coordinate 15,460, forward strand.
GGAGGACGGATGGAATTCGCCGTGGTTGCGGTCACGCCGCTGCAGCAGAACTGCACGGTGCTCTGGTGCCCGGTAAGCCGCCAAGGCGCCGTGGTCGACCCGGGGGGAGATCTGCCGGAGATCCTGGCCGCGGTGGAGCGCGAGGGGGTGACGGTGGAGCGGGTGCTCCTCACCCATGCCCACATCGACCACGTGGGCGCGGCCGGCGCCCTGGCCCACGAGCTGAAGATCCCGATCGAGGGGCCGGAGGAAGGGGACCGGTTCCTGGTCGAGGTGCTGACCGAGCAGAGCCGGATGTTCGACGTACCCCTGGAGCGGCCGTTCGTCCCCGACCGGTGGCTGAGCCACGGCGACCGGGTCTCCTTCGGCGAGGTCGAGCTGGAGGTGCTGCACTGCCCCGGTCACACCCCGGGACACCTGGTCTACTTCCACCGCGCCACGAGGCTGGCCCTCACCGGCGACGTCCTCTTCGAGGGCTCCATCGGCCGCACCGACTTCCCCGGCGGCGACCACGAGGCCTTGCTGCGCTCGATCCGCCAGCGGCTCTGGCCCCTGGGGAACGAGGTGGCCTTTGTCCCCGGCCACGGCCTCATGTCGACCTTCGGGCAGGAGCGGCA
>JBAZUN010000092.1:0-4563 GCA_041661365.1 Candidatus Latescibacterota bacterium
TCACCGAGTCCTATGCCAAGCGGCTCGGTCTGCCGCTGGTGGTGATCGACAAGCGGCGCGGGCAGGACGGCAGGCTGCGGATCCACGGGGTGATCGGCGAGGTCGAGGGCCGGGACGTCATCTTCTTCGACGACGAGGTCATCACCGGCACGGCCATCCTCGAGGGGGCCGCGGCCGTCCGGGAGCGGGGCGCGGCCAGGGTCTACGCCGGCTGCGTCCACGGCAGCCTGGCGAGCGAAACGGTGAAGCGCCTGGCCGAGTCAGCGCTGGAGTCGGTGGCGATCACCGATACCATCCCCCTGGCGCCGGACCGGCGGACGCCGAAGATCCGGATCTGTTCCGTGGCCCCGCTCTTCGCCAGCGCCATCCGGGCGATTCACGACGAGACCTCGATCAGCGCCCTGTTCCACTGAGGGTCGGTCCCCTGGCCGACTCATCCCTCACCGGTAGGGTCCCCATGAGGCTGGCCGTCCTCGCCGACGTCCACGGTAACCTGGAAGCCCTCGAGGCGGCGCTGATCGCCGCCGACCGGCAGCGGATCGACCGGGTGATCTGCCTGGGAGACGTGGTCGGGTACGGGGCCGACCCGGTAGGCTGCGTCTACCGCCTTCAGGAGGTCGGGGCCGTGGGGATCATGGGGAACCACGACCAGGCCGTGCTCGACCCGACCCAGGTGCGCGGACACAACCCGCTGGCCCGGGAGACCCTGCTGTGCAGCCGCGAGCTGATGCCCCCCGAGGCCCTGGCCTGGCTGGGAGCCTCGGCCTTCCGCCGGGTGGAGCACGGCGGGGTTTTTGCCCACGCGAACCCGATCCGACCCGAGGGTTGGGGATTGCTGCTGATGCACGACAAGGTGACCTGGTGCATGGAGCGGCTGGACTGGCAGGTGGGCTTCTACGGCCATACCCATCACTCGGCCATCTACTGCCAGATGCGCTCGCGGGTGGTGCCGCTGACCTCCTCGACGGTCGCCATCGGGCCGCACAAGTACCTGATCAATCCGGGGAGCGTCGGCCAGCCGCGCGACGGGGACTGGCGGGCCGCCTTCGCCGTCTGGGACGTGGACCGCCGGTTCGTCGAGCTGCACCGGGTGGAGTACGCCGTGGCCAAGGCTCAGGAGAAGATCCGCCAGGCAGGCTGGCCCCCGTACCTGGCAGACCGTCTGGCCCAGGGTGAGTGAGCGACCGACGCCGATGCTGGGGCGCGTGGTCCGGGTATCCGGCCAGCAGCACCTCGTGGAGGTCGGCGGCGAGGAGTGGCTCTGCGAGGTGCGGGGCCGGCTCAAGGGAAGCCGACGCGAGGCCCAGTCGATAGTAGTGGTAGGGGACTGGGTCGAGCTCGCGCCGACCGGCCCCGGAAGCGGGGTGGTCGAGCGGGTGCTGCCGCGGAGGTCGCAGTTCGCGCGGGCCGCGAGCGGCTTCCGGCCGTTCCAGCAGATCGTCGCCGCCAACCTCGACCAGTTGGTCGTCGTCGTCGCGGTGCGGCAGCCCGAGCCGCGGCTCGGCTTCATCGACCGGGCCCTGGTGATGGCTCAGCGCGGCTCCCTGGTGCCGGTCGTCTGCCTGAACAAGATCGACCTGGACGAGGACGGCCAGGCAGGGGCCATCGCCAAGGTCTACGCCGACCTGGGGTACCAGATCTGCCTGACCAGCGCCCGCACCGGCGCCGGGGTCGAGGCCATGAGGGAGGCGCTGACCGGCAAGGATTCGGTGATCGTGGGGCATTCCGGGGTGGGGAAGTCGTCCCTGCTCAACCGCCTGGAGCCCGGGCTGTCGATCCGGACCGACGGGCTGATGCGCCTGCACGAGCGGGGCCGGCATACCACGGCCGCGGTTCGGCTCTATCCCCTGGCCGGAGGGGGTAACGCCGTCGACACGCCCGGGATCAAGGAGCTACGGCTGTGGTCCGTGGCCCCGGAGGAGCTGGTGGGGTACTTCGCCGAGATGCGCGAGTTGGTCGACGGGTGTCGCTTCCGCGACTGCACCCATCTGCACGAGCCCGGCTGCGCCGTCCTGGAGGCGGTGGCGGCGGGCCGGATCGCGCGGGTACGGCACGAGGGATACGCCAGGATTCGTCAGAGCCTGTAGCCGCCGGCCGTCGGGTCCGGTCGGCAACGAGGGGTCCGTGTACGAGATCACCATCAAGCATCTGCTCGAGAAGTACGGGCGTCTGCTCGGGCTGAAGATCGTGGCCGGCGAGGGCGGTCTGGACCGGGCCATCGACAGCAGCGACACCAACCGTCCGGGGTTGGCCCTGACCGGTTTCGTCGAGCTGTTCACCGTTGACCAGATCCAGCTCCTGGGCAACACCGAGACCGAGTACCTGCGCTCCCTGCCCCCGGAGCGACGGCGGCAGGCCCTGGAGATCCTCTACCAGTTCGACCTCCCCTGCGTCATGGTTACCGGCCGCGGTCGCGTGGTCTCCGAGCTGCGGGAGCTGGCGGACGAACACCGCATCCCCCTGCTGCGCTCGGAGTTCGGCACGGCCAAGTTCAACCACCTCCTCCACTTCTACCTCGACGACGTTTTCGCCCCGCAGGTCAACGTGCACGGCACCCTGGTCGACGTGCACGGGATCGGCCTGCTGTTCACCGGTCGTAGCGCCATCGGCAAGAGCGAGGTGGCGCTGGATCTGGTTGAGCGGGGGCACCGCCTGGTGGCCGACGACTCGGTGGTGGTCACCCGCAAGGTCCAGGGGATCCTGATGGGCTGCAGCCCTGAGCTGCTTCAGGACCACATGGAGATCCGCGGCATCGGCATCGTCAACGTCAAGCGGTCCTTCGGGGTGCGCGGCACCCGCAAGCAGAAGCGGATCGAGATGGTGGTCAACCTGGTCGACTGGCAGGAGGGGGTCACCTACGAGCGCGTCGGTCTGGAGGACAACACCCGGACCATGCTCGGGGTGGAGCTGCCCGAGGTCACGGTGCCGCTCTACCCCGGGAAGTACATCCCGGTCATCGTCGAGGCCATCGCCCTGAATCACCTGCTGCGGCTCGAGGGATACCACCCGGCCAGGGAGTTCAACAACCGGCTGCTGCAGCAGATGAACCGGCCCCAGGGGGCCTGAGCCGACCGGCTCGGGACCGGAGGAGCATCCTGATGAAGCGCGGAGCAGGACGGCTGATCGCGGGGCTGATCGTCTGGGTCGCGGGGGAGGGATTCTCCGGAACCGGCTCAGCCCAGACCGACAAGGTCCCGGTCGAGCCAGAGCCGGAGTCGGCCGAGATCGTCGTCGAGGAAGACCCTACCGGGGGGGAGGACTTCCTGCGGGAGCAGCTCCGCAAGCTCGACCGCTGGGGCCTGCTCGACCTGCTGCGGACCGAGCGCGACGTGGACCGCAAGCAGAAGCAGCGAGCCCGCGAGACCACCCACCCGGATGAGCTGGCCCGGCTGGCCGAGGACGAGGACGGCGGAGTCCGCTTCTACGTGGCGGCCAATCGGTACACCCCGCTCTCCACCCGGGCCGAGCTGGCAGGGGACCCGGCCCCGTACGTGCGGGCCGGGGTGGCCATGTCCCTTGAGCACGATCCCCTGGCCTCTGCCGCTGACCAGCAGGCGGCCGAAACGATCGCCGCCCACCTCACCCGCGACCCGCAGTCGCTGGTGCGGCTGGCCCTGGCCGCCAACGGCGCACTGACCCCGGTGACCTACGAGGCCCTGGCCGTGGACGCGGACCCCCTGGTCCGGCTGAAGCTGGCCGAGAACCGACAGGCCTCGTCCGCGGCCCTGGCCCTGCTGGCCCAGGACTCCTCGGAGACGGTGCAGATCCGGGCCCTGCAGCACCCCGAGATGCCGCCCGACTGGCTGCTGACCCGCAGCGCCTCGGCCACGGCCGAGATCCGCCTGGCGATCGCCGGCAACCCCAACGCCCCCCTGGCGGCCCTGACCCGCCTTGCCGCGGATCCTGACTCCCGCGTGCGGGAGGCCGTGGCCGGACATCCCTCCACGCCGCTGTCGGTCTTGCGCGGTCTGGCGGCGGACAGCTCCCTGGTCGTGAGCCTGGCCGTGGTGCGGCATCCCCGGGCTGACCGCGAGCTGCTCCTCGCCCTGGCCGATGACCGGCGCGATTCCACCCTGCGGCAGACGGCGCAGGACCGCCTGGTCCCGCTCTTGCGGGGTGAGATCAGGGAAGACGTGCTGCAGCGCTGGGATAACCGATGAGGGGGATCAGTCGGTCGACCCGCGCGCGGTGGCCGGCCTTGACTCTCCCGGCCGATGCAGGGAACGCTCCAGGTTGGCGATGATGGCCTGCAGGGTGGTGGATTTCTGTACCAGGGCCTCGGCCTGGGCCTGCAACACGCTTTCCTTCTCCGCCGCCTGCAGCAGCACCTGACGCAGCTCGTCGGCGGCGCTCTGGTCCTGCTGCAGACGATCCCGCAACCGCCTCAGCCGAAGCGCGGTGACGTACTTCGTAACGGCGACCAGCACGAAGGCAAGCGCAGCCCAGATCACATCCAACCCCTCTGGTGAACCCGCGGTGATGACTCAGGGACAAACTAGTCGGCCTCCGGCTCAGCGTCAAACCGCAATCCCCATCCGGAGGGAGGACGATGGGCGGTGATCG
>JBAZUN010000092.1:4573-15902 GCA_041661365.1 Candidatus Latescibacterota bacterium
ACGCGGGCAGCTCGGTCTGATCGCCTGCCCGGAGTGCCCGCCCTGCCATCTGCGCCACCTGACGGCCCGTGCCCGGACTCGCGGGCTGCGGGTCTGGACCACCGAGACCGTCGCGGCGGTCACCGACGGCTGGCCGGAGGTCAGGTTCGGGGTCAGTGGAGAGGGGATCGTGACTGCCGGCGAAACCCGGGCCGTGGTGGTCGCCGGGGGGAGCATCGAGGTTCGTGCCTATTGGCTGGGCCGCTGTCTGTCCGCCGGAATCCGGGTGCTGGCCGAGCAGCCGCTGGCCATCGACCTTGGCCCGGCCCGGACCGTGTCAGGGCTGCTGACACCGATGGCGAGATCGGTCTTCACCTCGGCAGGGACCCTCCTGACAACGCCCCAGGGGTCGGAGAACCGGGTGGTGGCCCTTGAGTTGTCGATCTCCGTTCCCCGTGAGGTTACTCAATCGGATCACCTTGGCCTGCTTAGTCTTCCTGGTTTAGATTACCTGGGAATGTTAGAACCTGCATTCGGCCCGCTGGATGCCGTCTGGGCGCGCACCCGGTCGCTGCTCCGGTCTGGACCGAGCGAGGACTGGGCCATCGCCGCCTTGCGGTTCCGCGACGGCACCGAGGGCACCTTCCGGGTCAACGGTCTGGGGCAGGGGAATCTGGTCTCCCTGGAGCTGCACGGACGGACCCGGACCCTGTCTGCGGCCCACGCGCTTCCGGTCGAGGATGGTCCCGAATTGGCCAGGCTCTACGACTGGTTCATCGACGCATTAGCCGATCCTCAGGCCAAGGAACTTCCCGGGTACGACCTGGCCTCGGCCGTCAGGCTCCACCGTTGGATGAATCAGAGCGCGCGGATGAACCGCGAGGTGCAGCGGCACGAGGTGGTGCATGGATCCTGAGAGATCGGTCACGGGGCCTGGAGCATCCGGCCTGATCATCGGCCTGTTCATCGCCATTTCCGTACTGGTCATCATCTTGGCGTTGAATTGGTTGGGAGACGGAATTAAACCCATATCTGAAGACGACTGGCACCGGCTGGTGGCCCGCCGGGCGATCTCCCGCATCGAACTCCAGGGGGAGAGGGTAGTGGCCGAGCTGGGCGGGGTGTCCCAGGGGGATGAGCGGGACGATAAAGCGATAGACCCCGATCTGGTCCTCCTGCCGCGACCGGCCTCGGCGATCACCGAGGCCGAGCAGGCGCGATGGCGGGAGGCTGGGATCGAGGTGGTCGCGGTCGCGGGTGAGGACACCGACGGACAGCCGACCGCCGGACTCCTGTTGATCGCCGCGCTCCTGGCCCTAGGCGGCTGGTACCTGTGGGACCAGATCCGCCTGGACCGCCAGGGCCCAGGGAGTCCACGCCGCAGGATGGCCGCGCTCGAACGCGACCTGCAGGAAGGCCGGATCCCGCCCGAGGAGTTCCAGCGCCGGGCCGAGGAGATCTCGGCCGAGATGTGACCGCAAGGTTAATAGCCCCATAAACGATATTATGTCTCTTGTAGACCAACAACCGCAAATACGGGTACTCCCCCAGGCCATGGTGAACAAGATCGCGGCCGGGGAGGTCATCGAGCGTCCGGCCTCGGTGGTCAAGGAACTCCTCGAAAACGCCCTCGACTCCGCAGCTCGCCGCGTGGTCATCGAGTGCCGTGACGGGGGGAGGGAACTGGTCTCCGTGGCCGACGACGGTTGCGGCATGTCGGCGGCTGATCTGGCCCTGTCGGTCCTACCCCATGCCACCAGCAAGGTGGAGAACCCCTCGGACCTGACCGACGTCCGAACGCTCGGATTCAGGGGGGAAGCCCTGGCCAGCATCGCCGCAGTGTCGCGGTTGAGCATCGAGACCCGGCGAGAGGTCGATCAGGAAGGCGCCAGACTGGTCGTCGAGGGGGGGGTGCAGCGCGAGACCGGATCGATCGGCCGGGCCCCCGGAACCACGGTCATTGTGCGGGGGCTGTTCTTCAACACCCCGGCCCGCCGGCGGTTCCTAAAACCGGCGGACGCGGAAGCCCGCCAGGTAACCCAGGCCGTGGCCCAGCTCGCCGCCGCCTATCCCCAGGTCGGGTTCCGCCTGGTGCAGGACGGTCGCTTGGTCCTCGATCTAGTATCGGCCGACCGGACCTCGAGGGCCGCGGAGCTGCTCGGGGTCGCCACGGCGGATCTGGCCGTTGCCCGTCTGGAGACGCACGGGTTCGAGGTCGAGGTGGCGACGATGGCTCCGGGCATCGACCTGCGCGGTCGGAACCGTCAGTTCATCGTGGTCCATTGCCGACCGGTTCAGGCTCATCGTCTGATCCAGGCCGCGGCCACGGGGTACGGATCCCTGCTACCCGAGGGAACCCGGCCGGGAATGGTGTTGTGGGTAAGTCCAGGGCCGGGACAGGTCGACGTCAACGTCCATCCCGCCAAGCGGGAGGTGCGCTTTACCGACGAGCTGGCCGTCTGTCGGGCCGTGGAGCAGGCCGTGCGGCAGGCCCTGGCCACGCCGGAAGCCCCGGCCTTGCGCTATCCCAGCGGGGCAGAACCAAGATCTGCAGGACAGGTGGCCGAATGGCCCACGGTAGACATGACTGCCCGCGCCGGTACGGCTGACGATCAGACGGACCACTCGCGTGGGGCATCGACCTGGACCGATTACCGCGCGGTGGAGTCCACCCAGCAGAACGAACTGGGTTGGCCGGCTGAATCCGGGACGCCGCCGGACCAGGCCTGGACCCCACAGTCGGCCTGGCAGGTTCACGATCGGTACCTGCTGTTCCAGGTTCCAGAGGGGATCCTACTGGTAGACGGCGACGCCGCCCGCGAACGGGTCCTGTACGAGGAGGTGCTGTCCCAGTTGCAGGGCAAGGTCGGGGCGGCTCAACAACTGCTGTTCCCGCAAACCGTGCATCTGTCGCCGGCCGAGCAGGAGGCCCTGGTCGAGTTGATCCCGCTGCTGACGCACCTTGGGTTCGGACTGCGCGAGTTCGGGGGCCACACCAGCCTGCTCGAGTCGCTGCCCGCCGGCATCCCGGAGCGCCTTGCCGGCGACGCACTCCGGCTGGTCCTCGACGAGTACCTCGCCGCCGATCTGCCAACTGGAACCGACAATCGGGAACGTCTCGCCCGGGCCTATGCCCGTCAGATCGCCGTCGGGTCTCACGGCCCGGTGCGCTCTGAGGACGCCGTGGCCTTGGTCGGTCGGCTTCGGCGCAGCACCGAACCCAGGTTCACACCGGATGGCCGTCCGACCATGCGGATCCTGTCGTTCCAGGAATTGGATCGGTTGCTGCACCGGGCGTAGATCGACCGATCGTGCACCGGGTCAGGGGTGGACACCGACCACTGACCACCGAGAACTTTTCCCGGGTGGTGGCCCGACTTACTAGACTATCGATAATGCCTGTTATCATTAGTCTGGTTGGTAGACCGGTCGCGAAGAAGCCGACACTGGCCGGATGTGACAACCGGCCAGTGGAGCCGTATATTACGGTCGCCTCTACGCCGGCTTCCCCGGCCGGTGCCTCTCCGCGGCCGCACTCGGCCGGTTGGCTAACCGTAAAATCCCTTGAACACCCTACCTGCGCCGAAGCCGCGTCCGGCGGGCCTCGAGGTCTCAGATCCCCTCGAGCAGTTCCTCGCCGGCCAGCTCAGCAGACGCACCCGCACGGCCTATCGGGCCGATCTGCGCGACTTCTTCGCGTATCTCGGGCTGCAGACCGGTGACCTGGAGGCGGTCCGTCGGATCGGCTTCCAGGACGTGATCGGATACCGCAATCACCTGGCCGGTCAGGGACTCCGACGGACCAGCATCAACCGCAAGCTGTCCAGTCTGAGGGCCTTCTTCCGCATGCTGGTGGCGGCTGGGTACCTGGAGAAGAACCCGGCCGATCCGGCCTTGGTGCGCGGGTATAAGATCGACGACACCCTCACCGGCAAGGCCATCTCAACAAAGGCACTCAAGTCAATATCCCAGTCGATTGAAGCAGAAGAGGACGAGTTAGTCAAGTCCAGGGACCTGGCCATCTTCCATCTGCTCGTTCTGGGCGGGTTGAGGCGATCAGAGGCCGCGCGGGTGTCCTGGTCAGATATCGTCGAGGAAGGGGTTTTCCATGTCCTGCGGCTCCCGGAAACCAAGTCCGGGGTAGCCCAGGAGATCAAGCTGCAACCCCTGGTGATGCACTACCTGGGCGCCTATCGCCAGACCCTCGAGCACCGCGGGTACCCAACGGACGGCCCGGTCTTCATCAGCCTGTCCCGAAATTGCCACGGCAAGCCGCTCACCGACCAGTCGATCAACCTGATCGTGAAGCGGCACGCCCTGAGGGCCGGCGTGCCGCGCGCGGTGACCGCCCACATGTTCCGCCACACCTGCTGCACCCTGGCGATCGAGGGCGGCGCCCGTCCGCAGCAGGTTCAGGCCCACCTCAGGCACAAGGACCTGAAGACCACCATGCGGTACTACGAGAACCGCGAACGCCTGGTGGACAATGCCTCGGACTACATCCACCTGGGGTAATACGGCGTTTGAGAAATGTGACTTCTGCTGGCCGCTCGGAGCACTGTTTTTCAATTGTTGACATATTCTTCATTATGGGGCTTATCTTAGCCAAGAAAGATCCCCGACAGATCTACCCGCCTCAGGCGCCGGTCGTTTCTCGCGGCGATCAGACGACGATGTTGACGATCCGGCCAGGAACGAGGACGAAGCGCTTGACCTTCGCCGGATCGGCCACGTACCGGCGGACCCCCTCATTCGCGAAGACCAGCTCGCGCAGGGCCGCCTCGTTGATCTGGGCCGGCACCTCGACGTTGGCGCGCACCTTCCCGTTGACCTGCACCGGCAGGATCACCATCTCGCGGATCAGCAGTTGCGGATCGGCCGCTGGCCAGGATACCGACGAGATGCTCCCGGCACCGAACCTCCCCTGCTCCCAGACCTCCTCGGCCAGGTGCGGGGCGAACGGCGCCAGCAGCAGGAGAAAGATGCGGGCGACCTCGGCCGGCACGACCGGCAGCGCCACCAGCTCGTTATTAAGCTCGATCAGGGCCGCGATGGCGGTGTTGAACCGCAGGTTCTCCACGTCGTCGGTGACCCGGGCGATGGTCCGGTGCAGGAGCTGCCGGAGCTCGGGGGAAGCCTCGCCGCCGAGGCGCAGGCCGTGGTCCGCGTCCACCAGGTTGCGCCAGACCCGCTGGAGGAATCGCTGCATCCCGCGGATCCCCTCCATGCTCCAAGGCGTGCTGGCCTCCAGCGGTCCCATGTACATCTCGTAAAGGCGGAGGGTATCGACGCCGTACTCCTCCCCCACCTCCTCGGGCGGCAGGCCGTTCTTGTACCGCTTCCCCATCTTCCCGGCGGTTCGGGTCAACGGCTTGCCGGTTCCGACCTGGTACGGCTCGCCGTCGCGGAACTCGACCTCGCGGATGTCGATGTATACCCCCCGCTCGTCCTGGAAGGCGTCCGCCGTGATCATCCCCTGGTTGAACAGCCGTCGGAACGGCTCGGGGGTGGCCACCTGACCCAGATCGAAGAGGACCTTGTGCCAGAAGCGGGAGTAGAGCAGGTGGAGCACCGCGTGCTCGGCGCCGCCGATGTAGAGATCGACCGGCATGAAGTACCGGTGCGCCTCTTCACCGCAGAAGGTCCGCTCGTTGGTCGGGTCGATGAACCGCAGGTAGTACCAGCACGAGCCGGCCCACTGCGGCATGACGTTGTACTCGCGCTCGGCCTGTTGCCCGTCGACCTGTACCCGGCGCCACGACTCGGGGGCCCGGGCCAGCGGCGGTGAGACCGGCAGATTCGGGTCGTCCGAGGTCAGGGGCCGGAAGTCCTCCATCTCGGGGAGCACGACCGGCGGCTCCACCGGCACGGCCACGCCCTCGGCCGTGGCGGCCACCGGAAACGGCTCGCCCCAGTACCGCTGCCGCGAGAAGATCCAGTCGCGCAAACGGCAATGAACCGCGGCCCGGCCCAGACCGGCCTTGGCCAGGGCCGCGGTGATCCGCGCCTTGGCCTCGGGCGTGGGCAGACCGGTGATGGCGAACGGTCCCTGACCGTCGGCCGGAGAGTTGACGGCCGTGCCGTCCCCGGTGAAACACCCCTCGGGAGAACCGGCAGGACGCTCGACCACCTCGATCACCGGCAGTCCGAAGAGTTGCGCAAACTCAAAGTCACGGTCGTCGTGGGCCGGCACGGCCATGATCGCGCCGGACCCGTATTCCATGCTCACGTAGTCGGCGACGAAGACCGGCAGCAGCTCGCCGTTGACCGGATTCCTTGCCCGGATCCCGGTGAACAGACCGGTCTTCTCCTTCTCCTCGCGGGTCACCGCCACCTGCTGGCTCGCCTGCGCCACGTACGCGGCCACGGCCTGGCGGATCCCCAGGGTCGGATCCGGCCCCTGCCAGCGCGGGTCAGTATCCGCCGGCCATTCGGCGGGCACCAGGTACCGTTCGCTGGTCGGGTCAACCAGCGGATGCCCGGGAGCGATGACCATGAAGGTGGCGCCGAAGAGGGTGTCGGGCCGCGTGGTGAAGACCCGTAGGGTCCCGGCCGCGGTCGTGGTGCCGGGCCGTACCACCTCGAACTCGACCTCGGCCCCCTCGCTGCGACCGATCCAGTTCCGCTGCATCAGCTTCACCGGCTCGGGCCAACCCAGGGCAAAGGTTCCCCCCCGGCCGTCGGGCAAGGCTGGTGCATCGAGGTCCTCGAGGAGCCGGTCGGCGTACGCGGTGATCCGCATGATCCACTGCCGCAGAGGGCGGCGGTAGACCGGGTAATCCCCCCGCTCGCTCTTCCCCTCGCTGGTGACCTCCTCGTTGGCCAGCACGGTGCCCAGCCGCGGGCACCAGTTGACGGTGAACTCCTGCTGGTACGCCAGCCGGTACTGGTTGAGCACGCGGTCGCGCTGGCCGGCCGAGAGGGCAGCCCACGGTCCGGGATGACCGGCCGCGGCGCGGTCGGCCTCGGAGAAGGGCCGCGAACCATCGGCGAAGGCTGCTACCAGCTCGGACAGGGGTCGGGCCCGGCCGTGGAGCTGCCGCCCGCTCGCGTCCTGCCAGCGGTATCCGGGGTCGAACCAACTCTCGAAGAGCCGCAGGAAGATCCACTGGGTCCAGCGGTAGTACTCGGGCCGCGAGGTGGCGATCTCCCGGTCCCAATCGTAGGACAAGCCGAGGAACTGAAGCTGGCTCCGGTAGATGTCGATGCTCTGCTCGGTGGTCACCGCGGGGTGCACGTTGTGCTCGATGGCATACTGCTCGGCCGGCAGACCAAAGCTGTCGAACCCCATCGGGTGGAGCACGTGATACCCCCGCATCCGCTGGAAGCGGGCGTAGATGTCCGAGGCGATGTACCCCTTGGGATGGCCGATGTGCAGGCCCGAGCCACTGGGGTACGGGAACATGTCCAGCACGTAGCACTTGGGCTTGTCGGCCGGGAAGTCCGGATCGCCCGGGTTAGCGGTGCGGAAGGTCTTCTCCGCCAGCCACCGGGTGCGCCAGCGCTCCTCGATGACGCGGAAGTCGTAGGTCCCCTTGTTCATGTCGCCCCGGTCAGGGATACAGGTGGTGAAGCGTCCTCGGGAACGGGATGGTCTCCCGCACGTGGTGCAGACCGCAGAGCCAGGCCACGACCCGCTCGATCCCCATCCCGAACCCGGCGTGCGGCACGCTGCCGTACCGCCGCAGGTCGAGGTACCAGGCAAAGGCCTCGGGGGGCAGTTGGTGTTCGGCGATCTTCCGCTCGAGCACCTCGAGTTTATCCTCGCGCTGTCCCCCGCCGATGATCTCGCCGTACCCTTCGGGGGCGAGCATGTCGACGCACAGGGCCAGCCGGTCGTCCTCGGGATCCTCCTTCATGTAGAACGCCTTCATCGGCCGGGGGTACCGGTGGACCAGCACCGGCCGGTCGAACTCCTCGGAGATCAAGGTCTCCTCGTCCCCGCCCAGATCGGCGCCCCACTCGACCGGGCACCCCTTGCTCCGCAGGATCTCGATCGCCTCGGTATAGGTGATCCGCGGGAACGGCTTCTGCACCCGCTCGAGCCGGGAGGGATCGCGCTCGAGCACCTTCAGCTCCTCGCGCCGCCGTTCGAGGACCCGCCCGACCACGTAGGTGACCAGGTCCTCGGCCACCTCCATGTCCTCCTGCAGGTCGCAGAAGGCCATCTCCGGCTCGATCATCCAGAACTCGGTCAGGTGCCGCCGCGTCTTGGACTTCTCAGCCCGGAAGGTGGGCCCGAAGCAGTAGATCTTGCCGAAGGCCATGGCCGCGGCCTCGCCGTAGAGCTGGCCGCTCTGGGTCAGGTAGGCCTTCTGGTCGAAGTAGTCGACCTCGAACAGGGTGCTGGTCCCCTCGCAGGCCGCCGGGGTGAAGATCGGGGTGTCGATCAGGACAAAGCCGCGCTCGTCGAAGAAATCCCGGCAGGCCTTGACGATCTCGCTGCGGATCCGCAGGGTGGCGTGCGGCCGGCTGGACCTGAGCCAGAGGTGGCGGTGCTCCATGAGGAAGGCGATCCCGTGCTCCTTGGGCGAGATCGGGTACGCCTCGGCCCGCTGCAGCACCTGAAGGCCGGTGACCCCCAGCTCGTACCCGATCGGGGCCCGCTCGTCGCGCCGCACCAACCCGCGGACCACCAGGGACGACTCCTGCGGCAGGTCGCTACAGGCATCGAACTCCTCGGCGGGGACCTCCCCCTTGAAGACGACGCACTGGATGACCCCGGTGCCGTCCCGCAACTGCAGGAAGTGGAGCTTGCCGCTCGACCGCTTGTTGTAGAGCCAGCCGCGCAGCTCCACCTCCCGGCCTTCGTGCGCGGCGATCCCGCTGACCAGCGCTCGCGTCATCGGTCCCGTCCTCCCTCTCCCACATGAAAAAGACTATCGAAGGACTTCCGATAGTCTCGTTTCATGGCTGGTGTGCCCCCCGCACGGTCGGCCCGCCAGGCCGGATCCGAGCTACTTCTTCAGGGTCGCCTTGTGGCTCAATCGGATCTTCCCGCCGGCGTCGATCTCGAGCACCTTGACCGTCACCTTCTGACCTTCCTCGAGCACGTCCTCCACCTTCTCCACCCGGCGCTGGGCGATCTCGGAGATGTGGAGCAGCCCTTCCTTGCCGGGCAGGATCTCGACAAAGGCGCCGAACGGCATGATCCGCTTCACCGTGCCCTCGTACTGGCGGCCGATCTCGGCGTCGGAGGTGATCGCCTCGATCATCCGCCGGGCCTCCTCGGCCGGGCCCGACTCCACCGAGGCGATGGTGATGGTGCCGTCGTCCTCGACGTTGACCGTGGCGCCGCCCTTCTCGATCTCGCGGATCATCTTGCCGCCGGGCCCGATCACCGCGCCGATCTTCGACGGGTCGATCTTGATGAAGAGGATCCGCGGCGCGTGCGGCGACAGGTGCTCGCGGGGCTGGGCGATGCACTGGTTCATCACCTGCAGGATGTGCAGGCGGCCTTCCCGGGCCCGCTCGAGGGCGCGCTGCAGGATCTCGAAGCTGATCCCGTGGATCTTGATGTCCATCTGGATGGCGGTGATCCCCTCGCTGGTGCCGGCCACCTTGAGGTCCATGTCGCCGAGGAAGTCCTCGGCGCCCTGGATGTCGGTGAGCAGCTCCCAGCTTTCGCCCTCCTTGACCAGTCCCACCCCGGCCCCGCTGACCGCGGTCTTCACCGGCACCCCGGCGTCCATCAGGGCCAGCGAGCAGCCGCAGACCGTGGCCATCGAGCTGGAGCTGTTCGACTCGGTGATGTCAGAGACCAGGCGAACGGTGTAGGGGAAGGAATCGACCGACGGGATCACCGGCTCCAGGGCCCGTTCGGCCAGGTGACCGTGCCCCACGTCCCGGCGACCCGGACCGCGCTCGAAGCGGACCTCACCGACGCTGTACGGCGGGAAGTTGTAGTCGAGGAAGTAGGACTTGAAGCTCTTGCCGCGGAGATCGTCGACCATCCGCTCGTCCATCTTGGTGCCCAGGGTGGTCACGGCCAGGGCCTGGGTCTGCCCGCGGGTGAACAGGGCCGAGCCGTGGGTCCGCGGCAGGACGCCCTTCTCGCAGGTGATCGGCCGCACCTCGTCGAGGGCCCGGCCGTCGATCCGCCGCTTCTCGCGCAGCACCATGGCGCGCATGTCCTTCTTCACCAGGTCGTCGAGAACGTCCCCGACCTTCTTCTCGGATCCCGGGAACCGCTCGGCGAGGGCCTCGAGAACCTCTTCGCGCAACAGCTCGAGGAGTCCCTCGCGGTCCTCCTTGATCGGGGTCCGGTTGGCCTCGGCCACCCGGGCCGCGGCCAACTCGGCCACCGCGGCCGGCAGGGCCGGGTCGACCTCGGCCACCTCGATCTCGATCTTGGGCTTCCCGGCCTTCTCCATGAACTCGAGCTGCAGGGCCACGAGCTGCTTGATGTAGTGGTGGCCGAAGCGCAGGGCCTCGAGCAGGTCGGCCTCGGAGATCTCGTGAGCCCCCCCCTCGACGCTGGCGATCGAGTCCGCCGTTCCCGAGACGATGATGTCCATGTCGCTCTCGTCGAGCTGGCTGCGGGTCGGGTTGACCACCAGCTCGCCGTTGACCCGGCCGACGCGCACCGCCCCCATCGGACCGGCAAAGGGGATGTCCGAGAGGCACAGGGACGCCGAGGCGCCGACCATCCCCAGCAGGTCGGCGTCGTTCTCGCCGTCCGACGAGAGCACGGAGACGTAGACCTGGATTTCGTAGGGGAAGCGCTTGGGAAACATCGGACGGATCTGGTGGTCGGTCAGCCGGGCGCTAAGGGTCTCCTTCTCCAGCGGCCGCCCCTCGCGCTTGAAGATGTTCCCGGGAATGCGGCCGGCCGCGTAGGTCTTCTCCCGGTAGTCCACGATCAGCGGCAGGAAGTCATTGTCCTTCGGCGTGCGGGTGCGGCAGGCGGTGACCAGGACCACGGTCTCGCCGTACTGCACCCAGACCGCACCGCCGGCCTGCTTGGCGATCCGGCCCGTCTCCATGGAGAACAGGCGTCCCCCTAGCTCGATCTCTGCTTTCTGAATCATCTCCGTCTCTCGTTGGGTGATGCGGTCCGGCTCAGCGACGTAGCCCCAGTCGCTGGATCATCGCCGCGTAGGCCTTCGGGTCACGACCCTGATGGTAGCTCTGCAGCCGCTTCCGCTGGCCGATGAGCTTGAGCAGCCCGCGGCGCGAACCGAAGTCCTTGCTGTGGGTCCGCAGGTGATCGGTCAGGCCGTTGATCCGCTCGGTCAGGATCGCGATCTGCACCGCCGTCGATCCGGTGTCGGTCTCCTCCTTCCCGTACTGGGTCGCCAGCTCCCTGGTCCTGCCACTCGTGATCGCCACTGCGTTCTCCCCCGCAACG
>JBAZUN010000093.1:0-15696 GCA_041661365.1 Candidatus Latescibacterota bacterium
GCCCAGGAGGTGGTCTACCGGGTCAGGCCCGAGGTGATCGTCGAGACCGGGGTGGCCCACGGCGGCTCCCTCATCTTCTACGCCAGCCTCTGTCGGTTGATCGGCCGGGGGCGGGTCATCGGCATCGACGTCGAGATCCGGACCCACAACCGGGCCGCCATCGAGGCCCACGAACTGGCGCCGCTGATCACCCTGGTGGAGGGGTCCTCGGTCGACCCGGGGGTGGTGGCCGCGGTCCGGTCGACCATCCCTCCCGGCACCCGCTGTCTGGTCTTCCTCGATTCGTGCCACACCAAGGCCCACGTGCGGGCGGAGCTCGAGGCCTACCACGGCCTGGTCGGGTCCGGCTCCTACATCGTCGCCACCGACGGCAGCATGAAGGACCTGCACGACGTGCCGCGGGGCCTGCCCGAGTGGCGATCGGATCACCCGACGGCGGCCGCCGCCGAGTTCGCCGAGGCCCACCCCGAGTTCGTGCTCGAGCAGCCGCCCTGGCCGTTCAACGAGAGCGAGCTGAGGTGCAACGTCACCCACTGGCCCGGCGCGTACCTGCGCCGGCGTTGACCGGGATCTGTCCATGGGGGCGAGGTCAACGCCGCGGGTAACCGTCGGTCTGCCGGTGTACAACGGGGCGCCGCTGATCGAAGGCACGATCCGGGGACTCCTGGCCCAGACCCACGAGGATCTGAGCCTGGTCATCTCGGACAACGCCTCGACCGATGCCACCGAGGAGATCTGCCGGTCGCTGGCCGCGTCCGACCCGCGGGTAAGGTACCTCCGCCAGGATACCAACCTCGGGGCCTGGTCGAACTTCACCTTCGTCCTCGAGCAGGCGACCACCCCGTACTTCCTGTGGGCGGCCCACGACGATGCGCGGGAGCCGCTCTACCTCGAGACCTGCCTGGCCGCTCTCGAGGCCCGGCCGGAGCTGGGGATCGCCTTCACCCGTTTCCAGTCGGTACTCCTTCGGCAGAACGCCGTCGCGGCGCGCAAGCTGTTCCCCAGCCTGCAGCCGATCCTCTCCCTCGAGCAAGAGCGCCGGCTCAAGGCCTGGATCCTCCTCGACGAATACAGCCAGAAGGCGAACCTGATCTACGGGGTGTGGCGCACCGAGCTGGCGCGCGCGGCGATGACCCGGTTCGGTTCCTACGGGGCGATGGTCTACAAGGGACTGGACATCGCCCTGCTCACCTATGCGCTGGCCCGCGCCCCGGCCGTGCAGGCCGATCAGGTGCTCTTCACCAAGCAGTACACGGATTACCTGCTCGGCTCGACCTCGTCCCTGCTGCGGCCGGTGCGGAGCTTCCTGCGCCGGCCGGTCGGCACCGTGCGCCGGGCCGTCGAGTTCTCGCGCGACCACTCCTGGTGTCTCGAGGAGGCACTGCGTCAGGCCGGGACCTGGACCCCGGGGTTGGCCCGGGTGATCCGGCTCAAGCGTCTCCTCTACTTCCTTCCCGTGTACCGGCTGGTGACCAGCCAGTGGGTCGTCGAGCGGTACCTCGGCTTGCGGGGGTGGACGGCCCGGGACTGACCCGAGGCCGGGTGCACCGGGTTCGGCTCAGTCGGTTTCCCCGGGCTCCCCGCGGGACGGGGGGGCGTCGCCCGGGGTCACCCGCCATCGGTTCCACAGGAGGAACGGGACCCCCCCCAGGGCCTTGAGCGCGAGGCCGAGGAGGCTCAGGGCGGCGTACAGGCCGGTCTCTTCCGGGGTCAATCCGAGGCGTGCCAGCGCGGTCACGGTCAGTCCCTCACGCAGTCCTAATCCGCCCGGGGTAAGGGGAAGGGCGATGACGACGATCTCGATCAGGGGGAAGAGGAGGAGGAAGGGGACCAGGGGGAAGGTGCCGCTGATGCCGTAGACCGTGGCGGCGGAGCAGAGGACGAAGCAGAGCTCGACCCCCAGGGCCAGCCCGGCCGACCCGAGCAGCACGGCGGGCCGGCTGCGGTAGACGTAGACCGCCTGCCGCACGGTCTCGATCACCGCCACGGCCTTGCGGGGCAGCACGCGGCTGGCGAGGGCTCGCACGGGTCGGGTGACGGCCTTGGAGAACGACAGGGAGACCAGCGCCGCCAGGACCAGCAGGGAGGTCGCCACGGCCCGCGCGGCGACCGCCGGCGCCAGGGTGCGGTCGTTGAGCCCCAGACCGACCAGGCAGAGCACCAGCCAGGCGAGCAGGCCGACGATGCGGTTGACCCAGGCGGCTCCCCATCCGGGGCCGTACCCCACCTGTTTGGAGACCATGGTCGTCCGCACCACATCCTGGGCCACGCTGCTGGGCAAGGCCACCGAGTAGGTCCCGGCCAGGAAGTGGCTGGCGATGCTGGCGCGGCAGCTCAACCCCGGGGCGAAGGGTCGTTGGGTCAGCCACCAGCGCACCGCCTGGAGCGCGGTCAGCAGGTAGTAGGTGACGACGGCAAACGGGACGACCCAGGGAGCGGTCTGAGCGCAGGCCCGGAGGAACAGCTCCAGATCCATGCGGCCCAGGATCCAGGTCAGGAGCAGCGCGGCCAGGAGGTAGCGGGCGGCCGTGGTCAGGCGGGCTCGGGTCGGGCCGGGCATGGTCACGCCTTCAGCCGAGCTGCCGCACCTCGACGAAGCGGCCGGTCTCCGAGGACTCCTTGGCCGCCAGGCAGGCGTAGACGCTCTGGATGCCGGTCTCGATCGGCGTCCGCGAGGTCGGCGCGCCGGCGATCAGGGCCAGGAAGTCGCGGGCCAGCTCGGCGTCGCCGCCGAAGTGGCTGGCCCCTTCTCCGGCCCGCTCGACGGCCGAGAACGGCGCGTGGTGACGGACGCGCTTCAGCTCGTTGGTGTACCAGTCGAAGCTCACCGTGCCGTGGTACCCGCTCACCGTCGCCCCTCGCGAGGCGGCGTCCCGGCGGGTGTAGAACACCTGGGTGTATACACCATGAGCGCCGCCGGAGAACTCGAGAAGGGCCGAGGAGCAGTCCTCGTTGAGGGTCCCCTCCTCGGCCGAGCCGCAGTCGACGCTGTACAAGCAGCGATGGTCGCCCCGATCCCCCGAGGTGTTGTGGCGGCGCCGGTTCTCCGGACTCTCCAGACAGGTGGCACGGTCGCGGCAGCGGGAGCAGACCAGCCCGGCCCGCCGCCGGCCGCCGAAGACCCGGCCCACGGTCTTCATCGCGGCCACGCGGACGATCGGCGAGTCCAGCAGGTAGATCAGGTAATCGAGATCGTGCGTGGCCTTCTGCAGGAACAGTCCCTGGGTCACCTCCCAGTTCCGGTACTCGGCCTCCCAGTAGATCGTGCCGTACGGAACGTAGTTCACCGCGGTGACGTGAACCGGATCGCCGACGGCGCCGTTGGCCAGGTAGTCGCGGGCGAGGACGCACAGGGGGGAGACCCGCAGGGGGAAGGAGACCACCACCCGGCACCGACTGCGCGCGAAGGCCCGCTCCAGGGCCACGGCCTGGCGCATGCTCACCGCCACCGGCTTCTCCAGGAAGAGCGGCAGGTCGTACCGGGCGGCCTGGACGGCATACGGCGTGTGGAGGTTGCACCGGGTGCCGATCGCCAGGGCGTCCGGCCTGGCCTGCCGGATCAGGGTCTTCAAGTCCGGGTAGAAGACGGCGTCCTCCCGGTCGCAGGGAGAGAGTCGGCCACGGACCCCCTCCTCGTCGGGATCGACGATCCCCACGACGCGGACATCCGGCTCGAGCTGTCTGAGGTTGTGCTCGACGATCCCGTGGATCCGGCCTCCGTACCCGATGACCCCGAGACGGATCATGGATCGGCCTCCTTCTCTTGCGCGCCGCAATGGGAGCGACCATACTGAAAGCGGCGGCCGGAATCACTCAGGGGCATGGCCACCGCGACCTGAAGATAGCCCCCGGGATCGGACCTGTCCACGCGGAGGGAGCATGACGGCGAACCGCTGCGCTACGCCGTGACCCTGGAGATGCTGGCGGCCATGGCTTGAGATTCTGCTTCCGCGATCACCCCGCCGCCGAGACAGAACGGCCCGTCGTAGAAGACCGCGTGCTGTCCCGGGGCGAGGCCCGGATCCGGCTCGGCCAGGGTCACCTGCAGACCACCCCCCGCGACGACGCGCACCCGGCAGTTCCCCAGCTCCGGGGTGTGGCGCACCCTGACCTGCAGCTCCGAGGTCTCCGGAGGGACATCGATCCAGCTCACCTCCCGGACCACGAACTCCCGCCGTCCCTCAGGGCCCGGTTCCTGGCCGTGGGAGACCCAGAGGGTGTTCCCCTCCGGGTCCTTGGCGACCACGTACCACGGTCCGCCGCCCAGGCCCAGGCCGAAGCGCTGGCCGATGGTGTGGAACCAGTGCCCCCGGTGCCGGCCCAGGGACCGGTCGGTCCCGGCCTCGAGGATGGCGCCGTCCCGCTCGCCCAGGTGGAAGCGGACGAACTCCCGGTACGGAACCTTGCCGAGGAAGCAGATCCCCTGGCTGTCCGGCCGGTAACGGGGGCTGAGGTTCCAGCGGGTCGCCAAGGCGCGGACCTCCTCCTTGAGCAGGTGACCGACCGGAAACAGGGCCCGGCCGAGCTGCTCCTGGGTCAGCCGCGACAGGAAGTAGGTCTGGTCCTTCACCGGGTCCGGGGCCCGCCGCAGCCGGACCCGGCCCGCCCAGCGTTCCACCTGGGCGTAGTGGCCGGTGGCGAGCCATCGGTATTCAGGGCTGATCCGGCGGAGGAACTCGCCGAACTTGATCCGGTGGTTGCACCAGACGTCGGGGGTGGGGGTGTGGCCCGCGCGCAGCTCGGCCAGGGCCGCGGCCACCACCTGCTCGAGGTATTCGGCCTGCAGGGGCAGGATCTCGAGGGGGACATCGAGCCGGGCACAGACGGCCCGGGCGTGACGCAGATCCTCCTCCCAGGGGCAGTCGCCGAGGTGGGCCAACTCGTCCTCGAGCCAGATCTTCAGGTAGAAGGCGGTCAGCGGCCGCTCGGCCTGGCGATGGAGCAGGGCCAGGGACACGGCGCTGTCGACGCCGCCGGAGAGGAGGACCGCGGTCTGCACGGCATCGGTTCCTTGGGGTGACGACCCTGCTGAGGAGGTGGGAGGTCGCTTGGCCCGGCCAGGCGGACGGCCGCCACCGGCCGCCTTAGCAGAACCTTGGCGCCAGCGTCCGGTTCACCCTAAAATCGAGAGCGCGTGTCCGGGTGCACCTGCTTGCTTAATATAGTCCCCCTGGCAGCCGCCGTCGGCGGCTCAAGCCGGCAACCACGGACGAGGAGGAGGACGATGGCAGCGGGCCTGCTGTTCGAGCACTTCGCGATGAACGTGGCGGATCCAGCGGCGACCGCCGCCTGGTACTGCCGTCACCTGGGGATGAAGGTGGTGCGGCAGGGAGAGGGGCCGACCTACATGCACTTCCTGGCCGACTGCTCGGCTCGGGTGGTCGTTGAGATCTACCGCAGCGCGACCGAGCCGGTGCCCGCGTACGCGGGCCAGCACCCGCAGATCCTCCATCTCGCCTTTGCCACGACCGAGGTGGAGGTCGACCGCCAGCGGTTGCTGGCCGCCGGTGCCACCGCCGAGGGGGAGATCACCCTTACCGAGGCCGGTGACCGTCTGGCCATGCTGCGCGATCCCTGGGGGTTCGCCCTCCAACTCTGCCAGCGCACCCGGCCCATGGTGTAAGCCGTCGTTTCCATCCGGTCGGGCGGCCAGCAAGGTGTTCGCCAACGAGGACCTGGCCGATCGGCCGTTCCGCCGGGGCTCCTGTCTGCGCGGCGAGGTGTTCCACGAACGGCTGCAGGATCAGCGGGCCTTGCAGTTGCTCGAAGCCCTGATCGAGCGGGCATGAGGACGACGGGCGACCGCGGCCTTCAGGCGGTTGCCGGTGACAGTGGGGGGATGGTATGGCGGACGAGACGGTGACACCCTGCCGGGACGGGGTGGGCGTCTGGGATCACTACACCCTGCGGGATGGACTCCCGGACATGAAGATCGAGTCGATCCTCGAGGACCGCCGGGGAAGGCTCTGGATCGGGACCCACGACGGGGGCGTCGCCTGTTACGACGGGGCGCGCTTCGCGGCCTACGGCCGTCGCGATGGCCTGGCGGGGAACGGTGTCTTCAGCATCCTGGAGGACCGGGCCGGGGATCTCTGGTTCGGCACCGATCAGGGACTGACGCGCTACGATGGGGTGACCTTCCGCTCGGTCGAGCACGTCGGCGGTCGCGGTGCCTTCCTGTGGGGCAGTTGCGTGGACCGGTCGGGGAATCTGTGGTTCGGCCTGGAGGGAAGGCCCGGCAGGCCGCCCGCGGTCTGTCGGTGGAGCGGCCGGCGGTTGGAGCTGGTCGAACTGGCGCCGTCGGGCACGGTTCAGGGCCAGAGCGTGCACCGCATTGCCGTGGACGCCGTGGGCCGGATCTGGTTCGGGGGGCATGGGCTGTATTGTCTGGATATGGACGGACGGATCTGCCTTGTTGCCGACACTGAGAAGTTGGGACAAGTCACCGCGATGATCGCACGGCATGATGGGCAGGTTCTCGTGGCGACTGAACGATCTCTTTGCTCTATCAGGCGCAATCGAGACCCAGAGCCGTTGTTACATTTCACCGCTGGAGCTTGGGTAGAGTCGCTGGTGGAACGTGATGCCAAGACCCTCTGGGTTAGTGAGCGTGAGGGGGGGCTTGCGCTTTATTATCCCGGAGCAGCGATGTGTCGCGTGCAAACCGGGATCGCTGTATGTGCTCACGTCCTGTGTGCGGCAGGTTCGGGAAGGCTCTGGTTTGGTACCTACGGCATGGGGCTATACTGCTACGATACCGGACGGATTCGGCTCTACGGTGTACCGGAAGGACTGCCGGCAACTCCGGTCCACGCCCTGGCTGCTGACCAGTCTGGCCATCTATGGGTGGGCACGAGCCAGGGGTTGGCCCGGTACGACGACCAGGGCCTGCGGACCGTGGCGCCTGAGATGGACGTGGAGACGGACGGGATCACGGCCCTCCTGGTCGATCGCGACAACGCGCTCTGGATCGGCACCAGGAGCTCTCTCCTGCTGTGCCGGAGCGGCCAGACTACCCGCCTCGTGCACATCGCCCCCGAGGCCGAGGGGTTCAGCCTGACCGGTCTGGCTGAAGGTCCTGAAGGGGCGATCTGGTTCTGCTCCCGCTTCGGCAAGGGGTTCGGCCGGTACCAGGGAGGCCAGGTCGTCTACTTCGCTCCCGAGGAAGAAGGCGAGTACCCGGCCTGGGTCGGTGCCCTGGTCGTCTGCCAGGACGGGACCGTCTGCCTCGGCTCGGGTTCTCCCACCAATTGGGATGGCCTGTGCGCCTTCGACGGACTGGGCTTCAAGCGGCTGGCCGGGGTGTCGGGCGCCTCGGTGCGGGTGCTGCTGGAAGACCGCGCCGGTGAGGTATGGGTGGGCACCAACGAGGGCCTGTGGCGCATCGGTTCCGGCAGGACCACCCGGTACACCCGGGAGGACGGTCTGAGCTGCGAGATCGTCACGGCGCTGGCCGAGTTGACCGATGGGACCCTCCTGATCGGGACGGACGGTGGCGGGGTATGTGCCTTTGACGGGGAGGTCCTGCAGGTGGTCGAGATCAGCGCCGAACCAGCCTACGGCGTGATCCACGCCATCGTCGAGGATCGGCGGGGCCGGATCTGGCTCGGCACCGAAGGGGGGCTGGTGCGGTACCTGCCGCGACGGGCCGGCCCCCACCTGGAGCTGGAGGTCGGAATCGGCAAGCGCACCTTCCCGACCAGCGGCCCGATCGCGGTTCCCGGCACGGTTGAGCGGGTGTCCTTTCGGCTGAGGGGGAAGGCGACTGCCGGCCGCACCCCCTCCCTGGTCTACCGGTACCGGTTGAGCGGCGTGGACCCCGGGTGGCACCTCACCCGCACCTCAGCGGTGGAATACGAAGGGCTCAAGCCCGGCTCGTACCGGTTCTTCGCCCAGGCCGTCGATACCGATCTGAACTACTCGTCCATCTCCTCGGTCGATCTGGTCGTCGCCGACGATCCGTGGATCGGCCTGCTGGGAGACGACGAGTACGGCGCCGGCGACCGGGCCAGCGAGGGAGGAGCCATCCTGCTGATCGACCGGGACTCGGCCTTCACCCGGCGGTGCGTCAGCGCGCTGGCGACCCACGGGTACGAAGTCCACGTCTCCGACGGCCCGGGAACGGCACTCCAGGCCCTCGAGGCCAGGTCGCTCGAGCTGGTGATTCTCGACCTGGCCTCGGCTGCCGGGAACGAGGTGGAGCTGATGGCTCGGGCACGGTGCAGCAAGGGGAAGCCCGAGGTTATGGTGCTGGCCGAATACGCCTCGATGTCCGCGGCCGTGCGGATGGCCCACCGCGGAGCCCTGGGGTATCTGGCGAAACCGTTCGAACGTCGCCAACTGCTCACCGAGGTGCCGCGGATCCTCCTGCTCAAGCGCGATCCGGTGCTGTCCTACCTGCGGACGCGGGTGGGCGAGGTGGAATCGCGGCAACAGGTGGCCAAGCTCCTGCGGGTCAGTCCGGGCACGCTGGGGAACTGGGTGATCAAGGCCACGGGCCTTTCCTTCAGCGACTTCGTCTCGACCTGTCGTCTGGCCCTGGCGCGTGAGCTGCTGATCGCCACCGACCTGGACGCCGGTCAGGTCGCGACGCGGATCGGCGTTGCGGCCGCCGGCTTTGCCCGGTTCTTCCGCCGGCTCGACGGCCGGACACCGCACCAGTTTCGCCGCGAGATGCGGGCCTCGGTCCCGGCGTTCGGCCACTCATTCCCCCCTCCCTGAGCGTCCGGTTGGCCCTGCGGTTGAGAACCCGCCTGCGGGTTGATTCCACGCTCCTGGGTTGAGGGTTGTTCCTGCGGTTGACGATTTCCCGTTGGTGACCTGCATGGCCCCGCCGTACCCTTGGGACGTCGACCTGCCGGTACGGTTGTCCGGTCCGGTGGGACCGCTTCCCACGCATCCGGAGGGGGTGGAGATGGCCCGTGTGCTCGTCGCCGACGACGACCAGGATTCCCGTGATGGTCTGATCCGTGCGGTTCGCCACGCCGCCGGAGGAGTGACGATAGCAGGAGTGACCGACGGAGATCAGGCCTTTCAGGCCCTCCTGTCGCGTCCGTTCGATCTGGCGGTGCTCGACCTGTGCATGCCTGGCCTGACCGGGCTGCAGGCCGTGCGGGCGGCCCGGCGGTTCGGGGTTACCACCCCCGTGGTTCTGGTCAGCGCCTGGGCCACGGCCGAGGTGGCGCGGGAGGCGGCCAAGGTCGGGGTCGAAGACCTGCTGGAGAAGCCGGTGCCGCCGTTGGCGCTGGCAGCCCTCGTGCGCGAGGTGCTGGGACGGTTCCCGGCGGAGACGGTCCAGGCCGGGAAGCCACGGCGCGAAGGTCGCCGAACGAGGCGGACCGTGGGTCAGGGCCAGCCCTGAGGAGCGGCCGGCGCCGGTAGGTCAACGCTATATTTGGTTCGGCCGAGGTGGAACGCCGATTCATCGTCGCCGCGGTTCGGCGACACGTACCCTGGGTAGCGTCCACGCCATGATGGAGAGCATTACCCCTGATCAGCCTCCTCCCGAAGGCACCGGCGTGTGGGAGCATTTCACCATGCGCGACGGTCTTCCTGACCTCAAGATCGAGTGCCTGTTCGAGGACAGCAGCGGCGGGCTGTGGATCGGGACCCATGACCGCGGGGTGGTGCGGTACGACGGGGATCAGTTCCAGGGCTTCACCCGGCGCGATGGCCTGCCCGGCGATGGGGTGTTCGGCGTGGTCGAGGACCGCCGCGGAACCATCTGGTTCGCCACCAACCAGGGGTTGGCCCTCTACGACGGACAGGAGGTTCACGCGGTGCAGTTGGACGAGCCGTGCAGCTTCCTCTGGGGCGCCTGCATGGATCCGGCAGGAGACCTGTGGTTCGGTCTCGAGCGTCGGCTGAACGCCCCCACGGCGGTCTGCCGGATCCGCGAAGGCAAGGCCGAGATCATCCCCGTGGCGAATCAGCCTGGGGTCCCGGGTGAGAGCGTGCGCAAGCTGGTGATCGACGCACAGGGGCGGTTGTGGGTCGGAGCCGACCGTCTCGCGGTCCTAGCTCCGGACGGTTTCCAGTCTTTCTCTCTACCGAGTGGCCCTGCGAGTGGGATCCAGGACATCCTGTGCTGGCCAGATGGTTCTTTGTGGCTAACAACCGAGGATGGTCTGCTGGCATTCGAGGGCGGAGCCTTCGAGAATCTCCGGCCTGAGGGGCCAGCCAGAGCTCCCGTATCGTTGACGAACGCGGGGGAGAATCGCTGTTGGGCTGCTACTTATGATGGCCGAGTGTTGCTTTATGATGGAACCCGATTCCTATTCGTGCACCACCTGCATGCCACTGTGAGGTCAGGCATCCACCGCGACACTGTGGGGAGACTCTGGATCGGGACATATGGGAACGGCCTATACTGCTATGATGCCACCCGTTTCCGGGTATTCGGTCGTGCCCAGGGGATACCGGACGACTCAGTGACCTCCCTGGCTGAAGCGGGCAGTGGGGAGTTGTGGGTGGGAACCGAGGCCGGGCTTGCCCGATTCGACGGACACTCCTTCCAACCCATCGCCGGGGCAGAGGAGTTAGGGGCAGATTATGTGACCAGCCTTCTGGGTGGTCGCGATGGACGCCTGTGGATCGGCACTCGGCTCGGGCGCCTGCTGTCCGGAGACGGGATCAACATCGGCCTGGCGGCGGCTCTTGAGCGCGTCCAGGGGTACCGTATCGGCAGCCTGGCCGAGGACTTGTCCGGGAAGGTCTGGTTCGGGGTACCTCACGGTGAGGGGTTCGGGTACTTCGCCCACGGGGAGGTGGTATACCTGGCGCCTGGATCCCGGGGGAACTGGCCGGCCAGGGTCGGGGCCCTGCTGGCGGATCGCAAGGGGAACCTGTGGGTCGGGCCGGCCAGCCCGGTCGGCGGCGTCGGACTCTGTCGGTACGACGGGACGAGCTTCAGCGCCGTGCCGGGAATCCCGGCCGGGTCAGTGCTGGCTCTGTGCGAGGGACGCGACGGGAGGATATGGATCGGCACCAACGAGGGACTGTGCTGCTGGCAGCAGGGAGCGGAGCCGGTGGCGTTCACCCACCGGGATGGCCTTGCCTGCGAGATCGTCACCGCCATCGTCGAGGGGGAGGACGGGGTTCTCTGGGTGGGTACGGAAGGCGGCGGGGTCCATCGGTACGACGGACAGGTGTTTCAGACCCTGGCCGTGGCCGACGTGCCGGACTGCAACGTGGTCCACGCCATCCACCAGGACCCCCAGGGCCAGACCTGGTTCGCCACCAACGGCGGCCTGATCCGGTACCTTCCCCGTCGACTCCAGCCGTCGATCCGGATCGTCCAGGTGGTAACCGACGCGGTACACCCCGAGCCGAGCGAGGTGCAGGTGCAGACCTCTGTCGGCAGGGTAGGCATCCACTTCCGCGGCCGGAGTCCCCAGGAGCGTGCCTCCTATCTGGTCTACCGGTACCGGCTCCGCGGCCACGAGGAGCAGTGGCAGGTGACCCGGGAGCGCCAGGTCGAGTATGCCGGTCTGCCCCCTGGGAGCTACGCCTTCGAGGTGCAGGCGGTGGACCGGGACCTGAACTACTCGCCCGCGGCCGAGACCCGTCTGATCGTGAGCGAGGATCCGCGGGTGGAGGCGCTGACCGAGGCCCTCAGCAGCGGCACGATCCGCGGCCAGTTCCTCGGGCAAAGTCCGGCCCTGCTGCTGGTCAAGCAGCAGATCGAGGAGGTCGCCTGGACCGACCTCACGGTGCTGATCCTGGGGGAAACCGGCACCGGCAAGGGGCTGGCTGCCCGCGCCATCCACGAGGCGAGCAAGCGGCGGGAGGGTCCCTTCATCCACGTCAACTGCGGTGGGCTGCAGAGCGAGCTGGTCGACAGCGACCTGTTCGGCCACGAGCGCGGGGCCTTCACCGGTGCCCACTCCAGACGACTGGGGAAATTCGAGCTGGCCGACCGGGGAACGATCTTCCTCGACGAGATCGGCGATCTTCCGGCCGGATCGCAGACCAAGCTGCTCCACGTGCTGCAGGAGCGATCCTTCGAGCGGCTGGGCGGCACCAGGACCCTCCCGGCCAACGTCAGGGTGATCGCCGCGACCAATCGTGACCTTCCCCGGGCCGTCCTGCAGGGGAGTTTTCGTCCCGACCTGTACTACCGGCTGAACGTCTTCCCCCTGCAGATCCCCCCCCTGCGAGAACGCAGGGAGGATATCCCCCTGTTGGCCCAGCACTTTGCCCGGCAGTTCGCCGCGCATCTGCACCATCGACCTCCCTTCATCACCGAGGAGGCCCTGACCCGGCTCGGGGAGTACGACTGGCCAGGAAACGTACGAGAATTGGAGCACACCCTCCAACGCGCCGTGATCGTGACTGGAGAAGGCGCCATCCGGGCCGAGCACCTGAACCTGGGTCAACAGGTGAACTCAGATGCCGCCTCGGATGAGCGAGGAGGTATCCTCCCCCTCGAAGAATACGAACGGCGCTACCTCCGCCGGGTCCTGGAGCACACCAAGGGGGTGATCCACGGTGAGCGGGGCGCTGCCTGCCTGCTGGGGGTAAAACCGACCACCCTGCGGAGTCGGCTGCAGAAACTAGGCCTGAAGTAGTTCGACTCGAATCAGATGCTACGAAATATCGTAACATCAAAGAACTAATACGATATTTCGTTGTTCGCATTACACGTTGATTTTTCTTGAGTTATAGGTACCAGCGAACAGGATTTGTTACCGACGTAACGATATTTCGTAGAATTCCCTGCTTCTGCAATCAATCTGGTCTCTTTGCAAACCTACTGTCTGGCTGGTACCTGAGCAATGAACCTGGGTGACCTTCCATCTGGCATGGTTCTTGTGTGTATTGGCTGCGCTGGCGCCGGCCTTCCGGAGATCTACTCCGGAAGGCCGGAGACGGGTACCAGCCCCAATACCAGGAGATCATGCGATGGGAACGCTCAGTTCGTTGACGAGTCGGGTGATGGCCGCGGCAGGGCGGGGGATGACGGGTCTGCTGACCCTGGTGGCGTTTCTGGTCCTGGGACGGGCGGACCAGGCTGCCGCTGCGGTCCCCTCTGGATCGACCACCACCGACGCCTGGCAGGACCAGGCCGGCGACCTCCAGTTGAGCTATGTCCAGGTGGGCGACGTTGGCAAGGACAGTACCCTTCCCCCGCCGCGACTTGAATAGGCTGGCGGAGCAAGATCTAGCGAATCCAAGGCGAATCAGTGAGGAAAGCCGGGAGGTGTAGGGCCATCCGATATTTTGGCCAGACATGGCGTATTTGCTCTAGCTCCCATCTCCACCGGCACCCGCGCCCCCCGGTCCTGCTGTTGTTCCACGGGTACAGCCTGGCTCATACCTTGAGGCCAATGGTCATCGCCCAGGCCCTGGGCGAGCGGGGCATACCCGTGGTGCTGGGCGGCGATGGCCCCCATCGTCGGTACCTTCAGGAAGCCGGGTATTCCGTGCGCCACGTGGCGACCATGCCCCAGGAGCGGATGGACCGGTTCGTCGAGCGGGGGGAGTACGGCTTCTACGATGCCGCTTGGGTTGACCGCTGCGTCCGGTCCGAGCGGAAGCTGATCCGGTCCCTCAGACCTGGTCTGGTGGTCCACGACATGAGGCCGACCGCGGCCATCAGTGCCCGCCTGGAGGGGGTCGACGACGCGCGGGTGACCCAGGCCTACAATCAGCCAGGGTACCCGCTGTCGATTCCTCTGCCGCTGTCCTTCTCCACCGAGGCTGGGCCTTTCGAGGCGTACCTGCGCGAGCGCTCCCGGGAGGCCAGGTCGACGCGGACCTTCTGGCTGCTGGCCGATATCCCGGAGCTGCACCCCCCGGGCAGTGGTGCTCCTGGGTACCACTACGTTGGGCCCCTGCTCGCTTCCCCGGTTGAACCCTCCCGCGTGGAGATCCTCGACGAGGGATGGGACCTGTCGCTGCCGTTGATCTACCTGACCACCGGCAGCAGCGGCCGCTACCCCGAGTACCTGGCCCCGCTGCTGGCGGCCGCGACCGCCGGCCCCTTCCGCTGGCTGGTGACCACCTCGGGCCGGTGGACGGGCAGCGTGTCCTCGGACCGCGTCCGGGTCGTGCCGTTCCTGCCCGGCGACTGGATCCTGCGACGGGCCTCGGCCCTGGTCGGCGTTCCCGGGATCGGCGCCATCTACCAGGCCTTCAAGGCCGGGGTGCCGGTGATCGGCGCGCCGGAGCACCTCGACCAGGAATACCACCTCGACCGCGTCGAGGCGCTGGGGCTCGGGATCAAGCTCGATCGCCGTCGGCTCGAGCCCGAGGTAATCCTTGGGGCCGTGGCCGAGGTCACGGCATCGACCGCGGCGTACCGGTCTCGATGCCGCACCTTTGCCGGGCACGTGGCCAAATGGGAGGGGGGCCGCGTGGCCGCGGCCCTGATCGAGTCCCATCTGCACCGCCGCGGCCTGCCGTACCGGATAGAGACGGGGTTCCTCGTGCGCGAGCGGGAGTTCGTCCCCTACCTCGCCGCCTGCACCCCGGACTCGCTGACCGAACCGGCAATCCGCCGAATGCTGGAGCGCAACCTGACCCGGGAGATCCCCCATCGGCGGCGGGATGGCGAGGTCTGGTTCGACCGGGTGGACTCGTGGAACTGGCTCTACGACCACGAGCCGGAGTTCTTCGAGGCAGACTACCGGGCCTGCGAGGCCAGGCGTGCAGCCTTCCTGGAGTCGGACGGTGCCGGTTGGCGATGCCGCACTCCCTGGCAGCGATACCGGATGCGCTACTCCCTTCGCCTGGATACCCGCGCCCTGTCCCCGGGGCAGCGGCTCAAGCTCTTCCTACCCCATCCCATCACCCGGCCGAGGGTGCAGGAGCCGGTGCGGCTCGTGCGCACCGAACCGGCCGATCTGCAGGTCGCGCTGGCGGAATCCCTCGGTTTCCTCTACGGATACACCTTCGCGGCCGATCCCGCGGCGCCGGTCCGGGAGTTCTCCTACGAGACGGAGCTGACCGTGCGGGAGCAGCGGTGGCCAGACCCTGTCCTGGAGCCGCGATCGGATGAGGGAGGGCCGCGGGCTCAGGACCTGGCCGTCGACCCGGGCCTGGCCGACCGGCCCGAGGTGCGGTGCTTCCTGGCCGGGCTGGACCTTCCGGCCGAGGTCGCGGACGAGACCCGGGCCCGGGCGATCTATCAGGCCCTGGCCGGCAGCAAGCGCCTCCGCCGCACCCGCGACCATTCCCAGGGGCAGACCTACTGCGCGGTGGCGGTGCTGACCGAGAACGGCGGCCACTGCATCACCCTGTCCCGCGCCTTTGCCGCGTTGTGCCGTCTGGGCGGGATCCCGACCCGGGAGGTGGCCGGGGCGCTGCTCGGGTACCCCGCCGGCCAAGGCCGATACGTGGCCCGCAGCCTGGGCGAGCCGTTGTTCGGCCACACCTGGACCGAGATCTACCTCCAGTCTCGCGGCTGGGTGCCGGTGGAGTTCCACGGCATCGCCACGGCCGCCCACGCCCTGACCGGGGAGAACGTCGCCGATCCGTCGATCCATCGTCAGATCCTCTCCCGATCGCAGTCCTACCTGGACTACTACTTCGGATCGGTCGACCCGATGCGCGTGCGCTGCTCCAGCTCGGCCATGGAGATCCCGGAATTCCTGGTCGAGCGGCCGGCGTATCCCCCGGGGGACCGGCGCCGGTGGCAGTGGAGCGAGGAGGTCGGGTTCTCCTGTGCGTTGGAGGTGGAGTGCCTTTGACCGC
>JBAZUN010000094.1:0-15521 GCA_041661365.1 Candidatus Latescibacterota bacterium
CTGATCGTCGCCAGCTCGGTCACGCCGCGCTCGCCCCACTCGCAGCGGACTTGGTACGCTTGCTGGTCGAAACGTGGGTCCATGGTCCTTACCCGGGAACGGTAAAGCCAGACAGCGCCTCGTCGGTAAGCAGGCGCCCCAGGAGGAAGTGCTTGCGGTCGGGGTACCAGAGGATCCGCTCACCCCCGGCCTCGGTCAGGGAGCCGTAGAGCGCCAGCCAGGTGCGGCCGCCTTCGACCGTGCCGTTCCCCGGGCCGACCGCCACGCCATCGGTGTCGAAGAGGAGACGCGGATCGCTGAACCAGAGCGGCTGCCGGGCGCCGGGACGATACCGGCCGACGACGAGGAAGACCGGCCGTCGCGCGTTCATGTCGTGCGATCCGCGAGCGCCATACCCCGTACCGTCGTGGTTGTGGTAGAAGAGCAGGTACCGCCCGTCGGCGAGCCGGTAGAGCGGGCACGGGGACTTGGGGTGGACCATCTCGGGGCCGTGGTCTTGCCGGCGCAGCACCTCGGTCGGCCGCCAGGACGCCCCGTCGTCCTCGCTGACCGTGTACCAGATCTGTCCCGTGCGGGTGCGGACCACCAAGAAAAGCCGGCCGTCGGGGAGGGTCACCACGGCGGGCTCTTCGGCCAGGCTGTACCCCCTGGATCGCTCGGGCTCGACCGGACAGGGGACGCTGATCGAGTCCCCCTCGGGCAGCCAGGTGATCCGCAACTCCTGGGGAGGCGGTCCCTCGTCGAGGTTGTCGAAGCGCATCAGCTCCGCGCGCGCGTCGAGGTGATGGCCAGCCTCGGGATAGGAGAAGCGGGACAGGCTGCTCCAGCGGGTGAAGCCGAGGAGCCAGCGGCCGCCGTGGTCGCGGATGGCCGGCTGCCAGGCGATCCAGCCGCAATGGACCCGGGGATCGGGGTGGTCGAATCGCTCGCGGCGGCGCACGGCCAGGTCGCCGCCCGCGACCCAGGTGTGACCGTCGTCGTCAGAGTAGGCGCAGGTCAGCGCGCCGTTGATGCTGAACGAGGTGTCCCAGACCCCGGTAGACCGGTTGTAGAGGAAATAGACGCGCCCGGTAGCGCTGACGAGGTGCACCCCCCACCGCCCACCGAGCATCGGCCCGTCCGCGGTGCTGGGGAGGACCTGCGGCGTGGTCCAACTCCGGCCGTTGTCCCGGCTGTGGCTGAAGACGGTATGCGTGTCGGGTGCGGACTCGTACGCGCCGGTGGTCCAGGTGGCCAGCAGCTCACCGGATCGCGGTATATAGTTGACGATCAGGTGTTCGTTGTCGCCGTCCGGGCCGGCCGGCCGCGGGGGCAGGTAGACCACCCGGTCCGGATCGGTGCGCTGCCAGTCGTCGGTGTAGCAGGGAGGCGCGGCGATCATCGCCGAGCGCCCCCGAGGAACTCCCAGGTCTGCTTGGCGACGATCAGCTCCTCGTCGGTACGCAGCACGTACAACCGGACCCGGCTGTCCGCGGCGTGGAGGGTCCCCTCGCCGTGGACCTGCTCGTTCCTCGCCGGATCGAGCACCACGCCGAGGAACTCCAATCCGGCCAGCACCTGACCGCGCACCATCGACGAATGTTCACCGATCCCACCGGTGAAGCTGATGACGTCGATCCCCCCCAGCTCGACCACGTACGCGCCGAGGTAGTCGCGCACCGCCGTGCTCAGCATCTCCACGGCCAGGACACACCGGGTATCGCCGGCCGCGGCCCCCTCCTCGATGTCGCGCATGTCGTTCCGCCCGCAGATCCCCAGCAGGCCACCCCGCGAGGCGCAGATCTCCAGAGCCTCCTCGAAGCGGATCCCCTCGTTGCGGATCACCAGGTCCAGGGCGTACGGGTCGAGGTCGCCGACCCGGTTGTTCTGGGGGACCCCGCTCTGCGGGCTGAGGCCATGCGAGGCGCCCAGCGAGACCCCGTTCCTCACCGCGCAGAGGGAGGATGAGCCGCCGAGGTGGCAGTTGACCTGCCGAAGCCGGTCCGTGCCTTCCAGCTCGATCACCTTCTCCGCGGCGTACCGGTGGCTGGCGCCGTGGAACCCGTACCGCCGGACCCCGTACTTCTCGTACCACTCGTATGGCACGGCGTAGAGCTGCCGTCGCAGGGGCGCCTGGCCGTGGAAGGCGCTCTCGAAGCAGCCGACCCTCGGTGCCTCGGGGGCGGCCTTGGCGAACTGCCGGATGGCGGCCACGTACGCCGGGTTGTGGGCCGGCGCCAGCGGATAGTACTCGATCATCCGCTGGATCACCTCCTCGTCGAGCGCCACGACCCCGGAGATATCCCGGGCATGGACGGTCTTGAACCCCACGGCCCCCAGCTCGGCCAGGGTCACCAGCGGCAGCCCAGGGCCGACCAGCCGCGCCAGGGCCTCGTCGATGGCGCTGGCGTGGTCGGGCAGCGAACACTCCTGCTTGGTCTCGGCCTGCTCGCCGATCCGCCAGGCGTGGACCGACCCCTGGCCGCCGATCCGGTCCATCCCGCCTCGGGCCAGCACCCGGCCACCGGGCATCTCGAACAGCTTGTACTTGAAGGAGGTGCTCCCCAGGTTCGCCACCAGGATCTTCATCGGTCGTGCTCCCTCAGCAGTGTCGGGTGCCGCAAGGCTATGCTCCGTTAAGGAAATCAGCTTGCGTATCGAGGTTCCCGAGGCGCCCGGACTGCAAGGCGCACGAGCGGAGGCGCATCGAGGGGAGATGCGCTGAGCGAGTGGAACGCCGCAGACCGGGATGGATCGGGGACCGAATACCAGATCATTTCCTTAACGGAGCACTAGGGCCGGACCGGCGTGCCGTCGGCCAGGCGGGTCTGGGTCCAGCCGATGATCTCGTCCTCGCACGGGTACCGGGCGGCCAGCTTCTCGTCCACGTCGATCCCCAGCCCGGGCAGATCGTTGGGATACATGTACCCGTTGCGAACCCGCGGCAGACCGGGGAAGATCTCGTACACCTGCTCGGAGAAGCCGCACCATTCCTGGACCCCGAAGTTCGGCGCCCACAGGTCCAGGTGCAGGTTGGCGGCGTGGCCGACCGGCGAGGTGTCCCCCGGGCCGTGCCAGGCCGTGCGGAGCCCGTAGAGGTTGCCGAAGGCCGCCACGTTCCGCGCCGGGGTGATCCCGCCCATCTGGCTGACGTGCATCCGCAGGTAGTCGATCAGCCGGCCCTCGATCAGCGGGGTCCACTCGCGTGGATGATTGAACAGCTCGCCCATGGCCTGGGGCGTGCTGCACACCTGCCGGATGTGGCGAAACCACTCGATGTCCTCGGGCGCCAGGGCGTCCTCGAGGAAGAACAGCCGGAACTCCTCCACGTCCTTGGCGAACCCCACGGCCTCGATCGGGTGGAGTCGCTCGTGCACGTCGTGAAGGAGCTCGACCTCGTCACCGACCTCGCGCCGCAGATGGGCAAAGAGCCGCAGGTGGTCGCGTCGGTACTGGCCGCGGTCGAAGTAAGCCCCGTCCGGCGCGCCGTCGGGCTTGACCATCCCCGTGGCCAGGCCGCCGTACCCGCCCATCTGAACCCGGATGTAGCGGTACCCCTGGGCCTGGAATCGTCTCAGGCTGTCGACCACCTCCTCGGGGGTGCTGCCGCCGGCGTGACCGTAGACCGCGGCCCCCTCGCGACACTTGCCGCCAAGGAGTTGGTAAAGCGGCATCCCGGCCCGTTTCCCCTTGATGTCCCAAAGGGCCTGGTCCACCCCCGAGATGGCGTTGTTCAGCACCGGGCCGTTGCGCCAGTACCCGTTGACCATCGACATCTGCCAGATCTCCTCGATCCGGTCGACGTCGCGGCCGAGGAGGAACGGCCGCAGGTGGTCGTGGATGGCGGTGTGCACGGCGCGGAAGCGCTGGGTGAAGGTGGCGCACCCGAGTCCGTACAGGCCGGGCTCGGAGGTGAGGATCTTGACGATGATCAGCCGCGAGCCGGCCGGCTGGGTGAGGATCGTCTGCACGTCGCGGATGAAGATCGTTGCGGCCATGGGATTCTCCGGAAAGAGATGTCGAACGCCGTCCCGGCGTCGCCGGGGCATCAAGGGTACTGGCCCGCTGACGGGCTTGTCAACCTGGGACGCCGCCGTTAGTTTGCCTCTGCCTTCTCCTCATTCCCCTCATCGCGAAGGGGCTCCCATGGATGTAACCCAGGCCCTGGTCCTGGGCGTGGTCCAGGGCCTGACCGAGTTCCTCCCGGTCAGCAGCACGGCCCACCTGCGCCTGGTGCCCCACCTCCTCGGCTGGCCCGACCCGGGCGCCGCGGTCTCGGCGGTGATCCAGCTCGGTACCCTGGTGGCGGTCTTCGTCTACTTCGCCGGCGACGTGAGGCGATTGATCGCGGCCGGCCTGGCCGGGATCTGGCGCCGCGACCTGGGTTACTCGTCCGATTCCCGCATGGCCTGGGCCATCCTCGTCGGGACCGTGCCGATCGCGGTCCTGGGCCTGGGCTTCAAGCGATTCATCGAGACCGGGGCCCGCTCGCTCGAGCTGATCGCCTGGGCCCTGATCCTGCTGGCCGTCCTCCTGCTGGTGGCCGAACGCGTGGGACGGCGCACGCGAGGCAGGGAGGGACTGGGCTTCTGGCAGGTGCAGGTGATCGGCCTGTGCCAGGCCCTGGCCCTGATCCCAGGGTGCTCGCGCTCCGGCTCGACGATCATGGGCGGCCTTTTCCTGGGTCTGCGGCGCGAGGACGCCGCCTACTTCTCCTTTCTGCTGGGGCTGCCGGCCGTGGCCGCCAGCGGCCTGCTCGAGCTGCGCGAGCTGCTCGAGGGTGGCCTGGCCGGAGAGGGCCTGGTCAACCTGGGCGTCGCCGTGCTGGCCGCTGCCATCAGCGGGTACCTCTCGATCGGCTTCCTGCTCCGCTTCCTCCAGCGGCACGGAACCCACGTCTTCGCCGTGTACCGCATCGTCCTCGGCATCGGCATCCTGCTGATGATCCGGGGAGCCTGAACTGTTCGCGGCCGACCAGGGGGGCACAACCTTCCCCTCCGGTTCGGATCGCGCCAGACACCCGCCACCCTTGTGATCGATTGGAGGGATCATGTACCCCAACCCGATGAAGCAGCGCCTGCAGCAGGGGGAGCTCCTGCTGGGCACCAACATCGGCGTCTTCAGCCCGCACCTGGCCGGGATGATCGCCGACGCTAAACCCGACTTCCTCTGGATCGACACCGAGCACATGCCGTACGGGCCCGAGTCGATGGACGTCATCCCGGTCCTCTGCCGGATGCGTGGGGTCGCGCCCCTCATCCGCGTGGCCTGGAACGACCCGGGACTCATCAAGAAGGCCTATGACGTCGGCGCGGTGGCGGTGATGGTGCCCCAGGTCAACACCGCCGAGGAGGCGGCCCGGGCGGTCCAGTACGCCCGCTATGCCCCTGAAGGAACCCGCGGGATCTCGCCGATGTGGACCCGCATCGCCGGCGAGGACTGGAACCAGGTCATCAAGACGGCCAACGAGGAGACCGTGCTGGTCCTGCAGCTCGAGAGCCAACAGGCCTTTGACAACCTCGACGAGATCAAGAAAGTGCCGGGGATCGACGTGATCCTGGTCGGACCGTTGGACCTGTCGGCCACGGTCGGCACCATCACCGACACCGGCTCCCGGCAGGTGCAGGAGATCATGCGCGAGGTGCCGCAACGGCTCGAGGGAACGGGGATCACCGCGGGCACCACCCTGGCCGCGGTCGCCGAGATCCAGGAAAAGATCCGCTGGGGGTACCGCCTGCTGAACGTGGGCAGCCCGATCGGGTACGGCCTGCAGGTGCTGGGCCAGCACCTGACCGCGCTGCGCCAGAACCCGCGCGGGGAGGGGTGATCATGGGCGAGGTGCAGATCCCCTGGGCTCCTCGGCTGATCCTCGGCGGCCGGGTCTTCCGCCTGCCGGTGCAGTCCCCGGACCCCGAGGTGAAGATCCAGGCAGATGGATTTGTCGAGGTCGGCCGGCGCTGGTCTCCCCGGGACTCGGCCCTCTACGTGTACCTGAAGGCACCCGAGACCAGCGGCGATTACACCGTGGCGACGGTGCAGCGCGACTGCATCGCCAGCGTCCCGGTGCAGGTCCGCTCGCTCGCGGAGCTGCGCCGCCCCTTCGCCTACAACGGCAGTACCTGGCCGCGGCGCTGGCCCCTGGGTCGAGCCTGGGAAACGGCCAAGACCCGCCAGACCCTGCAAGACGCCCCGACTTCTGCAGCCGACCCCCGCGTCCTGGAATGGTGGCTGGCCCAGGACGACCGGACCCTCTGGCGCCAGCTCCCGCCGTCCGAGCTGCCCCGGGCCCACTTCGTCAACGTGCACCAGGGATGCCCGGTCTGCGGCACGGCGATCTTCCGCTACAACGGCTTCTACCCGTGGAAGCGGTCGCATCTGCCCTGCGACTTCCGCTCCACCTGTCCGTCGTGCAGCGCCGTCTTTCCCAGCAACGACCTGGCCGCCGGCGATTTCACCTCGGGCGACCGTCTCGACGACGGGTACGGGTACTTCGACGCCGAGGGCCACCTCTTCCTCTTCGCCGCCACCTACCACCGGGACCAGACCCGAGCCTGCTGGTCTGCCATCGACCAGCTCACCCGTAGTCTGCGCGCCGGTTTCGCGACCGAGACCGCCCGCAAGCTGGGGATCCTGCTCCTGCGCCAGGCTGTGGAGGAGACCTACCTGGCCGCGGTTCCCCAGTTCCGCTACGGACCGACCCTCGGCGCCGAAGAGCCGTGGAACTGGGGCCAGCCCGACTGGGGTGCCGAGGCCGACCCGGTGGCCGCCCTCTTCCGCAAGGGGACGGTCCACTACTGCATCGACCTGCCCTACGTCGCCGAGGTTCTGGCCCTGGCCTACGACACCCTTTGGCCGTTCCTGCAACAGGACCAGGAGCTGGCCGACCGGGCCCGGGCCCTGGGCGCGCCGGTCGACGGCCCGGCCGAGGTGGTGCAGCTCGTCGAGGAGATGCTGGCCGGTCTGGTGCAGGCCAGCATGGACGGCGGCGCCGCCAGCAACCTGCCGAGGGTCAGTCAGGGGGTACTGGTCCTGCTGGCCGGCCTCGACCGCAACGACGGTCAAGAAGTTCTCGACTGGCTCTACGACCGGGGACCGGACCGGATGCGGGTCTTCGGGATCAACGACTTCACCCCGGACGGCACCCCGCCCGAGGCCACCGGCGGGTACAACAGCATCCACTCCGACGGGCTGTTCGCCCTCGAGCACCACCTGCGCCGGCTCAGGCGGCTGCACCCGCGGGCCTACCCCGAGGACCGGTATCCCTCGCTGACCGCTGACCCGCGCGCGGCCCGCGTGGCCCGCGCCCCGCACGAGATCACCGTCATCGGCCGGACCTCCTTCCAGGTGGGAGACGGCGGATCGGCGGTCCAGCCCGGACGCCTGACCCGGGAGTGCTTCCACGCGGCCCTCTCCCCCGAGACCCTTCCTTGGGCCGCCGAGTACACCGGCGACGCGATCGTGGCCGAGATCCGCGACGCGGTGGCGGCCCGCCGGCATCGGCGCTTGGGCACAACGGTCCACGACGGGGCCGGCATCGCCATCCTGCGCACCCCCGAAGCGCCGGAGCGCGCCGCTGCCGGGATCACCTACGGCGACCCGACCGGCCACCGGCACATGGACCTGCTCGATCTGCAACTGTTCGCCCACGAGCGGCTCTTCCTCAGCGACCTGGGGTACCCCCAGTCCTGGGCCAGCATCGAATACTGGGAGGGACACTGGGCCACCCACAACTCGGTCTGGGCCGTACTGCCGGGGGTCTGGACGAACCGCCTGGCCGGCCGCGGCCGACTGGTGCGGCAGCTCGAGATAGACGGGGTCCGACTGGTCGAGGTGATGGCCGACCGCTGGGCCTGGGACGGCGAGCAGCGGCGATGGTACCGCCCCGGGGTTCGCGTTCGTCGGCTCGTGGCCCTGATCGACACCGACGACGACGGAGTAGCCTTGATCGACTTGGCCCGGGTGCAGGGCGGGTCCGAGCACTGGCGGATCTGCCGCGGCCTCGAAGGGACCTTCAATGCCGAGGTCACGCAGGCGTCGCGGCCGGGGACCCTGGCCGGCAAGGCGATCCCACGGGGAGAGCTCGGGGACCTGCCCTTCCCGGACTACGGCGGCCTTGCCTGGATGGACGACGTCGCCGCGCTCCAGACTCCGGCGGCCTGGTCCGGCTCGTGGCGGTTCAGCCGCGAGGAGGGGGTCTTCCTCGACCTGCATCAGCTTGGTACAACCTCGACCGCCGAAGTGATGACCGCGCGCGCCACCGCGACCATGGGTACCCCCGAGGAATCGAACTACCAGTACCGCGCCTTGGCCTGGCATCGCACCCCGGCCGGTACGCAGGATACCACGGCGATCGACCTGGTATTCGAGCCCAGGGTAGGACCGGCGACCCTGCGGCAGGTGCAGGCTATCGCGGCCATCGACGAGAACCAGAGCCCGGCCAGGCCAGAGCAGAGACCCGGTGCCAGCGGCGTGGAATGGGTGACCGCGGCCGGACGGCATCTTCGCCTGTACTGGGCCCCGGACCGAGGCCCCGAAGACTGGACCACCTTTACGGACGGGACGCGCTTGCAGGGGGCCTTGGCCGTGGTAGTCGGAGACCGGGTGACCTGCCAGGGGACAGGGACCTTCGAGGACACGACAGGCCGACGGACCGTGACCACTCCGCGCCGGACCGGGCGGATAATCGCGGTGGACGCGCAGACCCGGGTACTGGAGGTCGCCGGACTGGCGGGGATCGAGGCCGGAGCCCGCATCGTGGTCAACCCCGACGGTCGAGGGCACAGCTACGCGGTGGAGCGGGTCGAATCGGGGGCGGCCGGACGCCAGCGCCTGGTGTTGGACGTCACCCCTCTACTCGGCCGTTGTCAGGTTCGGCGAGTCGAGGGGAAACGGGTCGAGCTGGAGTACCACGTGATGGCCCGCACCGGGAACCTCGAGCGCACGCGGCTGCAGCGTCCGACCGACGGAGCCTGGGCCGAGGTCGAGGCGGCCCACAACCCGGACAGCGGCTCTACCGTGGTCGAGCTGAGTTCGCCGCTGGCCATCCAACCCGGGGAGTGGGTCACCTTGATCGACTGCGTGCCGGGGGATGAGGTGCGTTTCGAGCCGGTGACGGTGGCGGAGTGAGTCAGGCGGGCAGGGGCGCGGGAAGGGGGAACCTACCCCTTGACCCAGAAACTGCAGTAGGAATGATGACTCGAAATCGGTCTGGAGTAAAGCGGGACGAGCAGGACGGCGAGGTGGGGTGAGGAGCGCCGAGGTCCTGGTGCACGGTACCTGACCGAACAACTCAGGACCATCTGTTGACGGTGGACCCCTGGCGACCCCCAATGCTCAAGTCACAGGGCTCATCTGAGCAGCGTTACCTTGCGGACTTGGGTTCGGCTCGGACACTCCAGCCTGATCAGATAGGTGCCCGTGGCGGCAGCACCACCCCCATCCGACAGCCCGTCCCACGTGACCTCGTGAAACCCAGACTGCTGTCGGCTGTCGGCCAGCACGCGGATGACCTGCCCCGTTAACCCGTACACCGCCAGACGCACTGGCCCGGAGTCCGACAGGCGGTAACGGACCGTCGTCGACGCATTAAACGGGTTGGGGTACGTCGACTCCAGTTCTGACGCCATGGGCAGGCCAAGGTGCTGTCGGGCCAGCGCCATCAGCTTGGCGCGCTCTTCTCTACCGAAGTTGTCGGCGAACACGAAGAAGTCGCCGAAATCCACCTGACCGTTGTCGTCGAGGTCATACTGTGTGTCGCTGCCCCCAAACGCATCGGCGAACATAAAGAAGTCGCCGAAGTCGACCTGGCCGCTGCCGTCGAAGTCACCAGGTAGCGCGACTGCGACTGCCGCGCTGGTGACCACGGCGCTCGACCAGACGGTGCGGGTATCCGGCACGCCGTTGGTGCGACGAAACGTCACAGTCGTGACAGCCAGGACCGTGCTGTCCTTGAAACCCTCTAGCACCTCAAACGACATGACCCCCAGCGTGCCGCCGCCTGAGGCCGTAGTTGCGGTTCCGAGCACGGCTCCACCGACCCCGACCTTGCCTGGTTTATCATCGACCAGCGCCAGCAGGTCGGCGATGAAGTCACTGGCCTGGAAGCTGCCGCGGACGTAGCGCAGCTGCGTGGAATCGTACTCAACGGTAGCGCCCCAACCGCCGATCTCCGGCGCGCCCCTAACGTTGAGCTGTAACCGGTATGCCTTCCCGGGCACGGCCCCCCCCGTGCGAACCTGCTGCTGGTCGCCGTTCGCGAGGTTGAAGTCGATCGACACCGGGCTCTCCTGGACAGCGGCCTCGACCGTGATACTGACCGTGGTCGTGTCAGCGCCAGAACGGCCATCGGACACCGTGAAGGTCACGAGATAGCTGCCAACTTGGCCAGGACTCGGAGTCCAGACGAAGGTTCTGTCCAGTAGGGATGAACCCGTCGGATTGCCAGCAACTGAGTAGCTAAGGGTGTCCCCATCCGGGTCGGTTGCCGACAAAGGCAGGGAAAGCGCCTCTCCTACGGCCACGCTCTGGCCGCCGATGCTCGCCAACGTTGGAGGGCGGTTCTGCGTTGGTGGGTTTATAGTAACGACCAGCCCTTGGGGAGCAATCACGACGCGGGTCGTTCTGCTTCGTCCGAGGGAAACCTTCACCACCTCGACCGTGGCCTGGGTCGTGGGCGTGAAGCTGGCCGCCGTTGTGAGGGTGAAGGTAGCTAGTATGCCATCGCCATTAATCGGCAGGCCGAACAGGAGAGCAAGGCCGGCCTTCACTTGGGTGCTCGCAGGGAACTCCGGTCCCGGAGATATTGCTGAACCGAAAGGGCCTCCCGGCACGAAGGAGACCCCGCTCTGATCCAACACGAAGGCACTTGCCGGAGAGACCTCAAGCCAGATATCCGCCTGCTTCACATCCACCATCCCTGATGCGAACACGGTGACCGGGACTGTTGCGTTGGGTCCTATGCCCGTGAGCAGTGTCGGACTGATCAGGGAGAACGCCGTAGCCCCTGCTGGTTCGGACGGTTCGGCTGGTTCGGACGGTCCGGACGGTTCGGATGGCTCTGCGAATGCTGCGGCAACGGACACCTCGAGGCCGGGGCTCGTGAAGACATCCCGTTCCGTAGAGTTTGGGCCCACCGAGATCTCCACCACCCGGATCGCCGCCTGACTTCCCGGCCCAAAGGATTCTGCGGTTGTAAGGGTGAAGGTTCCCAGGACCGCGGCGCCGGTGAGCGGCGGGCCAGACACCAGAGCGACTCCAGCCCTCAACCGGCCTGCGGTAACCTCAACGCCAGGGGAGACACCAGGCAGAGGGTTGTGGTAGTACCCCGATCCCGTATCAATGCGAGCGAAACGGCAACTGGCGGCATCCAGGATGAAGGCTTCCGCAGGAGACACTTCCAGAAGGATCTCGAACTGCTTGACACCCACCAACCCCGACGCGTTGAGCGTCAACGCGACATCCTGACCGGGACCCATTCCAGCGATCTGGGAGGCGCTGCTGAGGCCGAAAGTAGCCCCTGCATTGGCGTATATCCCTGGGCGCGGCCCAGGCGGGGACGGAACGACCACCCCGGTGGTCGGTCGGCCGAAGTTCTCTGCGAAGATGAAGAAATCCCCGTACCCGACTCGGCCACTCCCGTCGGTGTCGAACCGGTAACACTCCGGTCGGTCGCTTGTTCCACAGCCGAAGACATCGGCGAAACTGAAGTAGTCGCTGAAGCCCAGGGCACCATCGCCGTCGAAATCGAGGTCGGCGGGGTCCGCGATGGTGAAGGACCAGACATAACCACCAGTCAGTGAGGACCCGGAGGTGCTACGGATGGCCGAAGGCAGTCGCACCGTGACCGTCTCCCCCGGATAAAAGGATCGCTCCGGTTGCATCGTCAGCAACTGATCCGGCGCGGAATACGCAACGCTGGTGGGCACTACCCCGCTAGCGTCCCCTTGTACGAGGATGCTGTCAGGAGTCAGGCTGGCGGGGTTGATCGGGATCGAGAACCAGACGCGAATCTGCCTTAGCTGAGGGGGGATGCCCGTGGCCCTTGTCTGCGGCTCTACCTCAGCGACGCTTAAGCTGGCCGGCACCAGGGAGACGCCGAGCACACCCGTATCGAAGGTATTGCTGTCCCGGTCGGCGCCAGAGTCGAGCGTCACTTCGACGATGGAGATGAAGGTGCCTCCAAACGGGGCGGCAGACCGGAC
Organism: Candidatus Latescibacterota bacterium; assembly: GCA_041661365.1. Classification (GTDB taxonomy): domain Bacteria; phylum Latescibacterota; class UBA2968; order UBA8231; family UBA8231; genus CAITNQ01. Next base: position 12,180 of record JBAZUN010000094.1, read on the forward strand.
TCTGAAGCTCAACGTACCCAGGAGGCCGCTGCCTCTGCCGGCCGTTCCTGAAAGCTGGGTGCCGCTGGCCTGGACCAGGGTCAGACCGTCCGCAGCAGGGGTGGGGGTTCCGGCCACTGTGCTCATGCCGGGAATCAGGGGCCCTGCAGCGAATCCCTCGTAGGCGAGGAGGGAGGCGTCGTATCTGGCCGTAACGGTGACGCCTTTGGCCTGAACCGCATTCTGCACGCCGATTGAGACTCGGATGGCTTGGCCCGGCTGAGGATCCACGATTGAGGTAGCGCTGGTGATCGAGACGGTGAAGCCAGCGTTGGTGCCGGCAGAGGCGTCTGGAGCCAACCACAGGACGAGCAGGAAAGCTGTAAGCAGCACCTTCGCGCGCATGGTCCCCTCCTGGTCTGCTGGTCAGCGGATCAGCGTGATCTTTCTCACCTGAGTAAAGCCTCGGGCTGAGAGGCGGCACAAATAGACGCCGCTTGCGCAGGATCTGCTAGCGGTGTCAGTTCCATCCCACCTCGCAGTGTAGATCCCGGGCTGATGCTCTCCGTAGGCGAGGCGATGGATGAGCGATCCGTTCGCGTCGTAGACGTCGAGCCGCAGCATGGAGGGCGCAGGCACAAGATAGGTAATCGTGGTCTGACCGTTGAAGGGGTTAGGAAAGCTCGGCAGGAGCGAATAGGAGTTGGGAGTAGATCCGATGGTTTCGGTCACACTTGTTTCGCTCGTAACAGTGATAACACCGGTGAGATAGGTCGCGTCTACCTGAGCGGCCATCACGTCCACGAGCTCACGGGCAATCGGATCGTCACCGAAAGACACATTTGTTGTACCATGTTGCGTACCCATGAAACTGACGTACACGATGTCATGTATGCCAGCTTGGAAGGAGGAGCCGGCAGAGAGAGCAAGCGCGATACCTATCTGTCCAGTTGTACTCTGAGTCGTGTTGACTTGTAGCGCAGCGTTGACAGTACCGGAGGCTGGAGCAACCTTGATAAAGCGAAGTACAGATGGGTTATAGGAGAGACTAAAGCCGAGCGCGTTCTCAGTTCCCTGCGCCTCCATCTGTATGGTCAGGACCCCTTCCTGTCCTGTTTGCAGAGCCAGATCAACTGCACGGACCACACTCGTTCCAGCAGTCGTGGCCGGTGCAAGAAGCTTGCCGGACGCATACTCCGCTGGTCCTCCTGCTGGGGTGAGCGGATCCAGTGCTGACACGTAGCGTCCGGCTTGGACCCAGTCAGCTGTGGTTATCCGACCATTCCCAAGCATTGCCCTCGGTGCGCAGTCAGCCCGTTGGAATTCATCGCCATATGTGGCTTGATCAAGCGCTGCGGCGAAGCGTCCGACTTGTGTCCAGTCAGCAACAGTGCACCTGTTGTCAGAAAGGGGGCGCGGCGAGACATCGGCCTCATATCCTGCGTTAAGGCCAAGACTACCTGAAACCCAGTCGGCCGACATTGATTCGGCTCTCACGTCGGCAACCTCACGAGGGATCGGCTGATCTGCGAAGTCGATGGTGGCAAACTCCGCGGCTGCTTGCGGCGTGACTGCGAACACGATGTTTGCTATCTGGTATGTACCGGGCAGGAGGTACTGGCCTGCTGGGAGGCCGAGCGCCACCCCTAGCCTCCCGCTTGCTGCCTGGCTTGTGTTGACATTGAGGGTCGCACCTGCCAGATCACGGCCGAGTGTTATCTGCGGGCTCTGGATCACAGCGGGATCGAAGGTGAGACTGAAGCCGATAGCATTCTCTCCGCCGGTCGTCGTATTTAGGTCAACAGAAGCGGCAACTGTGCTTCCGTGACCGGAATCGGAGATGCTGATGACCCTGTCGGGATCGGGGCCGGTGAGGGATACTAAATCCACTTCAAGAATGCCCTCGCTATGGTCTTTGGAGTTCCCAATACCAAGTATTACAACCACTCCCTGGACGCTGCGGGAGTCAATCCCCGGCAGATGAGTGCGGAGCTCTTGGTCAAGCGTAACCTCTTGGACGGTCCAGGAGTTGCTGCTAACTTCGACATAGTGGTTGGTTGAGTTGCTCTTGGGTTCTGCCTGCGCCCCGATCAGGTAATCGCTGCAAAAGCAGTCGAGGGCGTAGAACCGCGTGAACCCCATGACGTTACCTTCGCTGTCAAGATACCCGATGCCTGCGTACACCAAGCCGGCCCAACCAATTCCTGCGAGGTGCTCCAAACTCTGAGGCTTGAAGTTAACGCGGAATGTCACGTCAAGGGTGGGTAACTCGTCCACTCGCTGCCAAAGATAGAGCTGTCCCGACCCGGCCAATCGCAGCCTCGCAATCCCGTCAATTGTTGCGACCTCTGGATTCTCTGCGCCATCCCGCGCCACTTGCGCCCACCCGACCTGCCAGTCCTCGGAGAAATCTCCATTCATAAGCAATTCGGTGGCTAGCCCGTGGTTTGCGAGTGAGAACACGAGCATAGCAGCTGTCACCGTGATCGGGGATCGGAGCGAGTTCATAGATCTCCTCCATTACTGTGAGAATCGTCCTGCTGACCGTCGTCAGGAGTAGACCTTGTCGTAGTTCGAGTAGCTCGTGGAGTTGCACTCGGGGCAGACTGTTCCGTTCCCGTGTCCGCAGTCACTGCAGTACTTCTCGCCACACTCACGGCACGTATGGACGTCGAAGTAGTTTGTCAATGCGGATTTCTCCGCCTGCCGACCACACCGCGGACAGGAGTGTAGGCTAGCCATCCGGTTCCACCTCCTCTTCTAGCGTGCCGGTGTCGGCTGTGCTGCACGAAACGCTGGCGAGCAAATCGACAGGCGCCATCGGTTTAGTGGCACGCCCAGTGGGCGAGGCGGCTCGCTGGCCGGAGGACGCCGTGCACCACTCCTGCCGGGACCAGCGCACGTGTGCGGCTATCTGTGCGACAGGGCATCAGGTGACGGGGTCATATCCACCCTTGTTCGGAGGTCTGCACCTGAGTAGCCGAGATGCAGACAGCTTGGCCCCCTTCCACGCTCCGTGCCTCTGCAATGCCTCGACCGCGTACACTGAGCATGACGGGGTGTAGATGCAGGCACCGTGGAACAGGTGCGAGACCTGAGCCTGATAGAGCCGGATGACCGATATGAGAATTCGTGTCATGGTCACACTTCACGTGCGGCCATAGTCGCTCTGAGGTATCTCGCTGCCGACCTACTGCTTTCTCGTGATCAGGCCACAATCTCCGGCCGCTGAGTCCCAGAGCTGGCACCTTGACGTCATGCACGGCTGTGGCTCTGAGACCGTCTTTTCCTTCCCGCCGAACAGCGATGACAGACACCCCGCTGGTTTGGTGACCTCAATCCAGGAAAAAGGGCAGAGACCAG
>JBAZUN010000095.1:0-15493 GCA_041661365.1 Candidatus Latescibacterota bacterium
TCAGGCCCAAAACCTATGCAGGGGGGCGAAGCGCAGAAAGGGGCGGGTGACCGCGATCACCGATCGGCGTGGGATCGCCGTCACGCTCCTGTCAGTCGCGCGAGGCGTCCGCCAGCGCCAGGCCGAGCTCCTCGGCGACCGCCGGATCGGACTCGTGGTCCAGGGCCTGCGCCAGGGCCTGGCGCGCCTGATCGCCGCCCAGTCGGCCCAGGGCCCAGGCCGCGTGTCCACGGACCAGGGGCTCCTCGTCGAGCAGGGCTTGCACCAGCGCCGGCACGGCCCGTCGGTCGCCGGCGTTCCCCAGGGCCACGGCGACGCTGCGCAACAGGCCGCGTCGTCGAGTCCGCTCCACCGGCGTGTGGCCGAACCGGGCCTTGAAGGCCTTCCGGTCCAGTTCGAGCAGCTCGACGAGGGACGGCTGGGCCGCCGCCCGTTCCTCGGTCGAACCGGTCTCGCGGCTGGCCGACCGCCGGTTCCACGGACAGACCTCCTGGCAGAGATCACAGCCGAAGATCCACGCCCCCATCCCCTCCCGCAACTCCCGCGGGACGGCGCCCTTCAACTCCACGGTCAGGTACGCGATGCAGCGCCGGGCATCGAGGAGGTAGGGCGCCACCAGAGCCTGGGTGGGACAGGCCTCCAGGCAGCGGGTGCAGGTGCCGCAGCGGTCGATCCCCGGCGCGTCGCCGGGCAGCTCCAGGTCGGTGAGGATCTCGCCGAGGAAGGCGTACGACCCCTGCCGCTGATCGATCAAGCAGGTGTTCTTGCCGCGCCAGCCCAGGCCGGCCCGCACGGCCAGCTCGCGCTCGAGGACCGGACCGGTGTCCACGTACCAGCGGCCGTGCACCGACCTGCCGGCCTCGGCCGCGATGAACCCCCACAGCAGGCGCAGGCGCTCCACGAGCCAGAGGTGGTAATCGGGTCCCAGGGCGTAGGCGGAGATCCGGCCGCGGCCAGGGTCGCCCGAGGACGGGAGAGCAGGCGTGTACCCCGCGGCCAGACAGATGACGGTGCGGGCCCCGGGGACCTGCAGCGCCGGATCGCCGCGCCGGTCCAGGTGGCGCTTGAGGTACTCCATCCCGCCAGCGTACCCCAGGTCAAGCCAACTGGCCAGGAAGACCCGGCCGGCCAGGGGCTCGGCCGAGGTAAAGCCCACGCGGTCGAAGCCCAGCTCCAGGGCCCGGGCGCGGATGGCGTCGGCGAGACTCACGGGGAAGCCGCTACTGGAACAGCTCCCGGATGTGGTCGAAGACCATCTGATTGAGGTCGTTGAAGGTGACCAGCACCATGATCCCGAGCATGATCACCAGCCCGATCTGCTGGAAGACCTCGCGCTGGCGGACCGACAGCGGCCGGTGCATCAGCCCCTCGAGGCTGAGGAAGAAAAGGTGACCGCCGTCGAGGACCGGGATCGGCAGGAGGTTGATGATGGCGAGGTTGACGCTGAGCATGGCCAGGAAGCTGATGAAGTGGTTCAGCCCCTGCTCCGCGGTCTGGCCGGCCAGTTGGGCGATCCGCAGGGGGCCGCCCAGCTCCTCGGTCGAGCGCTCCCCCTGGAAGAGCTGGCCCAGGAAGTCGATGATCAGGTAGGTCGAGCGATAGACCCCTTCGAGCCCGAGCCCGGCCGCGGCCACCACCCCCACCCGGTGGCGCGTGGCCTGCGGGCCGATCCCGATCTGGCCGACCGCCTGCTCGCCCTCGACCACCTTGGCCGGGGTGATGGCCGCCTCCAGCCGCCGGTCGCCCCTGGTCCAGGCCAGCAGGACCGACTGGTCCGGGTAGCGGCGGATCTCGCGGCTCATCTCGGCCCAATTGGACACCGGTTGACCGGCCACGGCCACGATCCGGTCTCCCGGCTGCAGCCCGAGGGCTTCCGCGGGCATCCCCGGCACCAGATGGCCCACGGTCGTCGGCCGCATGACCTCCAGACCGTACCCCTCCTTGGGCGCGTCCGGGAGGACCACGGTGACCCGCTCCCCGTCCCGCCGCACCTGCAGGACCGCCCCGTCCGCACCGGACTGCCGCAAGGCCTCGAGCAGGCCATAGGCGTCGGAGACCGGCTGGCCGTCGACCTGGACCACCTCGTCGCCCGGCTGCACCCCTGCCTGGGCCGCCACCGATCCGGCCTCGGGAGTGACCGCGGTCCCTTCGAAGGTGTCGATCCCGTAGGCCAGGCAGAGGGCGAACAGGGCCACGAAGGCAAAGAGGAAGTTCATCCCCGGGCCGGCCGCGATCACCGCCATCCGCACCCAGATCGGCTTGGAGGGGAATTCCCAGGAGGCGCCGGTGGTCTGCTCGGTCCCCACGTCGGCCATCCCCGCGACCTTCACGTACCCGCCGAAGGGGATCCACGAGATGCAGTACTCGGTCTCGCCGTAGCGGAAGCCCCAGGCCTTGGGAGGGTACCCCAGCGAGAACCGCTCGACCCGGATCCCGGCCCGCTTGGCGACCAGGAAGTGCCCGAGCTCGTGCACGAAGACCAGCACGCCGAGGGCGACGATGAAGGAGACGATGGTGCCGATCATGGGTGGGCCTCGAGTCGGGGGCTCAGAACACCCTCCATAGGCGTATATAGATATAGGCCAGGGGAAAGGCAAACAGGTAGGAGTCGAACCGGTCGAGGGCGCCGCCGTGGCCGGGGATCAGGGCCGGGGCATCCTTTACCCCCATGTCCCGCTTGATCGCCGACTCCACCAGGTCGCCGACCTGTCCTCCGGCGCTGATCAGCAGGAAGAGCCCGGCCAGAACGGGCAGGGAGAACGAGGGGAGGAGGGGCCACAGGGGCCATACGAGCATGGGCAGCATCCCGCCGGCCAGCCCGGTTACCAGTCCCACCACGGTCTTCCCCGGGCTGATGCCGGGGGCCAGCTTGGTGCGGCCCCAGCGTCGACCGCACAGGTAGGCGACGGCGTCGGTGAGCCAGATGCCGAGGAAGATCGCGGCGAGCAGATGTCCGGCCTCGCCGCGGTGCTCGGCTCCGGCCGCACGCGCGATGAGCAGGGGGGCACTCCCCAGCAGGCCCAGGTAGATCACCCCGCCGAGGGTCAGCAGGGCGTTGGCCGTGTACTCGCGCACCCCGCGGACCAGCGCCGCCGAGAGCACGATCAGGGCCGCGGCCGTGATCGCCAGGTCGAGGTTGGCGGTGCCGAGCCAGTTCACCCAGGCGCACAGGCCCAGGGCCAGCAGCAGGCCCAGGACCCACAGCGGCCGCCGTCCCGCCTGACCGGCGATCTGGTAGAACTCCCAGCTTCCGCGGCCGACGATGAACAGGACCAGCAGGAGCAGGGGCCAGCCCCCCAGCTCGACCGACAGGAGCAGGGCCGGCACGAAGACGCAGGCCGACAGGGTGCGCACCGCGAGGTTGGAGATGGGAAGCCGGCCGTGGGACATGGAAGCTCAGGCGCCACCGAAGCGGCGGTGACGACGCTGGTACTCGGCGATGGCCGCGTACAGGTGATGGCGCCGGAAGTCGGGCCAGTACACCTCGGTGACGAAGCAGATCTCGGTGTAGACCATCTGCCACGGCAGGAAGTTGCTCAGCCGCATCTCGCCGCTGGGTCGGATCAGCAGGTCCGGGTCAGGCATGCCGGCCGTGTACAGGGCGCCGGTGATGGCCTCCTCGTCGATCTGCTCGGGCGCAAGCACCCCCTGGCGTACCTGTTCAGCCAGCTTGCGGCAGGCGTCGACCAGCTCGCTCCGACCGCCGTAGTTCAGCGCCAGGTTGAGGAGCAGCCCGGTGTTGGACCGCGTGGCCTCCAGGGCGCGGCGGAGTCCCATCTGCACCGACCGCGGCAGACCGTCCAGACGGCCGATGGCGTTCAGCCGCACGTTCCCGCGGCTCAACTCGGGCACCTCGTCGCGCAGGGCCTCGCGCAGCCACCGCATCAGGGCCTGGACCTCGTACCGCGACCGGTTCCAGTTCTCGGTGGAGAAGGTATACAGGGTGAGGACCCCGACCCCGAGCTGGCCGCAGGCCCGCACCACGTCGCGCACCGACTCGCGCCCGAACCGGTGCCCTCGGTCCGGGGCAGGTTCCGCTCGGCGGCCCACCGGCGGTCGCCGTCCATGATGATGGCGATATGGCGAGGCAGGTTCCCCCGTTCCCGGAGCTCCTGCTGGGCCCGCGCATCCTCGTCGGGGTCCAAGAGCGGCTCGGCCGAGGCATCGGCAGGGGCAGGGGAAGCGGGTCGGGACATGCGCGGGCCTGGGTGGGAGGAGGACCGGCACGGTGCTGGGCCGTGCGCGAAAACCGCTGATCGTTGAAATTAACGAAACTAGGCGTCTCCGCGAGATCCGTCAAGAAATCCTCTTTCACGTTGCCGCCGTGACGGTTGGCGGCCTGGCCAAGGGCTCTGCCAGATGTCGGCTCCGCCCCCCTCGATTCCGGACCGTAAACAGGTCCTGCGCCAGGAGTGCCGCGCCGTCCGAAAGAACCTGTCCAGCGAGGCGTCGGCGCAGGCCGGACGGACCATCCAGGAGCAGGTGCTGGACCTGCCCGAGTACGGCCGCTCGCGGCTGGTCCACACCTACCTGGCCAGCCGCGACAACGAGGTGAACACCTTCGAGGTGATCGACCATGCCCTGGCCCACGGCCGGCGGGTGGCGGTGCCCGTGGTCAAGCCCGGGACCCGTCGGCTGCGGCACGCCCTGGTCAAGACCCTTGCCGACTGGCAGCCTGACCGCTGGGGGCTGCTCAGCCCACCGGCCGACCACGCGGCCTGGTTGGAGGACCTTGCCGCCATCGACCTCGTCTTGGTCCCCGGACTGGCCTTCGACCCGCGGGGTCGCCGTCTAGGATTCGGGGGCGGGTACTACGATCGCTTCCTCGGCAAGCTGCGCGCGGTCAAGGTCGGGATCACCTACAGATGCCTGCTCCTCCCCGAGGTTCCCGAGGAGCCGCACGACGTGCGCATGGACCTGGTGGTCACCGAGGCGGGGACCTGGCGCCCGCCGGCGTCGTGAGCGGATCGCCGGTCCCGGGCCATCCCCCCGGCCTCCGGATCGGCCGGATCACCGTGTCCCCGGGGCTGCTGTTGGCGCCGATGGAGGACGTCTCCGAGCTCCCCTTCAGGGTCATCTGCAAGCGGCTGGGCGCTGACCTGGTCTACACCGAGTTCGTCAATGCCGAGGGGCTGCTGCGCGAGGCGGCCGACGGCCCGCAACGCACCCGGCGCAAACTCCGCTTCCTGCCCGAGGAACGGCCGGTGGGGATCCAGCTCTACGGCGCCTCCGAGGCCTCGATGGAGAGTGCCGCGCGGATCGCCGCGGCCCAGGAACCGGACCTGATCGACGTCAACTGCGGCTGCTGGGTGAAGGACGTGGCCCTGCGCGGCGCCGGCGCCGGGCTGCTCCGGGATCTGCCCCGGATGAAGGAGGTGGTCTCGCGGGTGGTGCGGGCCACCGATCTGCCGGTGACGGTGAAAACCCGGCTGGGGTGGGACGGCGAGAGCATCCGGATCGTCGAGGTAGCCCGCATGCTCGAGGACCTGGGGGTCGCGGCCCTGACCATCCACTGCCGGACCCGGACCCAGGGTCACCAAGGCTCGGTGGACTATTCCTGGGTCCCACGCGTCAAGGCGGCGGTCGCGATCCCGGTGATCCTCAACGGCGACGTCTTCAGCGCCCAGGACGCGGCCGCGGCCTTTACCGAGACCGGGTGCGACGGGGTGATGATCGGCCGCGGCGCCATCCGGCATCCCTGGATCTTCGCCGAGGCGCGCCGGTACCTCGAGGACGGCAGCCTGCTGGCCCGGCCGACCTTGGCCGAGCGGGTGGCCCTGTGCCTGGAGCACCTGCGCCTGGCCGAGGAGTACGGCGGCGAACAGTACGCGGTGATCAGCCTGCGGCGTCACTATTCCGGGTACTTCCGCGACCAGCCCGGCTCGGCCCGGCTCAGGGCGGAGCTGGCCGCCGTGGCCGGCCTCGACGAGCTGCGACAACGGCTGCGGGAGCTGCCGGACGCGAACCCCGATCGATCCGCCGAGTCCCCCGCGTGAGTCGTCCCGGCCCGATCCCGCGGTACCTGCCGGAGCAGCCGCTGCCGGCCTACCGCCACCTCCCGGGACAGACGGTCCATCCGTTCCGCGACCTTCGCGGCCACAGCTTCGGCCTGAGCCTCCGGCCCGACGGTCCGCCGCTGACCTTGGCCACCTGGCGCGAAAACCGGCTCTTCCTCGGCGGGGTGGACCTGTTCAACCACGGCTACTGGTGGGAAGCCCACGAGTGGTGGGAGGCCCTGTGGCGGCAGCCGGGCACCTCGCCCGAGGTGCGCCTGTTCCTGCAGGCCCTGATCCAGCTCGCGGTCGGGCTGGTCAAAAACCGTCAGGGAAGTCGCCGGGGTCTGGTGCTGCTGTTGGGCCACGCCCGGGAGAAGCTGGCTCGACTGAGGGGCCTGGGGTACGACGAGTTCCTCGGCCTTCACCTCCCGGATCTGCTGGCTGACCTCGAGGGACTGACCTCGATCCCCTGGCCAGTGGACGGCCCGGAGGACGCCTCTCGCTGGCCGCTGCTCTGTCCGTGCGACTGATCGGCCAAGGTGATCCGGTATCTGCCGATCATCCGAGCCGTTCTGCGCGTCCGCTGAATCCGGCACCCGCGACCAGCTACTGTGGCCTTTATTGAGTATCGCTATTTTTATCATTGCAATTATTGATTTGCCCGATGGACTTCGGGACCTAGATTGTGAGGTGAACTTGCTCTACCGCAAACCACCTCCGCGACCGGTGCCCTGCCGCGACCGCGGACCACCATCGCTCCTCTTCATCATACAAAGGAGTCCACAACGCCATGCCGACATCCGTTCAGATCAAGAAGGCCGAGGGCAAGCTCGGCGTCCTCATCCCGGGCATGGGGGCGGTCGCGACCACCTTCATCGCCGGGGTCGAGGCCGTCAAGCGGGGCCTGGGCCAGCCGATCGGCTCGCTGACCCAGATGGGCACCATCCGCCTGGGCAAGCGGACCGACAAGCGCACCCCCCTAATCAAGGACTTCGTCCCCCTGGCCTCGCTCGACGATCTGGTCTTCGGCGGTTGGGATGTCTTCCCCGACACCGCGTACGAGGCGGCCACCCACGCCGGGGTCCTGCGCCAGGAGACGATCGAGGCCCTGAAGGAGCCGCTCCAGGCGCTCAAGCCGTGGAAGGCCGCCTTTGACCGGAACTACGTGCGCCGGCTCGACGGCCACCACGTCAAGGAGGCGGCCAGCCGCTGGGATCTGGTCCAGCAGGTCCGCGAGGACATCCAGCGGTTCAAGGCCGAGACCGGCGTCTCGCGACTGGTGATGGTCTGGTGCGGCAGCACCGAGATCTTCCTGCAGCCCTCGTCGATCCACGCCACGGTCGAGAGCTTCGAGAAGGGGCTCAAGGAGAGCGATCCGGGGATCGCCCCGAGCATGGTCTACGCCTGGGCTGCCCTGCAGGAGGGGATCCCCTTCATCAACGGCGCCCCCAACCTGACCGTGGATTTCCCGGCGATGGTCGAGCTGGCCCGTCAGCGCGGCGTGCCGGTGTGCGGCAAGGACTACAAGACCGGGCAGACCCTCCTAAAGACGGTCCTGTCGCCGGCCTTCAAGGCCCGCATGCTCGGGGTCAGGGGCTGGTTCTCCACCAACATCCTGGGCAACCGGGACGGCGAGGTGCTCGACGACCCGGACTCCTTCAAGACCAAAGAGGAGAGCAAGCTCGGGGTGCTCGAACACATCCTGCAGCCTCACCTCTACCCCGAATTGTACGGCCAGCTCTACCACAAGGTGCGGATCAACTACTACCCGCCCCGCGGCGACGAGAAGGAGGGGTGGGACAACATCGACATCTTCGGCTGGCTGGGGTACCCGATGCAGATCAAGGTCGACTTCCTCTGCCGGGACAGCATCCTCGCCGCGCCGCTGGTCCTCGACCTGGTCCTCTTCTCTGACCTGGCCCACCGGGCCGGGATGAAGGGGATCCAGGAGTGGCTCTCCTTCTACTTCAAGAGCCCGATGACCGCTCCGGAGCTGTACCCGGAGCACGACCTGTTCATCCAGTCGATGAAGCTCAAGAACACCCTCCGGCACCTCATGGGCGAAGAGCTGATCACCCACCTGGGCCAGGAGTACTACGACTGAGCTGAGCGGTCGGACCGCCACACCACGAGACAGGGCCTCGGACCGACGGTCCGGGGCCCTTCTGCTTGTACCCACGGGCAGGGAAGGCCTCAGAGGTGCCCGGCCAGCTCCTCGGCGGGATAGGTGAGGATCTCGGCCAGGGTGGGATGGTAGTGCGGCATGGCCAGCAGGTCGTGGACCGTACCGTGGAAGTGCATCACGGCGATCAACTCGTGCAGCAGCTCCCCGGCCTCGGGGCCGACGATATGGCCGCCGATCAGCTCCCCGGTCCCGGGCCGGCAGAGGAGCTTGACCTGGCCGTGGGTCTCGCCCAGGCAGATCGCCTTGCCGTGGTCGGCAAAGGGATACGACGCCGCCAGGTACGGCTCCCCCCGCTCTCGGCAGGCCCGCTCACTCAGACCGACGCTAGCGACCTGGGGATCGGTGAAGGTCACCCGGGCGTTGAGACGGTCGTCGACCGCCTTGGGCGGCCGGTCGGGCAGGGCCGCGTTGTGGCCGGCCACCTCGCCCTGCAGGATGGCGATGTGGACGATCTCGTGCAGGCCGTTGACGTCGCCGACGGCGAAGATGTGCGGCTGGCTGGTCCGCATCTCGGCGTCCACCAGCACGCGGCCCTCCTCCACCGCGACCCCGGACGCCACCAGGTTCAGACCGTCGAGGTCCGGCCGGCGGCCGGCAGCCTGGAGGACGGTCTCGGCGCGGAGCACCACCTCGCGGTCCCGATGGATCAACCGCACGACCGCCAGTCCCTCCTCGCGGCTGAACCCCAGCAGGCGGGTGCCTGTCAGCACCTCCATCCCCTCGGCGCGCAGCGCCTCTTCGAGGGGCACGGCCAGGTCCTCGTCCTCGTGGGAGAGCACGTGGGGGCTGCGCTGCACCAGGGTCACCCTCGTCCCCAGCCGCTGGAAGAACTGGGCCAGCTCCAGGGCCACTGGCCCGCCGCCGAGGACCAGCATGGAGGCGGGTTGACGCCGCAGCTCCAGGGCCTCGTCGCTGGTCAGGTACCCGGTCTCGGACAGGCCGGGGACCGCCAGCAGGTGGGGGACCGAACCGGTGGCGATGACGAACCGGTCGGCCTCGACCACCCGGCTCCCGACCTGCAGGGAGTTGGGCGAGAGAAAGGCGGCAGGCTCCTCGTACAGGGTGAACCGGGGGTCGCGGAGCTGCTCGATGCGGTACTCGGCAAACTCGCGGACCAACCGGTCCTTGCGGCTGATGATCGCGGCCAGGTCGGCCCGGGGCTCCACCGGGAGCAGTCCGAACTCGGGACCACGGCGCATCCGGGCCATGACCGCGGCCGAAGCCAGGATGGTCTTGGTCGGCATGCAGCCGCGCAGGATGCACAGCCCGCCGAGCGGTCCGCAATCGACGATGGCCACCTCGGCGCCGGCGTCGCGCGCCGTGCGCGCCGCGGCGTACCCGGCGGACCCGCCGCCGATGACGACGATCTGGTGCTTCATCTCAGTGCTCCGTTAATGAAATGATCTCGTATTCGGGGCCCGATCCATCCCGGCCTGCGGCGTGTGCCGGATCACTCTCGATCCGGCCACATCCCTGTGCCCACTCGCTCAGCGCATCTGCCTGCGGATGCGCCTCCGCTCGTGCGCCTTGCAGGCCGGGCGCCTCGAGCCCCTCGATACTCACGCTGATTTCCTTAACGGAGCACCTGCGCCTGGCGTGAAGGGGATAGCGGACCGACGGCGTCTGAACATAGCCGGCGCGGATGAGCCGGGCAACGGACGCCTGCAGCGGATTCCTCCGCCGATTGTGCGCCCGGCGGTCGCGCCCTATACTGAGCGGCCGGTCGGCCCGGGAGGTTCCCGCGGCGACCTTGGTCTGCCTGGTGACTGAGGAGATACCCCGATGAACGACGCCGAGTACTACGAGCGGATCAGGCAGGCGCGGACCCGCGTCCGTCCAGCCACCTACGTCTGCTATCGGACTGCAGAGCCGATCGCGGCCGACGGCCGGCTGACCGCCCCCTCGTGGAAGAAGGCCCCGTGGACCGGCCTGTTCGGCCACATCGAGGACCCGGCCCAAGTCCCCGAGCTGGCCACCCAGGCCAAGATGCTGTGGGACGACCGGTATTTCTACGTGGCCGTGGACATGGAGGCCCCGGACGTCTGGGGTACGATCACCACCCACGACGAGCACGTGTATTCCTACGACCCGGACTTCGAGGTCTTCATCGACCCGGACGGGGACGGCGAGAACTACATGGAGTTCGGCATCAACGCCCTCAACTGCTCTTACGACTTCCTCCTGTACAAGCCGTACGACCGGGGCGGGCCCCGCTCGATCGAGTGGAACTGGGAGGGTCTGCAGAGCGGGGTCCAGATCGACGGGGTCCTCAACGCCCCGGAGATCGTCGACCGCGGCTGGTCGGTGGTGGTCGCCTTCGACTACGCCAGCATGCGGGCCAATGCCCCCGGCGCCACCTTCCCCCCGCGCGACGGCGAGGTCTGGCGGGTCAACCTGTCGCGCCTGGTCCGCGACCGGGAGCGGACCTGGGGGAAGGACTGGACCTGGTCGTGCATGGGGATCTACAGCATGCACGTCCCCGAGATGTACGGCTTCGTCCAGTTCTCCGAACAGGTCGTCGGCACGGCGGTGGTGCCGTTCAACGCGCCGCTGAACTGGACGTGAGCGAGCCCCGACGGGAAGCGCATCCCGCTGCCCCCTGGATCCGACGGCGGGGATGGCTGGGGGGGATTGCGGCGCTGTTGGTGCTGACCGGTGCGATGGCCGGAGTGGCCCAGCAGACCGACTCGACCTACACGGCCCGCGGCTTCGACCCCCGCCTGCAGCAGGGGATCGACCTGATCTACAACCTGCGGTTCGACGAGGCGGACCAGCACTTCCGCCAGGTGATCCAGACCGACCCCGGCAACCCGGTGGGGTACTTCTTCCGCGCCATGACCGGTTGGTGGCGGGTCCTCGTCGACCTGGACAGCCGCAGCCACGACCAGGCCTTCTACGACCTGCTCGAGGAGTGCATCCAGGTCTGCGACCGGCGGCTCGAACAGGACCCGATGGACTTCGACGCCATCCTGTTCAAGGGGGGCGCGGTCGGGTTCCGTGGCCGGCTGCGGGGAGACCGCGGCCAGTACCTCGGCGCGGCCAGCGACGGGCTGACCTCTCTCCCCCTGCTCGAGAAGAGTCGCGAGCTGGAGCCGACCAACAAGGACATTCTCTTCGGCCAGGGGATCTACAACTACTTTGCCGAGGTCTTCCCCGGGAAGTACCCGGTGGTCAAGCCGGTGATGGTGCTGCTGCCTTCGGGGAACCGGCAACAGGGGCTCCAGCAGTTGCGTCAGGTGGCGGCCGAGGGCCGGTACGCGCGCGCCGAGGCCGCGTACTTCCTGGCCCAGATCTACCGGGTCTTCGAGGAGGACAAGACCCCGGCCCTCCAGTATCTGGCCTATCTCCACGACCGGTACCCGGACAACGCCGTGTTCCACCGGAATCGGGCCCGCACCCTGGTCGACCTGGGCCGGTGGTCCGAGGCCGTGCCCCTGTTCGAGGAGTATGTGCGCCGGTCCCTGGCCGGTCAGACGGGGTACCATCTCTCCGGCCGCCTGGAAGCCCTCTACTACCTGGGGAAGAACGCCTTCCGCAAGCGACGGCTCGACGAGGCGGCCACGGCCTTCGCCCGTCTGGACAGCCTCGACAGCCGGATCGACCGTGCCGGCGACCGGGGGTACCTCTCCCTGGCCAACCTGTTCCTGGGGATGACGCACGATCTACAAGGGCACCGCGACCTCGCCGTGACGCGGTACCGGCGGGTGCGCAACCTCCCCGACCAGGGAGGCAGCCGCGAGCTGGCCGAGGAATACCTGGAGAAGCCCTACAGCGACCTGCGGTGAGGAACGGCGGTCCGTCGGTGCGATCCCGCCCTCAAGGGGTCTGCCCGTCGGCGAGGTGCCACTGCCGCAGAACCTCGAAGACCACCACGGCCGCGGCCGCGGCCACGTTGAGCGAGTTCTTGAACCCGTGCATCGGGATCTCGATCAGCTCGTCGCACTGCGCCAGCACCTCGCCGCTCACCCCGAGCGCCTCGTTCCCCAGGACCACCGCCACCGGCCGCGGGAAGCCCAGGTCGCTGTAGACCCGGCTTCGCGAGGTCGTCTCCAGGGCCCAGACCGGGATCCCCTGATCGCGGAGGAAGGCCACGGCCTCCAGGGTCGTGGGGAAATGCCGCGTGGTCACGTAGGGGAGCACCCCGAGGGCGGTCTTGTCGAGCTTGGGGTGAGGTGGGTGGGCGGTGTACCCGGTGGTGAGGACGCTGGCCAGGCGGGCGGTGTCCGCGGTGCGGAAGATCGAGCCGACGTTGAAGGCGCTCCGCAGGTGGTCCAGGACCAGGTGCAGGGGATGCACCGGCAGACGGCGGTACTCCTCGGGGGACAAAGGGCTGTCGTAGGTCCGCACCGAGAGTGCGGTCTCGGCGCCGGCTTCTCCCGCCCGTCGTCGGTGCGTCATCCGTCGGCCATCGATTCGCGGCAGACCGCTGCGCCGCTCCCCGGCGTCCGGCCCGCAGCACCCGAGCCGAGGGGAACCGCCTGGACGCTCTGCATGGGAAACCCCTGGAGAGGGACCGCGGTCTCTAAGTGCGGCCGAGGCCAGATCGAGAAGGGTAGGGAAGGGCTGAACGGCGGCCTATATTAGCGGCCTATATTAATCGTCGCGTACCACCCCGACAAGGAGTAGCGCGAACGAGGAGGACGAGATGCGGATCCGGATCCGTTGGCGAAACCACGAGGTGCTGGCCGGGCTCGAGGACACCCCGACCGCCCGCGATCTATGGGCGGCCCTGCCCTGCGACTCGACGGCCAACACCTGGGGTAGGGAGGTCTACTTCGAGGTGCCGGTGGAGGCCGCGCTGGAACCGGATGCCCGGCAGGTGGTCGATCCGGGCACGGTCTGCTTCTGGGTCCAGGGCAGCTCGCTGGCCCTGCCTTTCGGTCCGACCCCGGTTTCGCAGGGGAGCGAGTGCCGGCTGGTGACCGAGGTCAACGTCCTGGGACGGCTGGAAGGGGATCCCCAGGTCCTGGGAAGCGTGCGCGACGGGGACGCCATCCGGGTCGAGCGGGCGGTTCCCTGAGTCAGGGCCTCGGTGACAGCTTGCGCACTGGACGGGGTTATAAGGTCGACATGGCGACGGAGGGAAGGGGACAGCTTCGGCGGGAGGACGCAAGACCCGCCCGGCCCCCGGTGGCGATGAAGACGGCGACCAGAACGGTCAGATTCGGACGCGCCGGGATCTGGCTCCTCTCGGCCCTGCTCCTCACCGGCTGTGGCGCCGCCTACTCCGGCGAGATGCGAGGAGCCCTGCGGCGGGTCGGCAACCGGGACTACGAGGGCGCCCTGGCGAAGATCGAGAAGCCCGACGGCAAGACCAACAAGGTCCTCTACCGGCTGGAGCGCGGGCTGATCTTCCACTACCAGGGCCAGTACGCCCGGTCGAACGAGGAGTTCGAGAAGGCCGAGACCCTGATCGACGAGCTCTTCGCGCGGTCGGTGTCGCGCGAGGCCGCGGCCCTGCTCACCAACGACGCCATCCGGGCCTATCGCGGCGAGGAGTTCGAGCGGGTGATGATCCACTACTACCGCGCCCTCAACTACCAGTACCTCGGGGAACCAGAGGAGGCCCTGGTCGAATGCCGCAAGGCCAACCTCAAGCTCGAGGACTACGCGCAGCAGGCCGAGACCAAGCTGACCTACCGCAACGACGCCTTTGTCCAGTACGTGACCGGGCTGTTCTACCAGGCCGCGGGGGAGTGGAACGACGCCTACGTCTCCTATCGGAACGCGGCCAAGGGGTACGCGTCCTACCAGAGCGCCTTCGGGGTGCCGATGCCGCGCATCCTGGCCGTCGACCTGGCCCGGACCGCGGCCCGGCTGGGGTTCGCCGACGACCGCGAGGCCGCGGTGACGGCCCATGCCCTCACGCCGGAGGAGCTGGCCGTTGGCGGGGCCGAGGTGATGGTCTTCGCCGAGTCCGGCTTCGTGGCCCGCAAACACCAGTACGAGATCAGCCTGCCGATCCTCGAGAACGACGACACCGGGAACGTCTGGGTGACCTCGGGACACCTGGTCGACCGGTACCACCAGGGCCCGATCTACCGCCCCGCGCGGGTGAAGTACTGGCTGCGGCTGGCCCTTCCCGAGTACCGGCCGATCCCCTCGCGGGTCCGCTCGGTCCGGATCACCACCGGCGGCCAACGGACCAGCGGCGTCCTCGTCGAGGACCTCGACGCCATCGCCCTGAAGGTCCTGGCCGAGAAGCAGGACGAGATCCTCCTGCGCACCGGCGCGCGCGCGCTGTCCAAGTATCTGGCTGCCCAAGGGGTAGAGAAGCTGTTTGAACGCGACGAGGATCGGAAGTCCAAGGACGACGAGCTGGCCTGGAAGGGCGTGGGGGCCTTCATGGGGATCCTCGCCAATCTCTTCGGCTCCGCCACCGAGGCCGCCGACACCCGCGGTTGGCTCTCCCTGCCGGCCCGCATCCATATGGCGCGGGTCTCCCTGCCTCCGGGGGTGCACGACCTGACCCTCGAGTTCCTCGACGAGCGCGGGCAGACCATCGAGGTGCACGCCTTCCCCGGGGTGACGGTGACCGCCGGCAGACCGGTTTTCCTCAGTTACCGATGCTACCGCTGAAGAGGAGGTCAAAGATGAAAGCGCGACGCTGGACCGCGTGCCTGACCGCGGCGCTGGCGGTCTGGACCGGCGGCTCGGCCGACGCCCAGGCCACGACCCCGGCCACCAATGCCGGACGCGATCCGCTGGCCGAGGGTCAGATCTACAACATCGTCGACTGGGAGGGTGGACCGCTGCCGCGGCGGTACGAGCGATCCGACCAGCTTCCGCTGACCCTGGAGGACGTGCGCCGGCTGAGCCAGAGCCGGTTCAGCGGCAAGTCGATCGTCAAGATGCTCGAGGAGCGGCGCTGCGCCTGCGACGCCTCGGTCGACGCCCTCATCGGGCTGAAGGAGGCCGGGGTAGCGGAGGAGGTGCTCCAGGCCGTCTCTCTCCATTCCCTGCGGCCCAACCGATCGGTCTACCTGGCGATTACCGTCGACTTCGAGGGGCTGGGCGGGAACGCGGCCGTCTCCGGCCAGGCCCGGCGCGGGTATCTCTACCTCATCGTCCCGGACGGCGACCGGGAGCGGGTCTTCTTCGGCAACCTGGCCGAGATCCTGGCGCGCCGAACCCAGACCGCCGAGGCGGTCGACAACACCGACCTGCTCCTTCCCCGTCAGGTCCGGCGTGTCCTCCTGTCGGCCGAGGTGCCGCTCAAGGTGGCCGGCCCGAAGAAGGCCCTGGTCTTCACCTCCACCCGCCCGAACATCTACTCGTCGGCCGATATCCCCGAGGCCGACCGCGCCGGGGT
>JBAZUN010000096.1:0-15437 GCA_041661365.1 Candidatus Latescibacterota bacterium
AGCGCGGAAACAGGCATAGACGCGCAAGCCCTCTGGACCAGGAGTGTATACCCCGTCACAGGTGATGCCGTGAGCGCCCTCGCGCTGAAGGTATTCCGCGGCGGAGATGATGCGATTCAGGTTGTTAAAAGGCAGGCCTATATAGCCTCCGTAGAGCCCGTAGTAGTCGTATACCAATACCTCAGAAGCGATGCCCTTCCACGCATCCAGGCGCAGCCGCGCATCCCTGGCCAGTCCGCACTGGCGGTCGGTGTAGGTGTGGAACATGCAGTTCAAGTTGTCAGCGAGCACGACGATCACGTTGGGGTCGCAAGTCACATCGGCCGGCGGGGCCAGCGTATGGAGATAGGCATAGAAGGCAACGAACTTGCCGGGATGGGTCTTTGCCAGTTCCCTGGCGACGGCGTTCGCGAAGACAACCATCCTCCTCCCGCCGCCGGAGACGGGATCCGGATGGTCCAGCTTCCGGCACTCAGCGCAAGTGCACATGCCCAAGCCGTCGTTGCATGACAGCGATGCCGCCTGCAGTCCCGGATCCTTATCGAACTTCTGGCGGCACAACTCCGTCGCCAGCTTGATGACATCCGGGTTGGTCGTGCAGAGTTGCCAACCTTCTGGCTCGCTTATGCTCCGCTTTCCACGTATCTCGGAGTAGTACTCAGGGTGAGTCCTGAAGTAGACGTCCGGCGGCGCGATGTCACCGTGGATGTGCCTGTGCTCTATGGCTGTCCCGCCCCAATGGTGCCAGTGGTGAAACAAGTCCAGGGCAGACCAATCGGTCTTGCTGGAGGACAAGTAGTTGTAGAACGTCCGCTGGGCAAAGACCGGCCGCTCTGAAACGTCGACATCCTCAACAGAAACCGTCGTGTGCTGCGGAATCACCTTGCCCAGGGGTGCGCCGTAATAGACATCCGCGCCCAGCGCCAGGTTGAGGAACCTTGTTGCGGCGTCCTGGGTGTTCTTGAACGGTCCTTCGTCGTTTCCGGCAACAACCAGATCAGACCCCATACGCCGGATGACGAACCCTTCGTCGTGGAACCCTGTGCCTGATGGAACCTCTATCCCGAGTGACTTGACGATGCCGCTCATTCCGACAAGAATGCGCGGGCCGGTAACGTTTTCCTTCTCTTCGACGATCGGGATCGAGATCCCGGTGGACTCATAGATCGCATCGCTGATATCCTTGGCAGCCCTGCGCACCTTCTCGGACGCCCCATCTGCGATCACTATAGTCGCGTGTGCTTTACTGTCGCTTACCAGGATCAGTTCGCTGCTGGACCCACTGCCCCGGTTCTCCAGGGACCGGGCGGCGCAAGAGATGCCCATCAGGCCTAGCGGCAGAAGCGCCGAAAGGCGCAAGACGGCAACGATAGGTCGCAATTAACATCCTCCTTGAGGTTCACAGTTCGGGCGGTGGGTCAGTCTGACGCGGAACGCCAGGAGCATAGATGAGGGCGATACCCGTGTCAACGCCGCTTGAAGCCTTTAGCCCCTTCGAGATCAAGACGGTCCTGCTTGAGCTGAGATCGGTCGGGACCTTAGGATGATCCTGATTGCCAGGGCTCCTCTCAAGCCATATCATCCATATAAATCCAGAAGGAGTAGTCAGATGAAGGCTCAGGCATTGGTCTGCGACGAGCAACAGCGGTTCACCCTGGAAGAGGTGCGGCTGAAGGAGCCGGCGGTCGATCAGGTGGCCGTCCGGACCGCCTTCTCCGGGGTCAGCATCGGCACCGAGTTCGCCCTGATCCGCAACAAGCTCTCCTGGGGCCCTTACCCCCTCTGCACCGGGTACCAGGGGACCGGCATCGTCGAGACGGTCGGCGCCGAGGTGGAGGGACTGAAGGTCGGCGACCAGGTCTACTTCCGCGGCAACGATTACCTGGAGCGGGCTGATGGACAGCCGATCAGTTGCGTCGCCGGCACCCATTGCTCGCGCGTCGTCCGCCGGGCCGGTGGCTCCCACGGGGTGGCCAAGCTCCCTCCCGGCGCCCGCCTGGACGTGGCCGCGCAGTTCGTCATGCCTGCCGTCGGCCTGGCCGGGGTCGACATGGCCAACCCGCGCCTGGGCGACCGGGTGCTGGTCCACGGCGCCGGTCTGATCGGCCTGGGGGTCATCGCCGCCTGCTCGCACCGCGGCTGCGAGGTCATCGCCGTTGACCTCAACCCGCGGCAGCTCGAGCTGGCCCGTCGGATGGGCGCCGATCACCTCATCGACGGCAGCGCCAGCGACGTGGAAGCCGAGGTGAAGCGAATCGTCCCCGATGGCGCCGACGTGGTCTTCGAATGCACCGGCATCCCGGAATGCCTGGACGCGGCGATCAAGCTATGCCGCACCGAAGGCTCCTTCGTTTGGCAGGGGAACTACGGCCAGGCGCCGATCTCCCTGCACTTCCTCCCCGCGCACGGCCGCCGGCTGAGGATGTTCTTCCCCTGCGACGACGGCTGGATCCCCTGCCGACGCGCGGTCATCAAGAACATGGCCATGGGCGCCCTGAGGTGGGAGGAATGCATCACCCACCGGATCACCAGCCGGCAGGCGCCCGAGCTGTTCGCGCGGATCAACCGAGGCGACGACAAAGAGATTATCGGGGTCATCATCGAGTGGAGCGAGTAGCCCCTGACGGCCGTTGCCGGCCATCGAGGTAAGGATCGACCGGGAACATCCGCGGTCACCGGTACACCGCATCGATCAGCCGACGGGAGTCCTCCCATGAAGGCACTGGTCGTCACCGAAGGGCACCAGCTCGAACTGCGCGAGGTTCCTCCACCGCAACCAGGGCCGTACGAGGCCCTGGTGCGGATCAAGGCCTGCGGGATCTGCTCCACCACCGATCGGGAGCTGATCGCCGGCACGCAGCCCTACCATCGGGACTACCCCTGCATACTCGGCCACGAGGCGATCGGCGAGGCCGTCGAGATCGGCGCCCGGGTGCGCACCTTCAAGCCCGGTGATTGGGTCACTCGGCCGGTCTCGATCTGGCCGGGGGCCCGACGCGACGGGCTGGCCAGCGGCTGGGGCGGATTCGCCGAATACGGCTTCGTGCGCGACCAGCGGGCCATGTTGGCCGACGGCGATCCTTCGGCCTCGGGCGACTACACGGCGCAACGGCAGAACCTCGTGCCGCGCGACGGGCTGGACCTGGGCCAGGCAGTCCTCGCCATCTCCCTGGCCGAGACCGCGAGCTGGTTCTGGCACCTGCCGGCCGTCGCCGGCCGGTCGGTCTGCGTGGCGGGCACCGGGATCGCCGGACTGAGCGCCGCGCTCTGGGCCAGGATGGCCGGCGCCCGACGCGTGGTCGTGCTGGGTCGCCGGCAGGAGCGGCTGGACCTGGCCTGCGAGCTGGTCGCGGATGCGGGGGTCGACGTGAAGGAGGCGAACGCCGCTCAGGCCGTCGTCGAGGCAGGCGGCCGGATCGAGCTGTTCGTCGAGGCCGCGGGGCAGTCGGAGCTGTTCCGCCTGGCCGCCGCGGTCCTGCGCCAGGGCGGGACCTTTGCCCGGTACGCCGTCAAGCCGCGGGAGGGGTACCTCCTCCCCGACGGCGGGCTGCCGGATGACCTTCGGACGATGTCGCCGCCGGCCGAGGAACACCTGGCCTACGACTGGGCCGCCGGGCTCCTCCGGCGCAACATGATCCCCGCCGGGAAACTCCTGACGCATCGCTGGCCGCTGGACGAATACGCCGCGGCCTTCAGGGAGGTCGCGGCCGGACGGGTGGTCAAGGGGATGCTGACGATGTGAGGTCGATCGCGATCGGCCGACCTTTCCCCTGATCCCCCGGTCCCGGGCCCGAAGCCCCCTCGCTCAGGCTCATCCCCCTCTGCCAGGCAGGTATCCGATGGCCAAGCGACGAACCAGCACCCGCACGGCCCACGCCAGCGTCATCGTCGAGGACGTCCCCCGCATCGGCGACATCCCGCGCGCCTTCAAGACCGCCACGGCCGCCTTCAACCACCAGCGCCTGGAGGCGATGGTCCCGATGCGCGACGGGACCAAGCTCTTCACCATCGTCATGATCCCCCACGGCCCGGGCGAGCCGATGCCGATGGTCCTCACCCGCACCCCGTACGGCGCGGCCAAGCGCACCAAGCGCATCGAGAGCCCGGATATCGCCATGGCCCTGCCGCCGGCCGACGAGGCCCTGGTGCGCGACGGGTACATCCGCGTGTACCAGGACGTCCGCGGTCGCTACCGCTCCAAGGGACGCTACACCATGTGCATGCCGCCGCGCGGCTCCTTCAACCCCGGCGCCGTGGACCAGGGGACCGACACCTGGGACACCATCGAGTGGCTGGTGGCCAACGTCTCCGGGAACAACGGCCGGGTCGGCATCACCGGCGTGTCCTACGACGGGATGCTCACCTTGATGGCGCTGCTCGACCCGCACCCGGCGCTCAAGGCGGCGGTGCCGGTCAATCCGATGGTGGACTCCTGGCAGGGGGACGACTTCTACCACCACGGCGCCCTGCGCACGGTGATGCTGGAGTACGTCTACCGCCAGACCGCCAGCAAGGACGCCAGCCACGGCGTCCCCTGGGGGTGCACCGACCTGTACAGCTCCGTGCTCGAGGCCGGTTCGGTCGGGGAATGGGGCCAACGGTACGGCGTCGACCGGCTGCCGGCCTGGCGGCGCCTGCTCGCGCACCCGGCGTACGACGCCTACTGGCAGGACCAGGCCCTGGACCGGCATCTGGGAAAACGACCGTGCCGCGTGCCAACCCTTACGGTGCACAGCCTGTTCGACCAGGAGGACATCTACGGCGCCCCGGCGCAGTGGGCGGCCCTGGCCGGCCGTGACCGCGGGGGACGGCGCACCCACCTGGCCATCGGTCCCTGGTGCCACGGCCAGGCCATGGGCGAGGGATCATCCCTGGGGGAGCTCCGCTGGGGTACCGACACGGCAGGGCACTTCCGTCTCGAGCTGCTCAAGCCGTTCTGGGACCTGCACCTGAAGGGCCGAAAGCCGGCCGCGCCGCTCCCGCGCGTGCTGGCCTTCGAGACCGGCGGCAACCAGTGGCATCGATACCTGGCCTGGCCGCCGGCCGGCGAGGTGGAGGCCCGCCGGCTCTACCTGCAGCCGAACGGAGGCCTGGCCTTCACGGCGCCAACGGACGGCGCAGCCTGCACCGAATACATCTCGGATCCGGCCAAGCCGGTCCCCTACCGCGTGCGCCCCATCGTCCCCGCCTTCGGCGGCCGCGCCTCCACCTGGGGTCGCTGGCTGGTCGATGACCAGCGCCCGTTCTCCGACCGGCCTGACGTGCTCACCTTCGTCGGTCAACCGCTGAGGGCACCACTGACCATCGCCGGTCCGGTGACCGCCACCCTCTACGCTTCCACCACCGGCAGCGACGCCGACTGGGTGGTCAAGCTCATCGATCTATATCCCGACGAGGTGCCGGCCCAGCCCGAGCTGGGGGGGTATCAACTGATGATCGCCGCCGACATCCTCCGCGGCCGGTACCGCGAGCGGCCCGACCAGGCTCGCCCCATCCCCAGCGGCCAGGTGCTGCCCTATCGCCTCGACCTGCCGCACGCCCACCACACCTTCCTGTCCGGGCACCGCCTCATGGTGCAGGTGCAGAGCTCCTGGTTCCCGCTCTACGACCGCAATCCGCAGACCTTTGTCGAGCAGATCGCCTGGGCCAGGCCGCGGGACTTCCAGGCGGCCGTGCACGGGATCCACCACGGCGCCACTGCTGCCAGCTTTGTCGAGTTTTTCACAGCCGGCTGAAGACGGAGCAGCGGTCGGTCAGCAAGGGCCAGCGTCACGACGCGATTGAGGTGATTGGGCTTTCAGGACGCGGGCCGCGCACGGGCTCGTAGCTCTGGCCAGGGCTTGATCTTTGCCAGGGTCTTGGCCAGGGTCGCGGCCGCCACCTCGGTGTCGTAGGCCGCCTGGGCCCGGAGCCAGTACCCATCGGACAGGCCAAAGAAGCGGCAGAGCCGGAGGTCGGTGTCCGCGGTGACCGTCCGTTTACCGGCGACGATCTCGCCGATCCGCTGGGCCGGCACCCCGATCTCCTTGGCCAGGCGGTATTGCGACAGCTCCAGGGGCACCAGAAACTCCTCGCGCAGGAGTTCACCAGGGGTAACGAAAGGGAGCTTCACCATGGCCTTCGTCCCTCAGTGGTAATCGACGATTTCCACCTCCGCCGGACCGGCGGCCGTCCAGCGGAAGCAGACCCGGAACTGATCGTTGACTCGGATGCTGTGTTCCCCGCTACGGGTACCCTTGAGCGCCTCAAGGTGGTTGCCCGGCGGCACCCGGAGGTCATCGAGCCGGCCGGCGATCTGCAACTGCCGGAGCTTGCGCCGGGCCACCGATTCGATGCGGATGAACCGCCTCACCCGTCGGCCGCGAGCCAGGGCCTCCGTGTCGGAACACCGGAACGACACGATCATGGTCCCATAATAACGCATCGCGTGGCTAGTGTCAAGACCTCCCCCTCACCGGTCTTGGCGTGCGATGGACGCGATATGCCGACGATGGCCTGCACCGCCACGTCTGTCGGGATATAATCGTCGACACAGTGGAGAAACCTCTAGCCTGACTCACTCCCCCGACACCAGCCGCCGGCCAGCGAGCCTTCTCGGGTCAGGGCATAGACCAGCACGTTGACACTGAGTCTGTTCGCGACCAGCCTGCTGGTGCCGCCGGCAAAGGCCTAAAGGTTGCAGGCGAGTTGGGCGGAGGTAATCCGAGCGCGAGCCCTGCCGCTGCTCGTGGAGGAGCTGTTCGCGTCGCTGTGACGACCATGATCGTCCGAACCGACAGATGCAGACGGTGCTGGGGGTGTCGCGAATGTCCGGCGTCTCGGCCGGTCAACCCTCACTCCACCTTCACCACCCGCCGCACCTGCACTTGGCTGCCCGTCTGCGCCCGGCAGAGATACACCCCGGACGCCACCGGCTGGCCGGTCTCACCACGACCATCCCATGTCAGTTTATGGTCGCCCGCCGACAGATAACCTGACTGCAGACAGCGGATCGACTGTCCCGCCAGATTGAGGATATCCACCCGTACCATGCCGCCATCCGGAATGGTTAGCGGTAGCACGGTAGTCGGGTTAGAGGGGTTGGGGTAAGCTGGACCCAGCGCCAGACGCCGTAGCATGTCCGGGTCTGATTCCGCCACCACCGTAGTCAGGTCAGAGCACCGATTGAGCAACACGTGCACGCCACCCTCCCCCTCCACGGACTTCGACTCTAGCACCACCAGATCCACGTCTCCATCTCCGTCCACGTCGCCGGTGAGTACCATCCCCCCCACTCCTTCTAGCAGGTAGCGACCTTCCGGCTCCGGAAGCCCTTCCGCTGTAGCTAGAGCGACCACGACAGCAGTCGATCGGCGGCCAGAGTCCACGAAGACTGCGTCCAAGCGTTCGTCGCGGTTCAGGTCGGCCCAGCAGACAAGGTCCGCCCTGACCGGTAGCTGAGCCTGCGGCATCCAGGCTGTGTCGGCAAGATGTCCCTGACCATTATTCACAAGCAATGAAAGCCCGCGATATAGGGTGCCCGCGACGAGATCTGATATCCGGTCCGTACTCGCCACTACATCGACGTCGCCGTCCTGGTCGAAATCTCCCACGTACCTGACCAGGGACAAGTGATCGTCACAGTCGAGATGATGCTGGACTACCTCACCCTGGTGATCTAGCCAGGTGACTTCATATCCCTTTCCTTGCTGGTCGACATCGGTCCAGAGTATCCCTGTCCGTCCAGCTTCCAGGTTCCTGACTGACACCGCTGTAGGGCTCATTCCCTCACGCGGCACGCGTAGGGACACAGATTGCCGCGCACC
Source organism: Candidatus Latescibacterota bacterium (assembly GCA_041661365.1). Lineage (GTDB taxonomy): Bacteria > Latescibacterota > UBA2968 > UBA8231 > UBA8231 > CAITNQ01. Next base: position 7,806 of record JBAZUN010000096.1, read on the forward strand.
CAACGTCCCCTCGCCCTGATTCATTACTACCGATAGGCTCGGGGTCGGACTGAACTCAACCAGGTACAGGTCGCTGTCACCGTCGCCATCCACATCGCCTAATACTAGACGCGCGTTGGACCACTCGCGCCACATCAAGGGGGGACCATCGTGACGGCCCGTGAGGAGGCGCGACCACTCGATCCCCTGTCCGACGCCCAGGTCGGCAAGTCCATCTCCGGTAAGGTCGGCAGCCTCTAGCGTGACAATACCAGCAGTCGGTCCCGCTGACCTGAAGACCTCGCGGGTCCCCACCGTAAAGCGACCGCAACCATCGTTCCAGGCCACCAGCCAACCGGCGATCTCGGCGCCTGGCGCTCCTTCCTCGCAGACGACGGCAAGGTCTAGGTCTCCGTCCCCATCCAGATCTCCCAAAGCGGCGCCGGGATTCTCGAGCAAGACGAAAGACCCCTGCGCAACACCCGCCCCCAGAGGCTGCAATTGCGCCGGCATAAACAGGCCGCCCGGGGGCATGTCTGCGGCAACGACCGGGGGAGGTAACTCGCCCTGCAGTTGCTCCTGCAGGCCCGTGAGTTGGATCCAATCGATCTCAATACCTTCCGCCTCCATGCCGAAGCCCAGCATCAAGCGTGCGTCGATGAGCTCTCCGGCCCACATGAGCTCAAACGGGCGCCCGTCGATCAGCACCGTACGCTGTTCCAGGTTGGCCACGGATACCGTCTGCCAATCCTGGGTAAACATCTGGTATTGGCTGATGTGCACCAGCCACGGTCGACTGAGCTGGCCGGGGAGTGTCGACGGCACGGCACCCGGGCTGCTGGAGTTGTATTCATTCGTCCAGGAGACTCCAAACATTCCGAAGTACGGGCTTGGCGCTATCAGTCGCAAGCGGACCGTGATGCGGTCGAATAGCACCGAGCCGTGGCCGATGCGCGGCGACACCAGCTCCAGGAGGCGAAGCTCTCCGTCACCAGTAATAGGTGAGGCGACCGACCACACCCCGTCATGCACCTCGGAGCGGACCGGCGTGCCGCCCCCTGGACTTGCCCAGTGTGTGCGGGCGCGCCAGCCTCCGGCATCATCTCCGGTGTCGAATGACCAGGTCATCGCTTGCGCGCCAGCAGCATACAAAACGGCCGCGATAATCAGATGTCGTATCATGGTCTGTCCCTCCGCGTACAGGTGGAAACACTGAACAGCCAATATGAATCGAAGGCAGGACGGTGACGCGGTATAATAGGGTGGGCTTCCCTATTCCCCCGACACCAGCCGCCGGGCCAGCGAGCCCTCCTGGGTCAGGGCGTAGACCAGCACGTTGACGCCGAGGTCGTAGGGCTTGAGCTCCTCGCCGCCGATGGTGAACCGGTCGTTGACGATCTGCGTGTTGGCGCGGATATACTCCGCCTCACCGGCCCAGAAGTCGGCGTAGTCCTTCTGCGAATAGACCCCGGCCAGCCGGCCGGCTACCTCGATCCCCTCCAGGTACTCCGGCGAGTAGTGCTCCGCCGACCCGGTGTAGGTGTAGGTCCAGTCCCAGAACCCCATGGGTAGGGAGGAGAGGTCGTAGTAGCAGTGGTACAGGGGGTGGCTCGGGTCGAGTCTAGTGAACCGCCAGTCCTTCCCCTCGGTATGCCCCACCCGCTGAAAGGCGCTGCGGACCAGCTCGCGCAGGGCCGGCATGTCCGAGGTGAAGCCGTTGCCGACCGGCTTGGGGACGTAGACGTTCTCGATCCAGAGGAAGCCGCCCGAGGTCAGGTACCGGCCCAGGTTGGTCGCCTCGGCCTCGGTGACGGTGAAGGGGGCGTTGACGGTCAGCAGGAGGAAGGGCACCTGCAGGAGCCGGGGATCGTCCATGGGCAGGCCGTCCAGTATCTCCACCCGGACCTGGGTCTGCTCGGTCATCCGGTCGGCCAGGCCCTGCAGGGTCTGGCGCTCGGCCACCTGGCGAGTGGGGCCGCTGCTGAGACGGACGGTACTGATGCGGCGATGCACCGGGCTGTCCAGCTCGGCCCGCTCGATCGCCTCGCTGTACACGCTGGACAGGTAGAGGAAGCCCTTGAGCTTCCGCTTGTCCTTGGGGTCCACCACCACCACGGCCCGGTGTTGCCCGGTGTCCAGGGCCTCCACCCCCAGGAGTTCCATGCTCAGGTCGATCTCGTCCGATCCCGTCCGTTGGCCGCCGACGGAACCAGCCCGCAGTCCCGGGCCGATCCCACCGCCCCCGAAACCCAGACCATTGCCCAGCGGCAACCCGCCTTCCCCCGACCGACCTGACAGGCCCGTAAGGAATCCACCGCCTCCTTCCCCGGAGCCCACTCCCCACCCCTGACCCGTGCCCTCGCCGGCGCCTGGAGCACCCGAGCCCGGTGGACTGCCCGCCGCGCGGGCGCCGGGTGCAGGTTGGAGGGCCAGGGCCGGGACGGCGTGCGGTCGCTGCTGGCGGACCAGCGGCCGCAGCGCCGGCATCGTCAGCATTCGGCGGCTCAGCGGTCGCTGACGGGGGGGACTGGGCTTGCTGAAGAACACCCGGGCAGACTTCTCGGGATGGTCCTTGGGGGGATGGTGCCCCAGGAGCCAGACCAGGCCCGCGCCCAAGACCAGATGGCACAGGCACGAGACCACCAGCGTCAGCCGGCGGAGCAACCGGTCGGTTCGGTCGGGCGTGAAGGGTGGACGACGGGTGGGGTCCACAGGTGCCCTATCTCGGTTGTTGGCGCGCGTGGGTCTACTACTGGTTCTTGACCATCCTGCCGGTGGCCCGCCAGGGGCCGGCCTCCAACCTATACAGATATGCCCCGGACGATACGGCCGCCCCGAGCTCATCCCGCCCGTCCCAAGGCACGGCGTGGTACCCCGGGGTCATTCGTCCGCTGACCAGGGTACGGATCGGCTGGCCGAGGAGGTTGTAGACCTGCAGGCGGGCTGCCTCTGCGCTGGCCGGGATCTCCACCGGGATCCAGGTCTGTGGGTTGAAAGGGTTGGGGTAGTTGAGACCGAGGTGAAAGGCCAAAGGTACCTGCCCCTCGCTCTCGAGCACCGCGGTGCGCTGCTCGGCCAGCCGGCTCAGCAGCACGTGGACCCCGCCCTGGCCTTGGATGTTCCGCTCCAGCACCACCAGGTCCACGTCCCCGTCGCTGTCCACATCCCCGGCCAGGACCATCCCCCCGGTTCCCGAGAGGGGATACCGTCCCTCCTGCACCGGCAGACCCGCCGGCATCCCCAGGCAGACCACCACGGCCGGACTGCGGAAGTCGTTCTCCACGAAGACCGGGTCCAGCCGGCCGTCGCCGTTCAAGTCGGCCCACCGGACGTCGCTGCGCAGAAGGACATGGGGGAACCACGCGCTGCGCTCGAGGGTGCCATCGCCCTGGTTGAGCAGGAGCGAGAGTCCCTTGAACTGCAACCCGGCGTTCATGTCGAAGAGGTTGCTGTCGCTGACGATCAGGTCCACATCGCCGTCCAGGTCGAAGTCGCCGATGTACCGGGCCAGCCGCAGATCCACGTTCGTCGCCAAGTGCTGCTGGACGACCTCGCCGCCTGCGTCCAGGCAGGTGATCTCGTACCCTTGGCCCTGAGTGCCCCAGCTCTGCCACAGCACCCCGGTCGCGCCGTCGGCCAGATTACTGGGCAGGTAGCTCGTAGGCATGAAGTCCGGTCGAGAACCTTCCAGCGTTATTGACACCCGCGGAGCGAGCACACCCCCCTCGTTACGCATCAACCACAGGTCAGCGTCCGTGCTCTCCATCCGGTCTTGGGTCAGGGTGTATTCGATGAGGTACAGGTCAAAATCGCCGTCTCCCTCCGCGTCCCTCAGCAAGGGTGTCGTGTCCCTGAATTCCTGGCTGACCACCAGTCCATCCTGCTGGTCGTTGGCGTAGACCCTGGCCCATTCGTTGCCGGCGTCGATGACCAGGTCCATACGGCCATTCCCGTCCAGGTCCGCCCCCTGGACCGTGAGCAGGGGAGAAGGACTGCCCGAGAAGAGCTGCTCGGGATGGTCGCGCCCGAAGAGGCCGGTACCATCGTTGAGAGCCGCCAGCCACCCCTTCCGACCCGGGGGTTGGTCTGGCATGGTCTGCAACACCTCCCACACGGCCACCAGATCCAGGTCCCCGTCGCCGTCCAGGTCGCCCAGCGCCCCGCCAGGAGTGGAATCGAGGGTAAGCAGGCCGCCCACGCCTCTCGTGCTCAACGGGCAGAACACCGCCGGGGCGAAGAGGTCGCCGAACGGTGTGGTCTCGGTGAGGACCGGCGGCGGCAGCTCCCCCTGCAACTGCTCCTCCACCCCGGTCAGCCGGATCCAGTCGATCTCCAAGGCCTCGGGTACCTCCTCCGGCCCCCCGGCAAAGGGGTGACTGGCATAGGTGCCGCCCAGGTCGACGTTGACCCTGAGATCGATCAACTCGCCGTCCCAGATAACCTCATACTCCCGAGCGGACAGGGTAACCACGCCCGGGGTGATCTCGCTGATCGTCAGCTCCTGCCACTGGGTGGTGAAGGTCTCGGCCCGTCCCAGGGAGTAGAGCGGCTGCCGGGCTTGTCCCCCGGCCAGGGGATCGGGCCCGGTGCCTCCTGGGGTGCTCTGGTTGTGCTCGTTGGTCCAGGTCACGGCAAAGACGCCCGTCAACGGCTGGGTGTGCACCACGCGCAACCGCACGGTGAGCCGGTCGAAGAGGGCTGAATCGCGGTGGATCGGCGGCGACACCAGCTCCAGCGAGGGCCTGCTCCCCGCCTCGAAGGGGGCAGGGGTGACCCGCCAGATCCCGTCGCGCGCCTCGGTGCGCAGCATGGTCCGACTGCCGGCCGCCGCTCCGACGCTCTCTCTCGCCCGCCACCCCTGGGAATCCCCCTCCTGGTCGAAGCTCCAGGTGATGGCCTGGGCCGGCGCGACGACGAAGAGCAGGACGACTACCGCGAGCCGCAGCATGGTGATGCCTCCTTGTTCGGTATGTCGGTGGACACCAGGACGCTGGGCCTGGTGGGAGCTACTGAGTCTTGACCATCTTCCCGGTGGCGCGCCAGGCGCCGGCCTCCAACCGATACAGATACACCCCCGACGATGCTGGCAGTCCGCGCTCGTCCCGGCCGTCCCAAGGTACGGCGTGGTACCCTGGGGTCAGTTGGCCGTTGACCAGGGTGCGGATCGGCTGGCCGAGGAGGTTGTAGATCTGGAGGTGCACGGGCTCCGTGGCTGCCGGGATCTCTACCGGGATCCAGGTCTGCGGATTGAAGGGGTTGGGGTACGAGGGGCCGAGATGGAAGACAGCAGGAGTAGCCACAGATTCGCCAGTCACGGCGGTGTTGTCGCGCTCCGCCGACTGGTTCAGCAGCACGTGCACCCCGCCCGGATACGCACTCTCCAGCACCACCAGATCCGAGTCCTCGTCTCCGTCCACGTCGCCCACTAGCACCGCGCCGCCAGCCCCCTCCAGCGGATACCGCCCCTCCGTGCTGAACACCCCACGCCCCTCACCTCGCCCCACCACCACGGAGCTACCGCGCGTCCCGATCTCCACGAACACTGCATCCAGCACCCCGTCGCCATCCAGGTCGACGAGCTGAACATCGTTGGCCAACAGAGCCTCCTCCTGCCACACCTTCCGCTCCATCTGCCCGTCACCCCCGTTCACCAGTACGTCCAGCCCCGCATACCCCGCCGCCCCTCGCGAGTTGCTGACCACCAGGTCGACATCACCATCTCCGTCCACGTCCCCGGCGTAGCGTACCAGAAACGGGTCCACCGCAGCGCCCAGGTGCGCCTGGATCTCCTCGCCCGCAGAGCTCAGACAGGAGATCCAGTATCCTCTTCCCAGGTTATCCAGCGGCGGGCGCCAGAGCAATCCTCTGCCGTGACCCTGTCCGTCCTGCATCAAAGTCCATGGCGCGAACCCCTGCGCGCTTAGGTCCGGTCCCAGCGGCTGCGAGCGGTCGAGCCGCCCGGCCCCATCATTCAGCCACACCACGGCCTTCTCCTCCCAGGCCGGCCAAGCCCAGACATCGGCGTCGCCATCCCCCTCCGCATCACCAACGCCAAGGTAGATCATCTCCGGCAGGCGCTGGACCAACAAGAACCCCTCCTCCGCGGCGTTGTGCCGGATCTGCAGGTCGGGGCTGCCGTCGTTCAGCACCAGATCGATACGTCCGTCCTCATCCAGGTCGACTGCCCCAAGGAAGAAGGGCGCGGCACCCTCTGCGCTGACCCCGGCAGTGAATCCCCCTTCCCCATCGTTCGTCGCGACGACCCACCCCTGCCGGTCGCCGTCCGTCCACAGACTCACGAGATCCAAGTCCCCGTCGCCCTCCACGTCACCGAGGAAGGCCATGGGTACCCACGGCATCGAGTTCATGCCCACCCTGACCTCCGCGAACACCGGAGCCGCAAAATGCTCGCCGAAGGACGCGACCGCCTCGATCTCCGGGGGGGATTCCTCCCCCTGCAACTGCTCCCCGAACCCAGTCAACTGGATCCAGTCGATCTCCACCGCCTCCGGAACGTCCCCCGCCCGGGCGGGGTATTGCTCGACGTTGTAGGTGAACAGATTCACCACCAGGTCCAACAGCTCCCCTTCCCACACCATCCGCTCCTTCACCAGCGGCCCACCCATCTCCAGGTGCCCGTAAAACACCTCCGACCGCAGATCCGCGAGCTCGAGGGTGCACCAGTCCGTCCCGTAGATCTGCTTTACCATCTTCTCGAAGTCCAGCCGCAGGAACTCCGAACTGCTGTCGATCGGAGGAGACACCCCCGGAAGACCCATCACCGCATTGCTGCTGTTCAGCCACAGCAACTGCAGGGCTCCCACGATCGGCCGCGATTGTACGGCCCGCAACCGTACCCGGATGCGGTCATAGAGCTCCGAATCACGGCCGATCCGGGGTGAGATCAGACCGATGATGGCCTGGTCGTGGAGCAGTGGCCCTGGCCAGATACGCCAGATCCCATCGCGCACCTCCGAGCGCAGCAGCGGGGCCAACACTGGATTGGATGTCCCATCCCGTACAGTCCATCCCTCCGTGTCCCCCTCCTGGTCGAAGCTCCAGGTGATGGCCTGGACCGGTGCTGCGGCGAGGAGCAGGAGCACTACGGCGAACCATCTCATGACTAGTGCCTCCCGTCAGGTGACACGTATCGATGACCGAGTGCCCGGCGACTGCGTCGGGGGCGCAGACCTGCCGGTGGGTGCCCCAATGAACTCCCTGGTCCCCGGACTTCGAGGGACCTACTCGCTCTTCACCATCCTGCCGGTCGCACCCCAAGCCCCGGCCTCCAACCGATACAGATACACCCCCGACGATGCTGGCAGTCCGCGCTCGTCCCGCCCGTCCCAAGGCACCGCGTGGTACCCCGGGGTCAGTCGTCCGCTGACCAGGGTGCGGATCGGCTGGCCGAGGAGGTTGTAGATCTGGAGGTGCACGGGCTCCGTGGCTGCCGGGATCTCCAGCGGGATCCAGGTCTTTGGGTTGAAGGGGTTGGGGTAGTTGGGGCCCAGGTGGAACCCAGAAGGAATGGACGCAGGCGCGTCGGTCACCGCGGTGCCATTGCGCTCCGCTGACTGGTTCAGCAGCACGTGTACCCCACCTCCTCCCCCAGCGTAGGCCTTCTCCAGCACCACCAGGTCCAGGTCGCCGTCT
>JBAZUN010000097.1:0-10513 GCA_041661365.1 Candidatus Latescibacterota bacterium
CCGATCTGGAAGTTCTCGATCCCCCGGGCGAAGTTCGCCTTCTCGAAGTGCGAGCCGTAGATCGTCGCCAGGGCGTACTTCCCCTGCTCGTCGTGGACCCGCTTCACCTCGTCGAAGAAGGTCTGGTACGCGCCGCTGCCGATCACCGTGGCCGGGGAGCGCGGGGCCGCGGCACTGGACCAGTCCACTCCCAGACCGTGCCAGCCCCACCAGGGCGGGGAGAGCCGGACCACGTCGTTGTCCACGTACGCGTCGACGCTGACCTCGCCGATCAACTGCTGTAACTGCCGGGCCCCGTCGGCGGTGAAGCCGATGCAGTACGGGGGCCGCGCCGTCGGTCGGTGGGCGATGGCGGCGTTGACCAGGTCCCTCGAGTTCATTCGCGCTCCTCGTCGGGGATGGAGGCGGCCCGTCGCGAGCGACGGCCGGCCTCCTCGGCGTATTCGCGGAAGAGCCGCAGGTAGAGCTTATAGTCCTCGTATGACACCCCGGGCGGGGTCTGGTGGTCGCAACTGACGATGAATCCGCCGGAGGCGGCCACCGGCAGCAGGCGCTCGAACTCGGCCCGCAGGGCTGCCTCGCCCCGGTGCATCGTCATCTTGTCGAAGTGGCCGATGAACCGCATCCGCGGGTGGTTCCGCCGCAGCCGGGCCAGGTCCACCCCGGCCTGCCGCTCGAGGGGAAGGATCCCCTGCAGCCCGACCCGCTCGAACCAGTGGGCCGGCACCGCCACGTCGCCGTCCGAGTCGACGATGGTCAGGACGCCGCGTCGGCGCAGCTCGGGCACGATCCGCCGGTAGTACGGGGCGAGGAACTCGTCGAAGAGCTGCTCTGAAAGCATCGGACCGTGGTTGTAGCTCAGGTCCTCGCCGAAGGTCATGAAGTCCGGGGTGCAGACGGCGCAGACCTCCTCGATGACCCGCAGCCCCCACTCGGTCAGGTCCTCGTTCATCCGGTGCATCAGCGCCGGCTGGTCGTAGAAGGCGTAGAGGTGCCGCTCGATCCCCAGCAGGGTGCGCGCAAACCAGAAGAAGCCATCCAGGGTGAACCAGAGGACCGCCTCGCCGCGGGCCTGCTGCGCGGCCCACGCCTCCCAGCGCGCCCGGTCGACCGCGGGCAGGGGGAAGAGGTGCGGCCGTACCGCCTCGTACCCGGCCTCGTCCGCGACGATACCGGCGCCGTGGGCCGGCGGCGACGGACACCCCGAGTCCCGCGGCCGGAACCACTCCTGCTGGTACAGCTCCAGGCCGAAGTGCTGGCAGATGGCGTACCGGTCGGTCAGCTCGGTTGGCAGCCCTTCGCCGTGCCAGCGATCCAGGGTCTGATTCCACCACCCGGCCCACTCCACCAAGGGAAGCCGGTCAAAAGGCTGGAACTCCATCACCGCGTGGAACCGCTCGACGGTATTCATCGACCGTTGACCCTAGCGCCGGCGGAAGGTGCCCGAGCCCGGGTAGTTCTCCGGCGTGCGCCAGTCCGGCCGCCAGCAGAGCTGGGCCAGGACGCCGTTGGGCTCGTCCACGTCGTCCACCGAGAGGTTGAGGCGGAACTCGCTCCAGGGCTGCCCCTGCTGTCGGTCTAGCCAGGCCCGCGGCACGGCGATCTCCGCCGTGTATCCGCCCGGAGTCCGCAGGCAGACCGCGGTGACCCCGAGGCTGTCGAGGCGGGCGCGCTGGTACAGGAACATCTCGGCTGGGGTGGTCCCGGGACTGGCCGCCACCAGCAGGAAGGCCGCGCCTTCGGTGCCGCGCTCGTTCGAGCGCGCCGGATCGGGCCGGGCGTCGAGCCGCACCTCGATCCCGTCCTGGTCCCAGGGCAGGTGCAGGGGGTCGGCCACCACCTGCTCGTCGGTGATCTCCGCCGCCACGTAGAGGGTACTCTCGTCGTAGTCGACGCCGAAGCGGAAGGAGCCGTCCGCGGCGCCCTTCCAGGAGTCCGGGGCCACGCGCACCTGGGCCGGCTGACGGCAGACCAGGGGTAGATCCGACCAGTCGCTCAGGTTGCCGTCCACCTGGTGAGTCCGGCCGGCGCCGATGGTCAGGTACCGGTCCACCACCACCCGCGAGCTGCCGTCCAGCTCGATCGGGCGGTCGCCGTCCGGGTCAAAGGTCAGCTGCCAGCTCAAGGTCAGCGGCTTCAGCCCGTCGACCGCGACCTTCCCCTGCCGCGGCTGCACGGTCAGCGGCAGGGGGTGGGTCGACTTGGGGGGCACGGTCACCTGCAGCTCGGTCGGCAGGACCTGCAGCTCCGCGTCGGGCTGGAACTGCCCGCGCAGGCGCATCGGCAGGTCGGTGTCGTTGGCAAGCTGCAGTTGGGTGACCGCGCCGCGGAAGTACCGGCCGTCGGCCCAGATCGGCTTCAGGGCGACGGCGCTCCCCATCAGCACCTGGTCGACGATCGCCGCGGTCCGGGCCGTGCGGATATCCTCGTCCTGGATCCCTTCGAGCATGAGGTTGGCGATCCGCGGCCCCTGGTCGGTCATGGTCACCCAGACGAGGTGGTCGAACTGGCCGTAGACCGGGCCCTGCAGGGAGCTGGCGCCGCCGGTGGTGGCCAGGATGAAGTAGCGCGAGCCCTGCCGCTCCTCCTTGGCATAGGTGTGGTAATGGCCGGCGAAGACCGTGTGCGGTCGCCCTTCGAGGAGGGCCTCAACCTGGCTCCAGCCGGTGTCCTGTGCGTAGGTCCACAGCGGCTTGTGCAGGAAGACCAGGGTCCAGCGGACCCGCGGGTTCTCCTGGAGGGCCTGGCGGACGTACTCGATCTGCGGGGCGCTGATCCGGTCGGTCGGCGGGTCGTCGCTGTCCAGGCAGAGGAAGAGCACGTCCTGGTACACGAAGTGGTAGTAGAGCCGGCCGAACCGGTTCTGCCATTCCGCCACCTCGGTCAGGTTGGTCACGTCGTGGTTCCCCGGCACGAAGAAGAAGGGCATCTCCAGGGATCGGACCATCCCCTCGACCTCAGCCCACTCGCTCCGGATGGTGGGCGGGTCCTCGCTGTACCCCTCGATCAGGTCGCCGACGCAGAGCACGAACTCCGGCTGCATCAGGTTGAGCTTGGCCATGGCCGCCTCGAAGATTCCGGGGCGGTGGCCGCCGACCCGGTCGGCGACGATGGCGAACTGGAACCGGCGCGGATCGGCGTTCCAGTCGAGGTGGGTCCAGGGGTTCCGTTCCTCGATGGTCAACCGCGGTTCGGACAACGGGGTCGCCGGCTGGGCCAGGGCAGAGGAGACGGCCGACAGGATCAGGGCCAGGAGCGCGAGCAGGCGCGGGCAGGATTTCATGGTGGATCTCCCTTGGGGAGGGTTCGACAGGGCCACGGGGACGGCGGTACCCAAGATGGGCCGGAAGCCGGCAACGGGCAACCGTCTGTTCCTCAGGTGGCCGCACCCCGGGCCGCGATCGGCCAGACCGCCTCCACGGCCTCGCCTCGGGTGGCGTAGAAGCGGTCGTGCAGGTTGCAGGTCGAGCAGCAGTGGGACGGGATCAGCTCGAGCCGGTCCCCGAGCCGGACGCGCTGGAAGGTCGCCTCGTCCAACTGGATCAGGCCGTGCTCCTCGGAGTGCACGATGACCTCGGCAGCGGGCAGATCCTTCACCTTGGGGTAGACCGTCAGGCCGTAGTCGGCGGTGTGCTCGGTGGCGATCGACTTGATGCCGCAGTCGGTGACGACGACGTTCCGCCGTCCGCCCTTGTCCGCGTTCCGGCTGATGACCGTGGTCAGCACGGTCAGGGCGCAGCGGAACCCCTCCATCCCCTCGAGCCGCTGGTACGGCCAGTCCATCAGCACGTACGAGCCTACCTGCACGTCGGTGATCTCCGGGCTGCAGTGCGGGGTGATGTTCCAGGTCGCCGAGTACCCGCAACTGCAGATCTCGACCGGGATGCCGGCCTCCTCGATCAGGTGCTTGCTGCGGATGACCTTCTCCATCTCGGCCTCGTGCACGCTCTTCCGCTCGACGAAGGAGACGATGTCCGGCGTCGACAGGTCGTGCGACCAGATCCCCCTGAAGACGATTCCAGGGAGGCGAACCAGCTCGCGGGCCAAGGCCGCCACCGCCGGACCGGCCTCGACCCCGCACCGGCCCATGTAGATCTCGATGGCCAGGTTGACCGGCCGCCGCGCCTCTTTAGCCGCACGGGAGATGGCCCGGGCGTTCTCCAGGTCGTCGACCCCGACCGCCACGTCGGCCCACTGCGAGAGGGCCACCAGGCGGGCGATCTTCTGCTCGCCAACCACCTGGTTCGAGAGGAGGATTCCGGGGATCCCGGCGCGGGCGAAGATCTCGGCCTCCTCGAGCTTCTGGCAGGTTACCCCGATCGCCCCGGCCTCGATCTGCTTGTGGGTGATGATCGGGGTCTTGTGGGTCTTCATGTGGGGCCGCAGCCTGGCCTTCAGTGGGGCGTAGTATTCGGCCATCCGGCGGATGTTGTGCTCCATGGCCTCCAGGTCGAGGAGCAAAGCCGGGGTGTCGAGATCGGACTTGGCGACGATCATGTGTGTATCCTTGCGGTATCCGGGGCTCACACCCCCAGCAGGCCCTCGGCGTTGAGCCGGCCGATGCGGTCGAAGGCCGCTTGGCTCAGCTTCCCCGCAGCCAGCCCGTCGAGGAGGAACTGCGACTGCTTCACCTCCTGGCCGGGCCAGCAGATGTCGGTGCCGTAGAGCACGCGCTCGCTGAACTCCTCGAGGAAGGCGTACCCGAAGTCCGGGTCCCGGGAGAGGGCGTTGTACCCGCTGCCGGCCGAGATGTCGCACCACAGGTTGGGGTACCGGCGCAGCAGCTCGGGGAGACGACCGCCCGGGGTCACCGGACCGGCGGGGTATCCCATCCAGTTCTCAGGGGTGACGTCGCCGCTGATGGCGCTCCAGAAGGCCATCGAGTGGCCGATGAACTGCAGTCGCGGGAAGCGCTGCAGGTTGGCCTCGAGCAGGGGGAGGCCGAGGTCGTCCACCACGCCGTAGGTCCCCTGCTCCAGGCCGAGGTGGAAGAGGAGGGGCAGGCCGGCACGCTCGACGTGACCGAGCAGGTTCAGCATCCGCGGATCGTCCCACCGCAGGACGCAGCAGATCTCGCCCACCCCCTTGCATCCCAGCGTGCGGTAGTGCTCCAGGAGAGGCGTGAAGTCGGTGTCAATCCGGTTCCCCTGAAGCCGCGGATCGAGGTTGCAGAAGGGCACGAATTTATCTGGGAAGCGGCCGCAGATGTCCAGCACGGTCTCGTTGGACTGGATGAAGTTGAGGCACTCCTGGTGGACGATGGGGAGGAGGACCCCGCGGTCGATCTGCAGCTCGGGGAAGCGCGACAGCAGCTCCTCGGCGTTGGCGAATTGGGTGATGCGGGCCTGGCGCGGGTCGGCGAAGTACACGGCGTGGAGGTGGACGTCGAAGAACATGGTCGTCTCCGGGATAGAAGAGAGAGGCAACGAAAGAACGACGGCAGGGGGCTGTCAAGACGGTCACCGTCACCAAGCCGGCCGATCGAGAGGATGCCCTTCCGGTCGCCGCGCAGGCGCGGACTGACCCCCTCGCTCGGCAACAGCCTCGACTCCCGACCGCCCAGCCCCTCGTCCTTCCCATCCCCCATCCCCTTGCGCGCCTCCCTCCAGGGCATCCCCTCGACCTGGACCACAGAGGCGGCCAGCCAAGGAGGCTTTCTGCCAGTCGGCAAACCGGCGCGGACTGACCCCCTCGCTCGGAAACAGCCTCCCGACCACCCGCCCCTCCGCCCTGGCGTGGCTTCCTCTGGGACACCTTGACCTCTCTGGCCCTCGGCGCTCTGATTCTGCACTTTTCCGTGTCGGAATCCCTTCTCCCCAAGCCAATCAGGCACGGAGGTAATTCACCATGGAACCGATCACCGTGTACCGTCTGGGATCGGCCAAGCCGATCAGGCTGGCCGCCCGCGAGCTGAAGCGCTGCCTGGTCCAGGTCACCGGCCAGCCCGTGGTCGTGCGCACGGCCCGGAAGTATTCGGCCCTGCTCCCCGGCCTGTGGGTGGGGGAGTTCGCCGACTTCAATCTGACGCCGCAGCGGGGGGCTGACCCGCGGCGCGACGACGAGATCGCTGTGCGGGTCGGCGCCAGCGGCGGGTACATCGCGGGAAGCAACCCCCGCAGCGTGCTGCTGGCGGTGTACCGCTACCTGACCGAGCTGGGATGCCGCTGGGTCCGTCCGGGGAAGACCGGCGAGTACCTGCCGCGGGTGGCGTCAGGCGCCAAGGTCGAAGTGCGGGAGCGGGCCTCGTACCGGCACCGGGGGGTCTGCATCGAGGGGGCGGTGAGCTGGGAGCACGTGCGCGACCTGGTCGACTGGCTCCCCAAGGTGGGGTTCAACGCCTACTTCATCCAGTTCCGCGAGGCCCAGACCTTCTTCCAGCGCTGGTACGAGCACGAGCTGAACCCCCTCTTGCCGGCCGAGGAGTTCAGCACCGAGCGCGCCCGCGAGCTGACCGTCCAGGTGCGGGCCGAGGTCAAGCGGCGGGGTTTGGACCTGCACCTGGTCGGCCACGGGTGGACCTGCGAGCCGTTCGGCATCCCCGGCCCGGGATGGTACCCCCACAAAGGGCCGGTGCCGGCGCGGGCCGTGCAGTACCTGGCCGAGGTGAACGGCAAGCGCGAGCTGTGGGGGCAGATCGCCCTGAACACCAACCTGTGCTACGGCAACCCCGAGACCCGGGCGATCGTCACCGACGCCATCGTCGAGTACGCGGCGGCCAACCGCGACGTGGACGTCGTCCACTTCTGGCTGGCCGACGGCACCAACAACCAGTGCGAGTGTCCGCGCTGCCGGCCGCACCGGCCCTCGGACCTGTACGTGCGGATGCTCAACGAGCTGGACGAGAAGCTGAGTGCGGCCGGTCTGGACACCCGCGTCGTCTTCCTGGCCTACGTCGACCTGCTCTGGCCCCCGCAACAGGAGCGGCTCCTGAACCGCGAGCGGTTCATCCTGATGTTCGCGCCGATCACGCGCTCCTACTCCACGGCCTTCACCGAGGCCAAGGCCAGCACGGCCAAGCTGCCGCCGTTCAAGCTGAACAAGCTGAAGTTCCCCGCTGATCCGGCGGCCAATCTCGCCTTTCTCAAGGCCTGGCAGGACCAGTTCCCCGGCGAGGGGTTCGACTTCGACTATCACCTGATGTGGGATCACTACCGGGACCCGGCCCAGGTCCGGTCGGCTCGGGTTCTGCACCGGGACGTCCAGGGGCTGCGCTCGATCGGCCTGGACGGGTTCATGAGCTGCCAGGTCCAGCGGGCGTTCTTCCCCACCGGGCTGGGGATGACCGTCCTGGGTCGGACCCTGTGGGATCGCCGGCTCTCCCTGGCGGCGATCGCCAGCGACCACCTGACCGCCTGCTACGGCGAAGGCGGCGGGTTCGTGCGCAAGTACCTCGATCTGATGTCCCGGCTGTTCGAGCCGCGCGCCCTGCGGGGCGAGCTGAGCGAGGCGGAGATCCAGGCCTGCGTCCAGGGCTGGCAGTCGATCCCGGAGGTGGTGGCCCAGGCCGAGCCGACCATCGCCGCTGGCGCACGGACCGGCCACCCCTGCCACCGGCACTCATGGCAACTGCTGCAGATCTTCGGTGAGTTGTGCCTACGGCTCAGCGCGGCCCTGATCGCCCGGCATACCGTCGGCGGCGAGGAGGCGCGGGCTGCGGCCCTCGAGCTGATTCGCTGGGCCCGGGCCAGCGAGCGCCGGCTCCACCACGTCTTCGACGTCTTCGAGTTCCAGCAGGTGATCGGCGGGTACCTCGGCCTGTCGCGGGAGGAGCTGAGCCGCTGAGGGGACGGGCCCCTGGCCTTCGCGCTGCAAAGGTGCCTCGGCGTCCCGGCGCTACCACAGGTCTTTCACCATCCCGACCGCGGTGTCGACGATCTGCTCCAGGCTTCCCGGCGCGAGCTTGGCCCAATAGGTGCACTCGCGGTTGGCTTCGTGACCGTACCGCTCGTACGCCTGCCGTGTAGGCACGTACCCCACGTAGTGCGAGGTCATGTGCACCACCTGGGTGAACGGCGCCGGCGAGCCGAGCTTGATCGCCAGTTGCCCCTCGGTGAACGGCTCGCCCGGCAGGGCCACCAGGGCCGCGTCGCCGATCCGCACCACCTGGATCTCGTACTGCAGCGCGGGCATCCTCCTTCGGCAATGCTCGATGCTGCGGGTCGACGCTGCCGAGAACCACTCCCAGGTCACCCATTCCGGGTTGTCCTCACGGTACCGCGGTCCCGGGCTAGCCGACAGGATCCTCTCCACCTCCGCCAGTCGCTCCTCCGGCACCTGGCGGTACTCCAGCGGCAGCTTGTACGATCGATAGTCCAGGATCTCCGCGTCGCTGAACCGGATACCCGGCACCGCCTCGCACGCGGTCCTGGTCAGCTCCGCACCCATCCGCCGATGGTCGGGGACGAAGCTCGGGTCAAAGGGGTCCCAGGGATTGACGTTCCCGCACGCGCCGTTGAGCACCAGCGGCACGCATCCCTGGCCGTAGGCCTCGCGCATCCCCGCGCTCCAGGCCCCCGGCCAGTCGGCCGAGACCGCGGTGTAGGTGTGCCGCCAACTGAAGACGTTCACCGGGTGGCAGGTGTAGAACAGCAGCATCGCCGCCATGCTCAGGTCGTCCTCGCGCAGGCACAACACACCGACCTCCGGGTCGACCGGTCCTTCCATGTAGAGCAGGTCTGTCGGGCCCAGGGGCTGCTGTCGCCGGCCCGCGGGCCAGGGCATGAGGATCTGTCCCTGCCGGTCGATGGCGCGGCGATTGAAGGCCAGGTCGTCCCGCATCCCTCTGGCCCACCCCATCTTCACCGGCCGCATCGCGGCCATCGCCTGCCCGATCGCCGCTACCGCGCGCTCCGCGGCAAAGCGATAGTACGCCGTCTCGCCGCCGCGCATGAACTCCTTCTCCGGCGGCAGGTCGAGCGGGAAGTCCGGGTCGAGCATGAAGTGCCCCAGGCTCGGCGCCGAGTGGGTCTGGATCGCGTGCACCACGATCCCCTCAGGGTCCAGGCCGAAGCCTTCTGCCGCCGTGTTCCGCACCTGGTTCACCCAATCCTCGGCGATGATCACCAGGTCCAGCGCGACGAGGCAGACGCGCTTTCCTCCCGCCTCCAGCACCAGGGCCTTGGCGTAGAGCGGATCGAGCACGGACTGCGCCGGCCGGTGCTCGCCCATCCCACTGCCGCCCAGATGGGTTCCGGCCTTGGGGGTGATCTCCACCATCGCTGCACCCGCTCTCAGCATGGGATACCCTCCTCGAGAATCACGAGGTTGATCTGTCTCGTCGGTCCGCGATCCTGGGGGATGTCCAGCCGAACCGCGCTCGGGTTCTGCCGATATCCCCCGGAGCCTTGGCTCAAAACGCTTCCGGCTCGACCCTGCCGTCGGTGACGCCGAGCCAGTCGTCGGTGCGGAACGGCGAGGCCGGTAAGCCGGCCCCGTTGTACAGGCTGATCTCGGGGTTGTTGGCCCAGGCGTACCGCACGGCCTCGGGCCGGAGGTGAGGGCCAGGGTCGATCACCACCGTATCCCCGTCGAGGATGGCCCGCACCGGGGTGAAGGAGCGATCGGCGCCGGCGGCGGTGAACCCGGAGAGTCGTCCCGAGGGTGCGGTTAGGCCACCGGTGGTGTGGTCGAAGAACAGGCGAAGGCGCTGTCCCTCTGCTCGACACTCGCGGTACAGGGGACCCGAGTATTCGACCGGTCGGTCGTGGACCGTGGCCAGGGCGGCCAGGACCAGCCGCTCGCCGACCTCGCGCTTGCGTCGGGGATGGAGATCGTCCGGATCTCCCAGGTCGATGGCCTGGATCATGGCGGTGTGGGGCACCCGATGGGCGGTCAGGAACTGGGCCTCGCGCAGCTCGGGCCAGACGTCGGGCTCCAGCCAGTCAGCCGTGAACCCGGGAAGCTGGACGAAGAGGAAGGGCAGTTCCGGCCTTGCCCAGAGCCGGCGCCAATCGGCGATGAGGGCGGGGAACAGCTCGCGGTACTGGTGGCCGCGCCAGCCATTGGCTTCCCCCTGATACCAGAGGACCCCGCGCACGGCCCCGGGGATCAGGGCCTCGATCATCCCGTGGAAGACCGCGCTCGGTCGGTGGAAGTGATCCGCCGGTTTGGGTTCCAGCGGCCACGGCGGCGGCACCTGACCCAGGGCCAGCAGATGTTGGCGTCGCTCCTCGGCCACTGCTGCCCGGCCCTCGACCGTGGCCGGGTACTCGGCGGCGAATCGCTCCCAGGTTCGCAGGATCGGCGCAAAGGCAGGGACGGACAAGGCCGCCGGGCTCATGAAGGCCTCGGCCACCGTGCCGCCGAACGCCGCCTGGATCACCCCGACCGGGATCCCCAACACCTGTTGGAGGCGGCACCCGAAATGGAGGCCGATAGCGGAGAAGGCGCGCGCGGTCTCCGGGGTGCAGCGGCTCCATCCGGTGTTCAGGTCGAGTTGGGGGGTCAGGGAAGCCCGTTCAGGAACGCGGAGCAGGCGCAGGTCTGGCCAGGCTGCACCGGCCGCGGTCTCCTC
>JBAZUN010000097.1:10523-15394 GCA_041661365.1 Candidatus Latescibacterota bacterium
GGTACGGCCATGTTCGACTGCCCCGAGCACAGCCAGACCTCGCCGACCGCCACCTCGGCGAACTCCAGGCGACCCGCGCTGCTCCCGGAGGTAACCGTGAAGTCGCGGACCTTGCCTGGTTCCATCGGAGGTAGCTCGACTACCCAGCGACCGTCGACACCGGCTCGCGCCGTGACCCGGTTCCCGTTGCAGTAAACCGTGACCTCGTCGTTCGGGATCGACCATCCCCACACCGGGACCGGCAGACCGGCTTGCAGGACCATGCGGTCGCCGAATAGGGCGGGTAACCGCAGGTTTGCCAGTGGTGGAAACGCGGAACTCGGGGTGTCTGCAGGAGGCGCGTCGCTCATAACCAGTGCCTGGGGCGAAGGGTCGGTGCGTGGTCGCGGGATCTGCGACTCGGCATGGAATCTCAGGAACAGAAGCCCTGGAGATCAAGAGGAGGCCTGGTTCCCGCAAGTTGGCGAGCCAAATTTCACCTTGCCCGGTCGCGTGGGGTATCGCAGATTCCGCCAGTGATTTGGCGGACGGACCGGGAGGTTCGGCCGTGCGACTCGCTCGTGTCCCGCATGCTCCCAAGACTGGTTCGTCTACCGAGGTCGATCGCCACGCCCCTTGGCATGGCCCACTCCATGGGAGGATCAGCGATGCCCTTCAATCGCTTCTCCGCCGGCGTCCCGCATGGCGCTGCCTCGGAGTGCCCGGGCGCGGCAAGGCTTCCCCTGAGGCACGCAGCAGATCCGGTATTGCCGGTTCTGCCCGGTCAGTCGGGACGCGGGAGCCGGCTGGTGAGCCAGTTCCTGCACTGGGTTGCGGTCGGCCTCGGTCTGACCGTGAGCGTCACGTATCCCGCGGTCGCGAAGGCACCAGCACTCGCGGTCGAACCGGTCAGCCCGGCAACAGCTCAGGCCATGCTCGATCGGGTGATCCCCCTTCCCAAGGAGGTCAGCATCACCCGGCAGGTCGGTGTCCCGCGTGCCGCGATCCGCGTACGAGTGGCCCCAGGCGCCGGCGAGCTGGAGCAGCGGGCCACGGATGAGCTAAGAACCGCCCTCGGTTGCGGCCAGGAACCAGGCGCGAGGTCGTTCGAGATCCTGCTCGGCGTGCTCGATGACCGCGGTCGTGCTGCCGGCGTGGACCTTCCCGGAGCCGCGACCCGACTGCGCGCCCTGCCCAATGCAGATCAGGCTTACCTCCTCCGGCCGGTGGGCGACGACCGGTTGATACTTACTGGGCTGACCGGACTGGGGGTCCACTACGCGGCCCTGACCCTGACGCAGCTCCTGGTGGCGGACAGCGCGGCAACCGTGGCGATTCCCCTGGCCGAGATCATCGACTGGCCTGACCTGGCCCAGCGCGGGATGTGGGACGACGCCTTCACCGCCGAGCAGATCGAGTGGATGGCGGCCCACAAGCTCAACCTGGTCGAGGTCGAGGCCAGGCTCGGGGTGGGCGAGGACGGGCGTGGAACCGTGACCCGGCTGCCGATGAAAGGGCCAGAAGAGATCGGCGGTCAGAGCTACCCGACCTTCTGCTGGCAGCGCGGGGTGCGGTGCGCGCCGATCATTCTGCACTTCGACCTGCTCGACCGGACCGGGATCTACGAGCGGTACCCCGAGCTGCGCGGCCAAGGCGTCCCTTCCGCAAGCCGACGGGTCGCGCCCTGCGCCCGACGCCCCGAATTCGCCCAGGTGCTGGCCGACTGGATCGCGGCTCTGGCCGGGCGGCCGCAGGTGGAGGAGATCGCGGTCTGGTTGAGCGAGGAGAACGCCCAGTGCAACTGCGACGAGTGCCGGGCCGTCGGACAGTACGTGATGGAGTCCCGCGCTGTGGCCCGGGCCTGGAGTCTGGTGCGGGAGCGGTTCCCGGGCCTGCGGCTGCGCCTGCTGCTGACCCAGGGGAGTTTCCCGGTCAACGACCAGATCCTCGCCGAGCTGCCGCCCGAGATCGGCGTCACCTACTACCACGGGATCAAGACCTACGACTCCTCGCGCGATCCCATGATCCCTTTCTCCCTGCGCGAAGCGGCGGCCGGCGGTCGGGCCGTGGGCGTCTGTCCCCAGCTCACCGTCTCCTGGGCCGTGGTCTGCCCCTGGAGTTGCCCGCAATTCGTCCGCCAGCGGATGGTTGAGTTCGCGGACAAGGGGATCGGGCTGCTCAGCGGGTACGCCACCCCCGACATCCGGCTCTACGCCTTCAGCGTCGCGGCCGCGGCCGAATGGTCGTGGAACGCCCACGGGCGGGATGAGCGGGCCTTTGCCCGGGCCTGGGCCACCCGCAATGGCATAGCCGACCCCGAGACGGCAGCGGATTGGGCCGTGCAGTTGGGGCCGACGAGCTGGGACCTGTACGGCGCCTTGGTCCCGTACCACTTCATCCCGCAGTGGGGCCTGGCAGCGCGGATGGTCCGCAGCCGCGTGCGGCCGATCCCCGGCGAGGATCTCTTCCGCTACTTCCCGAACGAGCAGGCGATGGACGAGGGCCTGGCCAACTGCGACCGGGCCCTGGCGCTGGCGCAGCGTCTCGGGGAGCCAGCCTTGGTGGAGGAGACCCTGGTCGTCCGCGGGTACCTGACCATGGTCCGGGCCATCTACCGGATCGCCGACGGCGCCTGGCGAGGGGCGCCGCCGTTACCGGCCGGAGAACTGGCCCGGCGCCAGGCCGCGCTAGTCGAGGCCAGCCAACAGACCAACGAGGCCCTGCGGCGGTGGGAGAAACTGTTTGGCGAAGGGAGCGGGGGCGGCCGTTTCCGTGGCACCCTGGAGCTGTCCGAGAAGGTGACCGCGGCGATCGGCGGAGCCCTGGCGCTGCCTGCTGTTCCGGACTCGCGCTGAGCCGCGGAGCCCTGACTGGCTTGACTCTCCGCCCGAATATCCTCTCCGTTCTTGCTGTAGCTCGCGTCGCTCTACCCGAAGACCTCGAACAGGGGGATAGCATGCAGTACAGGCAACTGGGCAAAACCGGGATCGCGGTCTCCGAACTGGGTTTCGGCTCTCATCTGAAGAAGGCCAACATCGACGACCGCATTGAGCGTCGACGGCAGATCCAGGAAGGCCTCGACCAGGGCATCACCCTTTTCGACATCTACGAACATTCCTACCAGCAGTTCGCCCCCATGAGCGACGCCCTGAGCCAGGTCCGCGACCAGGTGGTCCTCTCGCTGGTCACGGTCTGGCGCGGCGCGGACGAGGTGATGGAGGAGGTCGAGTACGCCCTCAAGGTCTTCCGGCGGGATACCATCGACCTGTACCGCCTGGTCTTCGGCGGCGACTGGGAGGACAGCGAGAAGCGGCTGCAGGCCTTGGTGCGGGCCAGGGAGCAGGGGAAGATACGTGCGGTCGGTGCCGTGGTGCACTATCCCGAGCACCTGCGCCAGGGGCTCGAGCGATATCCCGAACAGGTCGAGTTCATCATGGCCCCGGCCTCCTTCTGCGGGCCCCTGCTGATCCGCGAGGATCGCGACCTGGCGCCCCTGGTGAGGAAGCACCAGACCGGCATCATCGCCATGAAGCCCATGGCCGCCGCGGACCAGGACGGTGGATACGTGTTCAAGCTGAACCCGCCGGCGCCCTGGGTCGCCGGATGCGCCGGGAAGGGCTTATGCCTGGGCAAGCTGGCGGTGAAATACGTGCTCCAGTCCGACGTCGTTTCCTGTGTGCTGCCTGCCATGAACTCGGTCGAGGAGGTGCGGGAGAACGCTCAGGCCTCGGGGGATGGCCCGTTGAGCGAAGACGAGGAGCGGTTCCTGCAGGCGTACCGGGAGGAAGCGGATCGGGTCTTCCCCAGTCTGCTGGGCGCGGACAACTACTGGGTCGGACCGTGGATAGGATGAGCGTGGCCCGGATCAGGGCCTGCCCGCTGACCAAGGCATACTCGTTGGCCAGCGTGAGATAGAGCTTCTCCGCCACCGTCCACCCGCGGCAACCGCCGCAGCGGATGCAGGTCTCGCCCACCTTCCCCTTCTTGCGGTGCTCGTTGGTGCAGACGGCCATCCCGTCGGGAACAGTCTTCCTCGCCTTCGTCAGCGCCAGCAAGCACGACCGGCGTCTACTGCGGTCGATGGAAACGAGCCGGCTCGCAGTCGCCGATAAGCTTCCGACGCCATCCACCCACTGACTATCTCCCGGAACGGCGCGTCGTTCATATATCGTACGAAGATCTCCTCGTTCTGGTCCATGCGCTCGACGAATAGCCGCTCTAACAGGTTCCTGAATACCAGCCCGAACCGGTCTTCTGGATTCACGACGGCCGCCTGGCGCAGGCCGTCGTCGGTCAGGGCCGCCTCGACGATCTGGTCGAAGAAGAACTGGTCGGCTTGGTTGAAGTCCGTGCCGAACCGGGCGTTGACCAAGTCGATGAGTTGTGAGAGGGGGACGGCCTCCTCCCGCACCAACCCGGATCCAACCTCATTCGGTCCGTCCAGTGGGCGCGCTTGCCCCTCCTGAAGGGAAATGGAACCCTCGCTGATCTTCTGCAGCCGGTAGTACTCGAGGCGGACTTCGTCATCGAACTGGTACGCCGGGCCACTACGACGGTGCGGCAGCTTCGCCGCCAGATGCCGGAGGAAGACGTACAGGCGCTCGAGGTCTGAATCCTGATAAGGGATGATCTGACTCAGAAAGCCGTACAGATTTCGGAACGCGTACAGCTTGCCGCGCCAGAGCTCGGCCTCGTCTTCCCTCTCCTTCTGCAGGACGCCAAACCGTGACACCGCGGGATCAAGCGCCGCGTTCATCGCCTGGTGATCACGCGCACTCTGACGTTGCATCGGCCTGAAGTATACCGCGCAGAAGCGCTCAATCTCTTCGGCTAGGTAGATCCCGGAGGCATCGAGCTCGCCCTTGATCGCGTACATCCGGGCCGGATCGACT
>JBAZUN010000098.1:0-15380 GCA_041661365.1 Candidatus Latescibacterota bacterium
ACCACCCGCAGCGCTCGCTGCCGTTCAGCAGTGGGGATCTGCCGTCGCGGCAGGTCTCCGAGCGGCGGATGCTGCAAGGCCTGGCCGACCGGATGACCGAGCAGACCCAGGTGCGGGTGGAGGTGCTGGACGGGATCCCGCTCGATGATCCGCGGCTGCTGCAGGTACCCTTCGTGCTGCTGACCGCGACCCAGCCGTTCGTGGTCACCCCGGCCGAGGCGGCCAACCTGGGCCGGTACCTGACCTCCGGCGGCTTCCTCTACGTGGAGAACGTGGCGCCGGCCCAGGTGGTGGGCAACGGCTACACCTCGGAGCTGCTGGCGCTGCGGGAGTTGGTGCGCAGCGCGCTGGCGGCGGTGGGCTGCCGCGAGGGGAAGGACTGGTCGCTGACCCGGCTGGCGATGGATCATCCGTTGTATCACTGCTACTACGATCTGGGGTCGCTGCCCATGGGTTTCTACGACTGGCCGTATCTCTATACCGGCGCCCGGGAGCACTACTCCCCCGACTACCTGGAGGGGATACAGGTCGGTGATCGTCTGGCGGGGGTCTATTCGCAGAAGGACTACGCCGACTTCTGGGCCGGCCAAGCCGAGCTGATCCGCGAGCGTGACCAGGCGAGCAACTTCCAAGGCCGGTTTAACCTCGGCGGAGAGGAGCTGAAGCCCTACGACCTGGGGATCAACGTCCTGACCTTTGCCTTGACCCAGGAGGGGTCATTGGCCCGGCGGCTGGTGGCGGCGGAGTAAGGAAGCGCGGAACCATCCGGATGTTGTTCGGGGGCAGTCCGGGGAAGATCGCCGGGGCATTACCTCTATCAGGACGCACGATTCCCCGATATTCGGCAGCATGAAGACCACAATCGATATTCCAGACTCGATCCTGCGGGATGCCATGCGCCTTTCTGGGGCGGCCACGAAACGGCAGGCGGTGGTGACGGCCATGACCGAATACATCCAGCGAGGGAAGATGGCGGCCTTGGCCAAGCACCTGGGTTCGTGCGCCGACCTGATGACCCCGGAAGAGCTCGAGCGCTTGCGGAACGAGTCCTGATCGGTCCTTGCGTCTGATCGATACCTCCGCGGGATTCACGCCGGCGGTCACCTCGACCTGCTCAGGGCGGTCTGATCCGCGTGGTATAGATACCGCCCCATCCATCCTATCTTTCCTCACCCGGGTGTTCTGCGGCATAATCCGGCCAGGTTTGGGCCTGCCGGGGGATCATTAGCAGACCGAACATCGGTGCTTCTGCTCCAAGTGGGCTCGATGGTCGATCTCATCAACCTCAGCCGAGGCCAGGGTCGGGAGTGCCCCAACCTTCCACGTAACCGACAGACGACTTAAACGTCTCTAGTACAGCGCCGAAGCGCCGACGCCGGTGCCGTCGGTGCGGCAGTCGAAGGTCAGCACGTGGTGCAGCCGGAGGATCGCGGCCGGTGGTACTGGGCAGGGCGGTACCGGACCAGGACTTGGTGCGGTTGGTGCTGCAGGGTCGGACCGAGCGCTTTGCCGACCTGGTGAAGCGGTACCAGGGCCTGGTCGCCAGCACTATCCTGGCGCGGGTGTCCCGGGGTGACGAGGTCGAAGACCTGGCCCAGGAGACCTTCTACCGGGCCTTCCGCTACCTGGAAGCCCTGGACGACCCCTCGTGCTTCGGTCCCTGGTTGCGCCGCATCGCCGACCACGTCGCCGTCAACTACCTGCGCAGCCGCGGCGTCCGGACGCAACTCTCCGCCGATCTGCTGCCGCTGCCGTCGGCCGCCGGACTCGCCGACCAGACCAGCGGCTGGCGCCAGGTTCACGACCGGGTCTGGGCGGCCATCGAGGAACTGCCCCTCCCCCTGCGCCAGGTGGTCCTCCTCTACTACATGGAAGACCGCAGTTGCGCCGAGATCGCCCAGTTCCTGGGAGCGACGGTGGGCGCGGTCAAGGGGCGGCTGCACCGGGCGCGGCTGCAGTTGGGGGCGGCGCTGAGCGACCTCGACCGCACCACGAGCCGCGTTTCCTGGCACGAGCGGTGGCGGCGGCGAGGTCTACCATGAACGAACCGGGACCTGATCGCGACCGTCAGGTGGACCGCGCGCTCCGCCGGATCGTCCGCCAGCAGCAGCCGCGGCGCGGCTTTGTCCGGCGGGTGATGCGGAGCCTGCCCCTGCCGCCGTGGCTGGGGCCGGAAGGGGGCCGAGCTCGCCGCCTCAGACCAGGTCAGCGCTGGCTGGTGGCCCTGGGCTTGGGACTGGCGATGTGGCTGGGCGGGGAATCGCTCTGGGAGGTGTATCGCTCCTGGCGCCCGGCCGGCCAACAGGGTGGACCGCCGTTCGGACCGCCCTGGGTCACCGACTGGATCATCTCACCCGTTGACAACGGGGTCTTTGTCCCCTGGGTGCAGGCTCTGGAGGAGTCGGCCTCCCTGTTCAGCGTCACGCGCCCTGACCCCGTGGCCCAGCGGCATCAGGCAGAAGCCCTGCTCCAAGGTCAGGGGGCCTCCTTGGTTTGGGAGTTTACCTCGGGCGACCAGGGGTGGCGGGCGCGCGAAGCGCCGTTCGGCCACGTACCGCGGGGGCTTCTGCCCGCCGCGGCCAGCGAGGGTGTCCTGCGGATCCCCCTGGGGTCGTACCGCGAGGGCCGGACCCCGGTGATCGAGCTGATCTCGCCGGAGATCGGGTACGAAGCCCGCCTTTTCGACCGGCTGGAGATCCGGGTCAGGGTAGTGCACGACCACCCGTTGACCGGGGGGCTGGGGCTGACCTGGTCCACGCCGCTCAATCGGCTTTTCCCTGGTGGGGACCCCCGCTTCATGGAGCGGCTGGAGGGCGCAGTACCGTCGGCGTCCGGCAAGCCCAGGGGGCGTCTCAGCCGCTTCCAGCAATGGCTGCCCGGTCAGGTCGAATACGGCCCCGAGTGGCAGGACCTGACCCTCGCCCCTCTCGACCAGCGGCCGCCGCAGTCCTTCCCGCCAGGGGAGGTGGAGGCCCCTCCGCTGGTCTGGGAAGGCGAGCTGGTCGACCTGCGCCTCACCCTCGCGCTGGTCGGGGCGGAGAAGCACTTCGCGGTCGGCGCGGCTGATTACCCCCAAGCCCTGGAGATCGATCGGATCGCCCTGCGGTCCGGCCTTCCGGGAGCCGTGTCCCTGCCGCTGCCACCGGCGCCGACGCCGACCTTTGCCGGGCAATGGCTTGGACCCGGCCGCTTCCACCCGTTGGAGCAGCGCGCCCTTGCCCAGCCGATCCTGGGGGATCTGGATCGCGACGGCGACCTGGACCTGGTGATCGGGTATAGCTGGACCGACCGGGACTTCAACATCACCACGGGATGGATTACCCTACTGAACCAGGGAGGGGGCCAGTGGGCCGCGGGACCGGCCCAGGTGGTCGATGGGGGCGAGAACCAGCGCTCGCACATGGTCAGTCTGGTCGGCGCCGACGCCAATGGCGACGGGTTGCTGGATCTGGTCGTGGGCAAGGGGATGAATACCCTGATCTATCTCAACCAGGGTGGGGGGATCTTCCGGCTAGGACAGGAATGGGAGAACGAATATGCGGCCGGCGCCGGTGACGTGGACGGGGATGGGGCCATGGACCTGGTCACCGCCCCGTACCAGCCACCGAGCCCAGGGAGCGACGGCGGCACCTGGCGCTGGTCGACCTGTCTGCATCGGCCCAAGACTGGGGACGGATGGACGACCGAGACCCTGTCGCCGCCGCGGGATGGCGACTGGTTCCCCGAGCTGTTGGCCGATCTCGACGGCAACGGCCGGGCCGAGCTGGTCTGGACCTGCTGGCCGCGTGGCGACCTGCTCGAAGCCCGCCTGGTCGTCCAGGCCGATTACCACAAGGGCCGGTGGCAACGGTCCACCGAGATCCGTTTTCCTCAGCCTGCAGCCGTGGCGCACTACGGCCTGTGGGCGGGGATCACCTACCTCGGCGATCTCGACCGCGATGGCGACTGGGACCTTGGTGCCCCCCTGGGGATCCTTTGGGAACAAGGGAACCGGGCCCTCGGCGCCGAGGTCTACTCCGGCCGGCCCGGAACCCTCCCCACTCCTTGGCTCCCCCGCCAGGTGCATCTCCGTGCCGGGATAACCCCGTGCGGCCGGCCGCTGGTCGTTCCCCAGGTGCAGGACCTGAACCGGGACGGGATGACCGACCCGGTCTTCCTGGACCTGAACTACCGGCAGGGGCCGGCACTGCTGCTGCTGCGCGGCCGACCAAGTGGCCTGCCGCAAGTCGAAGGCCGCTACGCGCTGCCGGCCGATCCGCGTGGCTGGGCCGCCGGTGACCTGGACGGCGACGGGGCCGCGGAACTGGTGGTGGTGGTCGAGGGCATGGGGCAGGCCGGGTTCTGCGTCTTGCCGAACCAGACGGGACAGGGCCGCGCCGTGACCGCCCGTTTAAGCCAGAGGCGCGAATCGTCGAGACAAAGCGGGTCAGGCAGCGGGGAAGCCCCCACCGCCGACAGGAGGAGAACGCCATGCGGGGTGCGGCCAGGACTGTAGTGGTCATCGCCGGCCTGTTTCTGGAAGCGCGGTCGGTAGAGGCCATCACCTGGAACTTCTACACCGACGGTGACGCCCAGGGATGGCGGGCCAAGGAGAACATCATGTCAGGCGGCAGTTCCGGCTCGCTGACCTTGCTGCCGCCGGTAGTGCGCGACGGGATCCTCCGGGTCGTGCCCCCACCCTTCGACCGCGAACTCCGCCCGGCCATCGCCCTGCTCTCCCCACCGATCCACCACGACTCCGGCCTGTTCGACCGGGTGCAGATCCGCTTCCGCGTGGTGCACACCCGGCCGTTCGTGGGCACGGTGCTCCTCGCCTGGACCAACCCGACCAACCAGGACCATCCCGGCTTCTGGAGCAGCGAGGTGGAGGGATATCGCTTCACCATCGGCCAGCAAGTGACCATGACCACCGAGTGGCAGGAGGTGCTGATCGGGGATCTTCATACAGGGCCGTCCCAGATCCCCACTGCCACCAACCTGTGGGAAGGCGAGCTGATCGACCTCCGGCTCGGTCTGGTCCTGACCGATGCGCAGTTGGGCGAATCGTTGAGCGGGCCCGAAGAGGTTCCCGAGGCCGTGGAGATCGACTGGATCCGGTTGACCGGCACCGAGGAGCAGCTCCAGGGGGAGCTGCTGCCGCCCGCGTATGGGGAGCTGACCTTCGGCGAGCTGTTCGCGCCGGCGGCCTTCCAGCCGCTGGAGCGGAAGGGGATCCGGAGCTATCGCTACTCCCAGGCAACGCCGGCAGCGCTGGGGGATCTCGACGGCGACGGCGACCTGGACCTGGCCGCCACCTACGACAATCCCAACGGCAGGGGTTGGCTGTGCGCGTACAACGACGGCCTGGGCGGGTTCTCCCATCCGCGCGCCCATCCTGCGCCCAGTCCGTACCTCCAGGGCGGGGATCTGGATGCGGACGGCCGCATGGATATCCTGGTGACCGGCTCCAGCTATGATCAGTTCAAGCTGCTGCGCAACGCCGGCGAGGACACCTGGGAGACGGTCCAGGAATTCAGCGGCGTGTGGCCGTTCGGCTGGGCCGACGCCGACGGGGACGGAGACCATGACTTGTGGATGGCGGAGTATCAGGAGGAGGGCAGCGGTTTCCTCTATCTCTACTACAACGACCAGAGCGGGGCGCTGACCAGGAGGCAGTCGATCTCATTGTCGATCGCCGATGAGCAGTACGGTCCTAGTGCATTCGTGCAGCAGGTGGGGGAGGACCAAAGAACTGGGATCCTGTGGTCAGTCAAGGGAAGCCCACCCTTCGTGGTCACCTACCTGGATCGGCAGGGGGAGGTGGTTCAGGAGCACCTGGCCGCGGATGTCAGCTCTGGTCTGGTTCGCTACGCGGGCGATTTCGACCAGGACGGCGACGTCGACCTGATCGTCACCAACGAGGAAGTGAGGAACAACCTCATGTACCAGAAGGAGTATCTGGATCTGACCTTCCTGACCAACCAGGGAGACGGCACCCTTGAGGCAGTCTCCTGGTACCGGCAGATCCACTTCCCCCTGACCAGCGTGGCGTTCTTCGACCTGAACAACGATGGCCTGCTCGATCCCGTGGTGGTGGATGGCAACGAGCGCTCCCCGGTGGTGCTGGTCAGCCTGGGAGCGGAAGGCGACCTGCCGGTGCTGGAAGGCAGGTATCCGCTGGCCGGCCAGGGCGGGGCCGTGGTCGGCGGGGACGTGGATAACGACGGCGACGTGGACCTGGTAGTGCTGGAGAGCAACCTCGACGGCCAAGGTGGGGTGCACGTGCTGCTCAATCGGTTGTCAGAGGGCACGACCGCCGTGGCCGAGGAACGCACGACCACGCTCCCCGTCACTCCCATTCTCTCTCCTGCCTACCCCAACCCCTTCAACGCCTCGACCCTCATCCCGGTGTCGCTGCCAGACGATGTGCAACAGGTCAGCCTGGTGATCTACGACCTGCTGGGCCAACCGGTGAAGAGACTGATCGACGGGCCGCTCAGAGCCGGGGCGCACCTGATCCGCTGGGATGGCACCGACGATCGCGGCGCGGCGTTGTCCTCCGGGGTGTATATCTACCGCCTGCGCGCCGGCGACCAGGAGGCGGTGGGACGAGTGGTACTGGCGAGGTGAGTAGGAGGATCGCTGGACGGAGGGTATTTGCACTGCCCTACTCTCTGGACTTCATCGAACCCTCCGAAGCAGCTCAGCCTTCCTGAAGCCCCTCGACCAGGGGTCATCATCACATTGGACCTGCCGTGCGGTACCGTAGTGTTCCTGGCCGGCCGGGCGGCCGGGACAGCGGCAGCGGGAGCGAAGCGATGACCAGCCGCGGACGGCAGTGGCTGGTGGGTGGGCTGGCAGTAGGTGCCGTGGCGATGGGTGCTTGGGTGCTGCGTCCACCGACTTCCGCCTCAGTGTCCTGGGACAGCGCGGCAGGCCAATCGAGCCTGCTGCCGGCGGGAAGCACGGCGCCGGCATTCGCGCTACCAACGGCCGAGGGGGATACGGTGCGCAGTGAGGCGCTGGCGGGAGAGCGAGGAAGACCAGAGAGAAGAGCAGTTCTGGGCCTCCCGCAGCGGCTATGTCAAGCCGCGAGAGGGGTTGGCCGGGGGGTGGGTCGTTGTGGCGTTTCTGGGGTTGACACTCCTGCTGGGTTCAGCACAGGAGGTGACGGCCTTGCCATATGAGTGCGACGGCAACCCACCAGACACGGCCTGCTGTAACACACTGGAGCCGGGCCATGATACCTGGTGCTGCACGACCTTCCCGTGCCGAGAGATGAGCGGGAATGTTCGTCAGCAAGTGGCGAAGACCGGTGGTGGGTGGTGCGTGGTGCTGGACTGCAGTTGCTCGTGCTTCTGAGTCAGAAAGCGCTGCGGCAGCGTCGATCATTGGGTCACGCGCTGCCGCAGCATCATCTTGGGCGGAGACGTGAAGATGCTGCTCTATCCCGCTCGGTGAAGCGACCGCGCCTCTCGTCCCATGCGGGACTTGAGCACCGTGTCTGCTGAGACAACAGACCCGTAATTAGCGTTTATCTGACGGCGATTCATACTAGGCCACCGCCGTCAGGATTCACCAGCCTCCACATCCTGCAGGAGGGCGTTCTCATGCGGAAGGCCGTGGTATTGCTCGCGCTGTTGTTGTCTTCCTCCTTGCACGCCATCACCTGGAACTTCGACCAGGAAGGCGATACACAAGGTTGGCTGGCGTACGATGCCGCGATCGGCGGGGCTTTAGAGTCCTCGACCACGCCGTTGCGCTCGGAGGTACGCGACGGCCTCTGGCGCATCCAGACAGGTCCGTTCGAGAAAGATCGCTTCCCGGTGGTGAAGCTGGTGTCGCCCCCGCTCGGGTATGTCTCATCGCTGTTCGACCGGGTGCAGGTGCGCTGCCGGGTGGTGCATCATACGCCGGTGGACGGGCACTTCTGGCTGGGCTGGACCAACGAGCACAACGTCCCCGGGGCGCCGGTGCAGAACTTCATCGACTACAACTTCTCCCTGGAAGCGGATGTAACGTATACGACGGAGTGGCAGGAGGTATTGCTGGGCATCGCCGGTGGTCGACCGCACGAGGGTGCGCGTCCGGTACTGTGGGACGGGGATCTGAAAGACATCGATCTGGGGCTGGCGCTGGCGCGTATGGGCCCGATGAGCGTGACGTGGAACGGCGGCCTGGAGGACATCCCAGAGGCGGTCGAGATCGACTGGATCCGGCTGACCGGCGTCGAGGAGCTGCTGAACGGAGAACTGCCTCCGCCGGTGGTGACCGCTACCGCGGCCTTCGGACGGCTGTTTACGCCGGCGGTGTTCTACCCGTTGTGCGAGGAGCGCCTCGATGCCTATCGCCCAGACGGCGGTCTGGGCGACGTGGACGGTGACGGGGATCTGGATCTGGTGGCGCCGTACAGAACGCCGGGCAGCAACCCCAGTTGGCTCGTCGCGCACAACGAGGGGGACGGGTCCTTCACACGGGCAGCTTATAAACATGGCCGATACGCCGGAAACGCCCATGTGGCCGACGTGAACGGGGATGGCCGGGCGGATGTGGTGTCCGCGGACGGCAGTCAGGAAAAGGTGGCCTACGTGCGCAGCGACCCAGAGGCAGGCTGGGTGGTCGAGCAGCGCTTCACGGATCGGCGCCTGCTCGCCCTGAACGATGCGAACGGGGACGGCCGCGACGATCTGTGGTTGTTGACGACCCCCGGACAAGGGACGCTCTGGTTGCTCACCAGCGACGGCGACGCCGGCTTTGGCCCACCGCGATCGGTAGGGGCTGATCTCCTCGCCGAGGGATACCATCCCGCGTATCCCCTGCCCGGCGCCGGGCCTAATGGGGAGTTCGGTTTGGCGTGGTGGAGCGCCAGCGACGCTCGCGTCATCTTTACTCTGCTGTCGGGCCTTGACTTCGGCAGTCGCGTCGCGCTCCCCGTGCACTTCAACTCCTACGGTCTATTCCTGGGTGACCTGGAGCCTGACGGTGACCTGGACTATGCCTACACCGTGAACCAGACGTTGGATCTGGGCGGTCCGGTGTGGCTGGACCTGAACTTCTTGGTCAACCGGGGCGATGGCACGGCCGATACCCTCGCCTGGCCGCAGGAGGTGACCCTGACGACAGGGGATCTGCAGCTTACAGACCTTAGCGCCGACGGTCGCCCCGACCTGGCGTTCGTGGATCGGGATATGCGCCAGCCGGCCGTGGTCGTCGCCCTGGGTGCGGGAGAGGGGCTGCCCGTGCAGGAGGGACGCTACCCCTTGTCAGGCAGCGGGGGGTACGTGCAGGCGGGGGACGTGGACAACGACGGCGACCTGGACCTGGTGGTGTACGAGAAATGGGTGAACCGGCAAGGTGGGGTGCACGTGCTGCTGAGCCGACTGTCCGAAGGCACGACCGCTGTGGCCGAGGGAACGCACGACCACGCTCCCCGTCGCTCCTGCCCTCTCCCCGGCCTACCCCAATCCCTTCAATGCCTCGACCGTCATCCCGGTGTCGCTGCCGGACGACGCGACGCACGTCAGTCTAGTGGTCTACGACCTGCTGGGCCAGCCGGTGAAGCGACTGATCGACGGACCGCTCAACGCCGGCACACACCTGATACGCTGGGATGGAACGAACGACCGTGGTACAGCCCTGTCTTCGGGGGTGTATGTGTATCGCCTGCGCGCGGGTGGTACCGCAGCCGTGGGCCGGGTGGTGATGGTCAGATAGGGGCACGGTTCCAGCGCGAGGACCCACGTAGGCATGCTCGCGCCGGCAATACAGCAAGGGTGGACTATCGTGGGGGCGAATCGTCCACACACCGCGCCGCCTGGCGCGCTTGCCCGAGAGGCTGCCATGCCACGCTCCTTGTCTCTGCTGAGGGTCAGCGTCCTACTGCTGATCGTGCAGGCTCGGCTTTCTGCCGACCCTATTCCCATCTACGAGTTGGCCGAAAGCGCCCTCCCCGACGTGCGCGACGGCACCCTGGCCGACTGGCTGGACCTGGTGCCCGGGCCGTCGCTGACCACCTCCGATTTCCGCGATGCTGTCTGGAAGGCAGGAGAACCCATCGAATCTGGCGACGAGGTAAGGGTGTATCTAGGATGGAACGCCGCGCTGGCGCGCATCTACGTGGCCGTAGAGCGCGTGGACGATGTGTTCATGGGCGGCTACACCGGCAGCCAGACCCTCGACGATATGTCCCTGCACGACAGCATACAACTGATGGTCGATGGGGACCACAGCGGGGGGGCGTATGTGATGCGGAGCGGCACCCCTCCAGACAGGGAAGCCGATCCGGAGGCTTATACGGCCTATGTTGAAGAGGTCCGGCTGGCGGAGGACCTGCAGGCTCAGAAGTACCAGGCGATCGCCGTGGCACTTGACCAGCGTCATCTGCGCCTCAACGGTTCTGTTGACCTCAGGAAGCCCTGGGCGACACAGCCGCCGTACGGCGATGGCCTGGGCACTCAAGATCCGTCGGCGCCGCAGCGCTCCCTGGTCGAATTGTACGTCACGGCGTGGGACAGCTTGAACTACCACGGCGCGGAATACAGCCAGCCCAGCCGATTGCGCCCGGGTGGGGTGATCGGTCTGCAAGTAGCGGTGATCGACTACGACCAGGACAGCCGGGACTGGGATGGCTTCTACACGGTGAACGGCGGTCGACCGTCGGATTACGAGGCCGATTCGTGGCTGGAGGCGGTGCTGCTGCCGAGGGACGGGGGCTCAACGGGCAGCGGGATCGCCGCGGGTGGCTGGGGATGGATAAAGGAACTGCTGCGTCGCGGACCATGATGGTCCGGTGGTCCCCGCAGCTCCGGCATCGCGGAGAGCGCGACGCGCAGGAGGTGACCGGTGAAAAGGCTGCTCGTATCGTCCCTGCTCGCCGTCTGGTGCCCGGTCTACGCCATCACTTGGGGGTTCGACCACGACGGCGACATGCAGGGCTGGCTGGCGCAGGATGCCGCCTTCCTCGGGGCCCTCGGTAGCACCTACGCGACCCTGGGCTCCGAAGTCCGGGACGGGATTTGGCGCATCTCGGCACCGCGCTACCAGGAAGGGCGGTTTCCGGTAGTGGGTCTGCTGTCACCGCCGTTGGGATATCGGTCGGACCTGTTCGATCGGGTGCAGATCCGCTGCCGGGTGATCCATCCTGCGCCAATTCGCGGAGTATTCGTGGTCGACTGGACCAACGAGCACAACGACTGGAACGCGCCATCCCAGAATCTCATCGAGTATCTGTTCTCCGCCTCGCTCGCCCAAACCTACACTAGCCAATGGCAGGAGGTGACCCTCGGTGATCTCAAGAGCGGCCCGGTCGACACGGGCTCGCAGCAGCTCCTCTGGGATGGAGAGCTGAGAGAGATCAACCTGCTGCTGGTGCTGGCCGAGGTGAGTGGCCGGCAGTTGACCTGGAAAGGGACACCTGGCGACATCCCGGAGGCGGTGGAGATCGATTGGATCCGCCTGACCGGTGCGGCGGAGCTGCTGCAGGGCGAGATCCTGCCGCCGGCCTTCACCGAGGATATTCCGTTCGGCCGGTTATTCGCCCCGGCCGTGTTCCAGCCCATTAGCCAGCGATCCCTGGCCGCCGACTGCGACGATCCAGCACTCAGCGGAGCCCTGGGGGACCTGGATGCGGACGGTGACTTGGATCTGCTGGCCCCTTGGACGGATCTGGCCACGCGGCAACACGGGTGGCTGACGGCCGTGAACGCCGGTGGCGGGCAGTTCCTGCACTCGAGGAAAGAGGAGGTGGCCTCCGGCGGGCGTCTGGCCGGGGTGGATATCGACCGGGATGGCCGGATGGATGTGGTGGCCACGGCCGGCAGCTACCTGAACACCCGCTATCTGCACAACGAGGCAGAATCGGGCTGGTCGGTTGAGCTGGAGATCGACGGCCGGCTACTAGCCGGGGTGGGCGACCTGGAGGGCGACGGCGATGCCGACGTCTGGATGGGCGAGCACCTGGGCCGGGCCGACCGGGCGCAGTGGGTCTACCCCAACCAGGGCGGCCGCTTGGCGAGCGAGCCGCTGTTGCTGGGCAGTGAGCTGGTGGCCCAGGGATTCCATCCGGGCCGGCTGGTTCCGTCGCCGATGCCGGATGGCCGCACGGCGCAGCGTTGGTGGTCGAACACTGGCCAGCGGCTGGTCTACTGGTCCGATGCTCTCGAACCGGTGATAATGGCGCTGCCCTTCTCAGACTCATACGGGCTCTACTGTGGCGATCTGGACCTGGATGGGGACTACGACCAGGTCTACGCCGACCTGCAGGGATTCGAGCAGGTGCCCCTGTTCAAGGGGGTGCACCTGCTGGTCAACCGCGGCAACGGCACGGCAGACACGCTGGCCTGGCCGCAGGACCTGGATCTGATCAGCCAGGTGGAGTTCGTGGACCTGAGCGGCGACAGTCGTCCGGACATGGTGTTCGTCGACAGTGACGTGCGCCAGCCGGCGGTGGTCGTGGCCCTAGGTGTCGATGAAGGGCTGCCTATCCAGGAGGGGCGCTACCCGATCTCAGGTCGAGGTGGGAACATACTCACCGGCGACGTAGACAACGACGGCGACCTGGATCTGGTGGTGTACGAGCGCCACGTGGCGGGCGAGGGCGGCGTGCACGTGCTCCTCAACCGACTGACGGAGGGCGTGACGGCCGTGGCCGCGGAGAATGCGTCACCGTTGCCCGTCGGCGTCGTCCTCTCCCCGGCCTACCCCAATCCGTTCAATGCGGCGACGGTCATTCCGGTGATCCTGCCGGCCGACGCGACGCACGTCAGTCTAGTGGTCTACGACCTGCTGGGTCAGCCGGTCCGGAAGCTAGTCGACGGGCCGCTGAGCGCCGGAACTCACCTGATCCGCTGGGACGGCACCGACGACCGCGGTGTGGCCCTGGCTTCCGGGGTGTATGTATATCGCCTGCCGGCGGGTGGTACCGCAGCCGTGGGCCGGGTGGTGCTGGTCAGATAGGGAACATGGAGGATTGGTTAGCGACGTAATGGCGAGGAAGACAATGCGCGCTGGCGGGGGAACCGGCTAGCCCGGCTTCACCCGGAGGATACCAGCGTCTCTCACCGTGCGGCGGTGGCAATACCGCGGAGGACCGTGACCATGGCGCGGAATGTACTGCGAATGGCGACAGCATTCATAGGCATCACCGGTACGATCTTCTCGGCCACCGCGGTCTCGGCCATCACCTGGGAGTTCGATGAGCCGGGTAATGCCCAGGGCTGGTACGCCCAGGCCAGTTCTCTTTCGGGTTGGACCGCTAATCTCCCCAGGTATGCTTCCGAGGTGAGAGACGGAGTCTGGCGCATATCGTTGACTCGTTCCAGTGTGGAGCTGGTGTCGCCGTCCATCAACCAAGACTCTGACCTGTTCGACCGCGTGGTCGTCCGGTGTCGTATAGTGCATACGCGCCCGATACAGCAGTCCCTCCTGTTGAGGTGGACCAATGAGGCCAATCGCTCTGTGCCGTATGATACGCGTCGCCAATACACCATGCCTTGTACCTATACCACAGACTGGCAGGAGGTAGCGATTAGCGACTTGAGGACAAAGACTGTAGAACTAGGCCCAGGCTTCTGGACCGAAATACTGTGGGAAGGGGACTTGATCGACATCCGTCTGCACATGTCACTCGGTGATTTGGGAACCTGGCCAGAAGCAGTGGAGATCGACCGCATTGTTCTGACCGGGGTGGAGGAGCAACTCCAGGGCGAACTCCCTCCACCGCAGGTCGCCGACACCACGCACTCCGGGGAGCTGTTCTCAGAGCCGGTGTTCTGTCCGTTGAGCAAGAGCGGCGTGAGCTCGCCATGGTACCACAGCAGCCCGACCGCGGCCTTGGGGGATCTGGATGGCGATGGGGATCTGGACCTGGTGGCGACGTATTCGGCTGGCGAGAAGGACGAAGGGTGGCTGTCCGCGCTCAATGACGGCAAGGGGAGTTTTGCTCAGCCCAAGGTCTACGCAACCGAGCTCTCTCCGTACCTGCAGGGCGGGGATGTAGATGGAGACGGGTTGATGGAGTTGCTGACTAACCGAGGGGCCTTCAGGCATCTCGTGCTCCTGCGCAATGAAGCAGGGGTAGGATGGGCGACAACCCAGGAATTCGATGATCTGTACTCGTTAGGGCTGGCTGACGCGGATGGCGACGGAGATGCGGACCTATGGGGTATTGAAGATCCGGCGCAGCAGAACACGCTGTGGCTCTTCCATAACGACGGAGCAGGGCATTTCGATCAGCA
The DNA here is from genome assembly GCA_041661365.1 of Candidatus Latescibacterota bacterium. Taxonomy (GTDB): domain Bacteria; phylum Latescibacterota; class UBA2968; order UBA8231; family UBA8231; genus CAITNQ01. The sequence goes on from JBAZUN010000098.1 coordinate 14,214, forward strand.
AAGGGTGATAGGCAGCGAGTTGCATGAGCAGGGATATGGCGCTGCGCTGTTGGTGCAGCATCTGAGAGGGGGGACGGCCACCGGGACCATGTGGACGCATCCCGACAAGCCAGGATATTGGGTGACCTATCTAGACGAATATGGGGAAGAGATCGTGGAGCGCCTGGCTGTCGATCTGGACTTTGCAAAGGCACCACTGGTTCGGTACGTCGGCGACTTCGACCTGGACGGTGATATTGATCTGCTTACCAGTCACGAACAGTCCATCGGGAATCTCCTGCTGTTCAGGGGATTGAGTTTCCGGGTGAATTCTGGAAGCGGAACCTTTGAGGCCATCGACTGGCAAGACGATGTGGTGTTGTCCAACAATGCTGAATTCCTGGATCTCAATGCAGATGGCATCCTGGACCCGGTGTTTGTGGACAGCGACGAGCGCGATCCTGCGGTGAACGTCAATCTGGGGGTGAAGGGGGGGCTGCCGGTCCAGGAAGGCCGGTATCCGCTGCGGGGGCAGGGCGGTCAAGTGTTGGGAGGAGATGTGGATAGGGATGGTGACGTGGACCTGGTAATACTGGAGCGAGCCGTAGACAACGATGGCGGGGTGCATGTGCTGCTGAGCCGACTGTCAGAGGGCACGACCGCCGTGGCCGAGGAGCGCACGACCACACTCCCCGTCGCTCCCGCCCTTTCCCCTGCCTACCCCAACCCCTTCAACTCCTCGATCCTCATCCCGGTGTCTCTACCGGTCGACGCACGACAGGTCAGCCTGGTGATTTACGACCTGCTGGGTCAGCCGGTGAAGCGGCTGGTCGATGGGCCGCTCAGCGCCGGGGCGCACCTGGTGCGCTGGGATGGTACGGACGACCGCGGTGTAGCCCAGTCTTCGGGGGTGTATGTATATCGCCTGCCGGCGGGTGGTACCGCAGCCGTGGGCCGGGTGGTGCTGGTCAGATAGGGAACATGGAGGATTGGTTAGCGACGTACTGGCGAGGAAGACAATGCGCGCTGGCGGGGGAACCGGCTAGCCCGGCTTCACCCGGAGGATACCAGCGTCTCTCACCATGCGGCGGTGGCAATACCGCGGGAGGACCGTGACCATGGTGCGGAATCTACTGCGACTGGCTACAGCATTCATAATCATCTGTTCGATCTTCTCGGCCCCCGAGG
>JBAZUN010000099.1:0-15265 GCA_041661365.1 Candidatus Latescibacterota bacterium
GCCGCAGGATCGCCTCCCCCGCCTCGTTGACGAGAAAGTCCACCCGATCCCCTGCCTTGAGGTCGAGCCGGTCCCTGACAGCCTTGGGGATGGTCACCTGCCCCTTGGTGGTCAACGTGGCCTGACTCATCGATCTGTCCTCCTTACATAAAGATCAATCTCTTACCTGAGAGTAAGGCGCAACCTTGGCAGGGGCAAGCTCCACGTCGCCGGGAATACCGCCCTTCCGGGCCGGGCCGAATAAGCCGTCGCGACCTTACGGTAGCACTCGGAGCGCCAGGGCGACGTCGCCGTCGTAGACCGGCGAGTGCAGCGTCGCCACCCCTCCCGGGTGCTCCAGCGTCTCCTGCCCGGTGACGCGGCCGGTCCTGGGGTCCACCCACTCGGCCGAGTACCGTCCGCGCGGCAGCTCGAGCTGCAGGTCGGCCCGCGTGCCGCCGTTGATGTATACCGCGTACTGCCGCCCGGGCTCTGCCAGTATCCTCGCCGTGGCGTTGTCGGGCAGGCTGCCGCGGATCACCGCGTTGTCCGGCCGCAACCGCACCAGGTCGAAGCGCTCCAGGAAGCGCCGCAACTGCTGCAGATGCGGCCGCAGCTCCGGATCGGTGGACCCCAGCTTGTCGTCCGCCGCGGTGGAGCGCCCCTGCGGCGATTCCACGGTGAAGGAGTAGTCGAGGTTGGAGAACACCGCCCCGCCCTCCAGGAGGAAATCCCAGGCGTGGCGCCGGTAGACCTCGCCCCCGCTCCCCGCGAAACCGCTCTCGTCGTAGGCGACCACCGCCGGGTGCCGCTGATTCACGGCCACCGCGTCCGGCGGGGCGCAGTAGTGGAAGTTGAGCACCGAGACCCCGTCGGGCACCCGCTCGACCGGCTGCGAGCCGTTGGCGACGTTGAGGGCGATCAGGTGCCGGTCACTCGCCTGCCGGACGATGCGGAGGATGCGGTCGTTCCAGGGCGACCCCAGGCCGGGGCCGTCGAAGTAGGGCTCGTTGCACAGCTCGAAGTAGAGGTTGTCGTGGTCGCGCAACGACTCGACGAGCCGCCGCACCAGCCGCTCCTGCACCGCCATCATCGCCGGGTCGCTCTCGTCGAACACGTGCTCCCGGCCGCCTGCCCCGATCCCGTTGACGTTGTTCCGGGCGTTGAGTGGACACAGGCTCCACTGCTCGTCGCCGTAGAAGACGCAGAACAGCACCAGCTCGACGACGATGCCCCGCTGTCCGGCCTGGGCCACGAAGTCGTTCAGCCGGGCGAAGTAGGCCTCGTCCCACCGGTCGAGATCGAACTTGGCGCCGCCGTCCGCGTACCCCGGTACGTCGCTGCGCGCCCAGGGACTGAGGTACCGGCCCTGGGCCGGGTTGAGGGTGTTCCAGCCCTCGCCCCAACCTTCGCAGTAGCTCCCGGAAAAGGTTCGGGTGAGGTTGAGGTCGTGGCGCTGCAGCTCGTCCAGGTAGGTGACGTAGTCGAAGTCGAGGTTGAGCACCGCGCCGTAGTGCTCGCCCGAGGTGATGAGCACCGTGGGCCGGTCGCGGAACAGCAGGTAGTGGGGATTCTCGGGATGCAGGCTGAGTGGGCGCATGGCAGGGGCACAGGAGAACAGCCCGGACGCGATGGCCAGGCTGAGAAGGTGCACGGCAACCGAGGTCATTCTTCGCGACAAGGTACGCGTTCCCTCTCCATCGGCCAAAGCGAAAAAGAGACCGGCTACCCCCGTCGCCGGGTCACGGTTCGCGAGGCAGCAGAAAGGCCCGGTTCATGGGGCCCGGCTGGGTCAGCGCAAACACGTAGGTGTTGATGTACAGCCGGTTCGCCGGGCAGTCGCACCGCTCTTCGTACCGGGGCACCCCGCTGATTGCCACCAGCCGGCCGTCCAGGGTCACCCCGCTCAAGGGCCCCACCGCGGAGCAGAATATCGACCGATACCTGGTGCCGCAGTTGCTCCCCGGCCGGTAGGTACCCACCGTGAAGAAGACGCGGAACAGGGGGTGGTCCAGGCCCACCTTCACCTCGGCCACGCGCTCGTTGAACCGGTCGGCCAGGTTCGCCTGCAACAGCCGCAGTTGCCCGTACCCCACGATCCCGAATCCGCCGGCGGCCAGGTAATCTACCATCGCCGGGGTGGACTCCACGTCGATGTACCGCAGGTCGATCACCGAGTAGTCGCGCATCTCGGTGTGGCCCAGGATGTGACGAGTACAGCATAGAGGAAGCGAGTGGATCGGGTCGGGCGCGTAGATCGCGTTCTCGCACGGACACGGTTGCGTCGGGTGCTTGCAGCACTTCCCTACACTGAAGTACTTAACCTCCACGCGCAGCGGCACGCCCCCGGGCAGGCCGAAGCCGCGGGCCGCCGTCTCCATGGCGACCTGCAGTTCGTGCCCGTACTTCATGTACGCAGGGAGATGGATCCAGCCCAGCTTCAGCCGGCCGGTCTCCGGGTCGATCAGGGCCACGTTCAGCCGGCGGGATTGGGCGTCCAGCTCCAGCAGGTCCAGGGCCAGGGGTAGCCCGGTCTCTTCGTCGATCATCTCCAAGCCTGGCGCCGGCAACGGCCCGGCAGGCGTGTACCCCGCCGCGTCGCCCGATCCCCGCCACCCCCCCTTGGCCCCGGGCAACGCCGATCCCTCGAACGAGGCATACCCCCCCTCGCCCAAGGTGTACCAGCGGCTTTCGGTACCCCCGGGGTCAGCCCGACCCAGCAGGTCGCCGTCGGCCCAGGGACCCATCCTGCCATACCCGGACTGGCCGGCACCGGGTGCCTCGGGACCCAGTTCTGAAGGAGGGCCTGTCGGGGCCAGGTCCGGCTGAAGACCCCAGGGCAAGCGTTGCCCGGTCGTGGCGAAGCGCACCCGCATTACCCGCTCCTCCGCCTCGCGCCGGAGCATCAGGTCGAGGAAACCCAGCATCGCCAGGTGGATCAGCAGCGCCGCCAGCAGGCATCGCCGGAAACGGGAGCCGGGGTCGGGTGCCCTTGGCGGAGCGGGATCAGCCATGATGGCCCATGACGGGAGAAGGGGCGCGATGGACGACCTATAGGTGCCGAGAGGGGAGGAAATGTGCTAGGCCAGACAGAGAAACGGCGTAACCGGGTGGCACGACACCGGAGTGCGGGGCCGGACGTGACTGCCACACGGGCTCGATCATCCCGGATCAGCGGGCCATGGAGGAAGGCCGGCAACAACAGGGTACTGCCCGTCAACGCACGGGGTGCGTCAGGCCCGGATGACATTCAGCTCGCTGGTCAGTCTGCAATCCACCGGTCGCAGTAATGCCGGGCCGGCATCCGGTAAGCGCAGGCCGTCGTCAGGGCGCCAGTCCCTGGGTCAAGGCGAAGATCAGGAGGTTGACCCCGAACTGCAGGCCGCGCTCCCGGTTCCGGCACTGCGGGTCCCCCCAATACCAACTGATGTTCAGGTCACTGAAGATCACCGCCGGCCGGCCCCGGAGCTGCAGCATCTCCAGGTCAGTGACTTCTGCGCCCGGCGCTCCGCCCCGCGGTGGTCCATCGGAGAACTCGTAGAAACAGGAGTAGAGCGGATGGGACCGTGGCACCTTCTCCCATTGCTGGCCCTGCGGCCCCAGGACCAGCCGATCCCGCATCAGCTCCTTGAACTGCCGGTCGAAGGGCGTATCCGCCACGCCGGCGCCTCTTCCCTGGAGCCCGGCGGTCGCGTCGCTTTGCCGGATCTCCTCGGCGAAGAGAAGAGCGCCCTGCTGAAGGAGTTTCCCCAGATTCGCCTTCTCGGCGTCGCTCAGTTTCAGGGTGGCGGAGTTGCCGGTCATGTAGAGCAGGATGGGCCTCGGGTCGGCAGCGGGCAGGTTGTCCAGCCTCGTCGATTCGCTCTGGCCCTGCAGACCCAGGTCAGGAACGGTCCGAAGGTAGGCCAGCAGATTCTCCACGGCCTCGGGGAAGCGGTCTGCGTTTCGGTCGGCGAGTGCATAGTCGATGACCGCCACCTGCACGGTCCGGCTATTCCCGCGTGCGCGCTCGGGTTCAGCCACGCGGGACACCGGCTTGTCCCCTGGTTGGGCCAGGGCCGCACCTGCCAGCAGGAGCGCCGCAGGACACCAGAACCTCCATGGACTCATCATGGCTTGCCTCCTGTCTTGCGCCGTGGCTGAGCTACACCACCCCGGAGATCTGTCTGGCGATCGCCGCCCCCGTCGTCACGTAGGCAAAGCCGAACGCGAGGTTCAGGAGGCTTGCGAGGTGCATCTCCTCGTTGATCGACCCGGTTGCATCCGCCGGGAAGAACACCCGGTAATCCCGGTAGTACGCGTCCCGCGCAGTCGATTCACAGCACATGTTGGTCATGATGCCGGAGACGACGAGATCCTCCACCTTCAGACAGCGCAGCACGGTCTCCAGGTCCGTGTTGTAGAAGGCGGAGTACCGATGTTTCAGGACGACCTTCTCCCCGGGCATCGGCGCCAGGTCAGGATGGATCTCGCTCTCCGGGCTGCCTTCGAGGCACTTCCCTTCCCACCACCACCCCATGATACCGCTGTCGAGATCGCCGGGGTGGTGCACGTGTCGGGTGAAGATCACCGGGCGACCTGCCCGGCGGAAGGAGTTTATCAGTCGTTTTACCGTCGGGAGGATCGCCATCCCGCCGCACGTGTACGTGGGCGACGCCTCGTCGAGGAAGAACCGCTGCATGTCGATCACCAGCAGGGCGCTCGCCGCCGCCTTCAAACGCATCTCGTGCTGGTTGTAGGGTCGGATCTGGGTCAGCCACGCCCGGGCCTTGGACTCGATGGTATCGACCGTTACATAGGGCTCCACGATTCCTCCTTGGCCGGAGTCCGGTTCAGTGCTCTTCCCATCGGGGTGTTCTCTCCCCAAGGTAGAATGCAGCATGGCTATTTCCAAGAATAATCTATGGCCCGCCCTGATCCGCTCCGTAGATGGCCATCCCGACCCCGTGCACCTCCGCCTGCCGGGTGATGGTTCATCTCCGGGCGCGCCGGTAGCCGCTGACTCCGCCTCTTCCTCCCGCCGACCTCTTCCCCTGTTGGCTCCGCCTCCGCCGCAAGTAAATTACGTACCCTGCTGTGGGTGCCGAAGAAGCGATGGCGGGTTGCGGGCTCGACCAGAGGGCGCGCGATCCGGCGTCCAGGTGAACAGAGATCAAGATGGTTCGTATCCTCGTCGTCGACGACGACAGCGCGTGCCTGGACTTACTCTGCCGTGCCCTCGTCCGGGCAGGATGGGAGAGCGTGGACCGGGCCACCGACGGAGTTGCGGCCTTGGCCAGGCTGCGTGACCGCCCCTACGCGCTGTGCATCCTAGATCTGCGCATGCCGGGGATGGACGGCATGACCGTTCTGGCGCATGCCCGGGCCAGCCAGTTGCGGACGGAGTTCGTGGTGCTGACCGGGTACGGCTCCATCGACAGCGCCGTCGCCACCATCAAGGCCGGTGCCCAGGACTACCTGGTCAAGCCGGTCAGGATCGATCACCTTCGCGCGGTGGTGGCTCGCGTCCTGCGCCACCACCTGCCGGTCTCCCACGTGCTGGCCGAACGGATGGATGCCTTTCTGGCCGCGCACGCCACCCAAGGTCCGCTGCGGGTCCAGGATCTGTGCCGGCAGTTCGGCGTTTCACCCCGGTACGTATCCCGTCTTCTCCGCACCCACCTGGGCACCACCTTCCCTCAGCGGCTGGCCTTCTACCGCGTTCAGCAGGCAAAGCAACTGTTATCGGCGACCGTGCTGCCGGTCACGGTGGTAGCTCGTGACTGCGGTTTCCGGGATCGCCGGCGGCTCTGCGAGGCTTTCACGGCTCTTGTCGGTATGCCCCCATCACAATATCGCAGTATGGCTGCCGGAACTCGGTCCTGAGTGCGGAAAACCGGACCGGGCGGCGCCTTTGGGGCTTTCGTTTGCTCGGCACCTGAGCATTAATTAAGTAGGTAGAGTCGTGTGGCGTGACTGGCTGAATCCCGCCGTTCGGTTTCGCGCTGCACGCGGAGGGAACGGCATGAACCAAGTCAGTCAGCTCCTGGTCTTTCTGCTCGACCACCAGCGGTATGCGCTGCACCTTGCCGCGGTGGAGCGCGTCGTTCGAGCTGCTGAAGTAACCCCCCTTCCCAGGGCGCCCAAGATCGTTCACGGGGTGATCGATCTCCACGGGCGGATCATCCCCGTCATCGACCTCCGCCGGCGGTTCGGCCTGCCCGCGCGCGAGGTGGACTTTGCCGATCGCTTCGTCATTGCCCGTACCCCGCGGCGAAGGGTGGCCCTCGCGGTGGATGCGGTCGACGGCGTCGTCGACGACCCTGGGGGACATGTTCAGGCGGTGGCGGAGATCCTGCCTCATCTCGCGTACGTCGAGGGGGTGCTCAGATTGAAGGACGGCATGGCCCTCGTCCACGACCTCGGCAGGTTCCTCTCGCTGGATGAGGAGGACGCCTTGGACCAGGCGTTGGCGTTGACGTGAGCACCCCCCTGCCGGATCTGCAGCTCCGCCAACTCAGCGACTTCATTGGCGCCGCCGTAGGGCTGGACTTCCCGCGGGAGCGCTGGCGCGACCTGGAACGCGGGATCGGGGCGGCGGCCCGAGAGCTCGGGTACGAGGATGCATCGGCCTGCATCCAGTGGCTGGTATCCTCCACCGCGACCAGGGCCCAACTGGAGGTTCTGGCCAGCCACCTGACGGTCGGTGAGACCTACTTCTTCCGGGAGAAGCGCAGCTTCGAGGTTCTAGAAGAGGAGATCCTGCCGGAACTGATCCACTCCCGCAGGGGGACCGAGCGTCGACTGCGCCTCTGGAGCGCGGGTTGCTGCACGGGCGAGGAGCCCTACTCCCTGGCCATCCTCCTCGACCGGCTGATCCCGGATATCCTTGACTGGCAGATCACCATCCTGGGAACGGACCTCAACCCCCGGTTCCTGCGCAAGGCGAGACAGGGGATATACACCCAGTGGTCGTTCCGCGACACCCCGGCCTGGGTCAAGGAGCGGTACTTCGCGGCAACGGGGGACGGCCGCTACGAACTCGTCCCCGAAATCAGACGGCGAGTGACCTTCTCCTGTCTCAACCTCGCCGAGGACGCGTATCCATCGCTCGCGACCAACACCAATGGGGTGGACCTGGTTCTGTGCCGCAACGTACTGATGTATTTCGTTCATGCCCAGGCGGAGCGGGTCGTCGAGAAGCTGCACCGTTCCCTGGTGCAGGACGGTTGGCTGCTGGTCAGCTCCACGGAGACCTCGCAGGCCCTCTTCCCGCCCTTTACGCCGGTTGGCTTTCCCGGCGTAGTCTTCTACCGGAAGAAGCCCAAGGCACCCCGGACGATGGAGACCGCGCTCCATCCGGTTCCGGCTGGTCCGTCGCTTCTGCCCTGGAATCCCCGCGAGGTTGAGGGCCAGTCGGTGGGCGCGCCGGCGCCGGTGGTTGCCCAACCTCTGCCGCTGAGCGTCCAGGTCCCGCAACCCGCGGCGCTGCCACCGACCCCGTTCGCGGAAGCCGTCGCCCTGCAGGAGCAGGGCCGCTATACCGAAGCCGAAGCAGCGCTGCTGGGACCGTTCGGTCGCGGGCCCACCGACCCGAAGGGGCTGGCGCTCATGGCCCGGCTCTGCGCCGACCAAGGCAGGCTCGTCGATGCTCAGACGTGGTGCGAGCAGGCCGTGGCCGGGGACCGGCTCAACCCGGGTGGATACTACCTCCTGACGACCATCCTCCAAGAGCAGGACCGGGCGGAGGAGGCAGTGGCCGCGGTCAGGCAAGCGCTCTACCTGGATCCGGGTTTCGTGCTGGCCTACGTGGCCCTTGGCGACCTGGCCCGGCGGCAAGGAAAGAGCGAAGAGTCACGCCGATACTGGGCGACCGCCCTGGCCCTCTTGGGGAAATACCGCCCGGAGGAGGTTCTGCCGGAGTCGGATGGGATGGCGGCCGGAAGGTTGGCGGAGATCATCCGCTCGAGCATCTGACAAGAAAGGTACGAGCAGGATGGCGACTATCGACTGGGGTGAGGTCAACCGCCGCTTGAAGGCTGCCCAGGATGCCCTGGAGCGAGGATGGGCGCCGACACCCGAGGAAAAGGGCGAGATCCTCCGGGCCAGACGGAAGGCGCTGGCCCAGGAAGCGGAGGGGGTGCAGACCGCTGACCATCTCGAGGTGGTGGAGTTCCTCCTGGCCTACGAGACCTATGGTATCGAATCGGTCTACGTCCGCGAGGTCTACCCGTTGAGGGAGCTCACCCCGGTGCCGTGCACCCCGCCCTTTGTGGCCGGCATCGTGAACATACGAGGGCAGATCCTCTCGGTGGTCGACCTGAAGAGGTTCTTCGATCTGCCGGAGAAAGGGCTGACCGACCTGAACAAGGTCATCGTTGTCCAGGGGGGCGGGATGGAGCTGGGCATCCTGGCGGACGCGATCCTCGGGGTGCGGACTGTGCCGCTCAGTGACCTCCAGCCCTCGCTCCCTACCCTGACGGGTATCCGGGCGGAGTATCTTCGGGGCGTGACCAAGGAACGCCTGGCAGTCCTGGACGCAGCGGCGGTCCTTTCCGACAAGCGGATCATCGTGCGTGAAGAGGTAGGGTCGTGAACCAAGCACTGGGGCTATTCGTCTGTCTCTGGATTGCTGCGGAGGCATGAGTCACAGGAGGAGATGACCATGACCAAGTGGTTCCTCAATCTCACCACGCGGACCAAGCTCTTTGCCGGCTTTGGCCTGATGATCGTCCTCCTGGTCGCGGTGATCGCGGCCACGTACACCGGTATCACGGCGATCCAGGCATCGGAGAAGGGCCTGTACGAGCACGAGTTTGCCGAGGCGGTTGCTCTGAAGGACATCCGCGCCAATCAGAATGGGGTCCGAGCAGCCATCCTGGACATGATGCTGGCCACCGGATCCTCGGAGCGGTTGAGCTGGCATCAGGAGATCAAGGACCGGGTCAGGAGGATCGACGAACTCGCGCAGGATCTTGCTGAGGGTAGTCAGTATGAGCCCGGATTGCTCCGCGGGCTGGATAGCCTCAGTGCTGTCCGCATGGCCTACCAGCAGACCCGGGACACCCAAGTCATCCCCCTCATCTATGAAGGAAAGATGGAGGAGGCCAGGAAACTGGTACTTGGCATCCAGCTCGAGCGCAACAGCGAGATGAAGTCCATTGTCGATGGGTTGGTGGCCAGAGCGGAGAAAGACGCCGAGATCATGGTAACGCAATCCGGGCAGCAGGCGGATGCCGCCGTTCGCACCTTCGCGATCGTCGGTGTTCTGGCGCTGTTGCTGGGCGTGGTGATGGCCGCCTTTATAAGCCGCATCATCGCCAACCCGCTCAGGGAGCTCTCGGGTGCCGCTGAACGGATGGCCTCCGGGGACCTGACCGTCACCGTGCCCGCTGACGCGCGCTCTGACGAAGTGGGGCGCCTGCAGGAGGCGTTCCGCCGGATGGTCGAGAGCCTCCGCCGGACCAACCAGGAGGTCCAGGAGGGGATCAGCGTGCTTGCCTCTTCGGCCAGCGAGATCGTGGCGGCGACGACCCAGGTGGCCTCGGGTTCGGCCGAGACCGCCACCGCGGTGGCCGAGACCACCACCACGATGGAGGAGGTCAAGCAGACCGCCCAGGCCGCCAGCCAGAAGGCCAAGGCCGTTTCGGAAGCCGCCCAGCAGTCTGTCCAGGTGTCGCAGCGCGGCCGGCAGGCGGTGGACGAGACCGTGGCAGGGATACACCACATCCAGGACCAGATGGCTGCCATCGCCGAGAGCATCGTCCGGCTGAGCGAGCAGGGCCAGGCCATCGGCGAGATCATCGCCACGGTGGGCGACCTGGCTGACCAGTCCAACCTGCTGGCGGTCAACGCGGCCATCGAGGCGGCCAAGGCCGGGGAGCAGGGGAAGGGGTTCGCGGTGGTGGCCCAGGAGGTCAAGAGCCTGGCCGAGCAGTCGAAGCAGGCCACGGCCCAGGTGCGGAGCATCCTGGGCGAGGTGCAGAAGGCGACCAGTGCCGCGGTGATGGCCACCGAGCAGGGGGGCAAGGCGGTGGAGGCGGGGGTCAAGCAGTCGACCGAGGCAGGACAGGCCATCCGGATGCTGGCCGACAACACCGCCGAGGCGGCGCAGGCGGCCACCCAGATTGCCGCCTCGAGCCAGCAGCAACTGGCCGGCATGGACCAGGTGGCGCTGGCCATGGAGAACATCAGGCAGGCCAGCGAGCAGAACGTGGCCAGCACCCGGCAGGTGGAGACCGCGGCTCAGGGCCTGCACGAGCTGGGGCAGAAGCTCAAGCAGTTGGCGGCGCAATACAGGCTGTAGGGGACCGCCGGTATGGGCAAGCAGGACGAGTTCCTGAAGCGGCTGCTGGCCACCTTCAAGGTCGAGGCCGAGGAGCACCTCCAGGCCATCTCCTCCGGTCTGTTCGAGCTGGAGAAGGCGCCGGACGCCGCACGACAGGCGCAGATCATCGAGACCGTCTTCCGGGAGGCGCACAGCCTCAAGGGTGCAGCCCGCTCGGTCGACCTAGCCGAGGTCGAGGCGATCTGTCAGGCCCTGGAGAGCGTCTTAGCGGCCTCGAAACGCCTTGACCTTGCCTGGTCACCGGCCTTGTCGGAGCTGCTCCACCAGGCGGTCAAGGGGCTGGAAGGGCTCCTCTCCTCCAGTGCGCCGGAAAAGCCTCGGATGAGGGAACTGATCCAAGCCCTGGAGCAGGCAGCCAAGGGGGGGAAGCCAGCGACGCAACGGGAGGAGCGGGACAGGCAACCCCCTGAAAACGCGACGGAGGGCCGTCTCCTGGCCGAGGAGCGGCCGGCCCTGGCAGAGACCGTGAGGATACCCGCGGCCAGACTAGATGCCCTGCTGCTCCAGGTGGAGGAGCTGATCGCAGCGAAGCTGTCGGCGAGACAGCGCGTGCTCGAGCTGGGCGATGCCAAAACCGCGTGCGCGGCCTGGAGGAAGGAATGGGCCAGGGTCGGCCCTCAGGTGCGCATCCGGCAGCCGTCACCGGCCGGGAACGGAGCTGGAGACCCGCCGGCCGGGGAGGCGGAGAAACTCCTCGAGTTCGTCGAGTGGACCAGCTCCCACCTGGGATCCCTCGAGTCGCGACTGGCTGCGCTGGCTGCCTCGGCCGGGCTGGAGGCGCGTTCCCTGGCGACCAGGGTGGACGCGCTCCTCGAGGACGTCAAGAGGGTGTTGATGCTGCCGTTCTCCACCCTCCTGGAGCCCTTACCCAGGTACGTCCGCGAACTGGCGCGTGAACAGGGCAAGGACATCGAGCTGGTGGTTCAGGGAGGGGAGCTCGAGATCGACCGGCGTATCCTCGAGGAGATGAAGGACCCCTTTCTCCACCTGGTGAGGAACTGCGTCGACCACGGGATCGAGCGACCCGAGGAGCGGGAGCGCCGGAACAAGCCACCACGGGGCAGGGTCACCATCGCCGCGTCGCCCAGGAACGGGGACAAGGTCGAGATCCTGTTGGCTGACGACGGAGCAGGCATCGACGTGGCGGGCCTTCGGGCCGCGGCCTTGAAGCTCGGTACGATCACCCCCGAGGAGGTTGGGAAGCTGAGCGACCAGGAGGCCCTGTCGCTCATGCTTCGGTCGGGGGTCTCCACCAGTCCGCTCATCACCAGCGTGTCGGGCAGGGGTCTAGGCCTGGCCATCGTACAGGAGAAGGTGGAGAGGCTGGGCGGCCGCCTCTCCTTTGAGACCCACCCTGGCGCGGGTACGAGCTTCCGCATGGTGCTGCCCCTGACCCTGGCCACCTTCCGCGGGGTGTTGGTCCGGGCAGGGGAGCAGTTGCTCATCCTGCCTACGGCCTCGGTGGAGCGGGCCGTACGCGTGGGCAAGGAGGTCATCAAGACCGTGGAGAACCGGGAGACCCTGGCGCTCGACGGACAGCCGGTCTCGCTGGTCAGGCTCGCGGTGGTTCTGGAGCTTCCCGAAAGGGGCGTCAACGCCGGCGCGCCCGACACCGTGCACGTGGTCGTTCTCGCTTTTGGGGGCAGGCGCATCGCGTTCGCGGTGGACGAGGTGCTCGGGGAGCAGGAGGTACTGGCGAAGAGCCTGGGCAGACAGCTCTCGCGGGTACGGAACGTGTCCGGGGCCACGGTCCTGGGCACGGGGAAGGTCGTGCCCATCCTGAACGTCCCGGACCTGATGAAGTCCGCCGTGCGGGCGAGCGGGGCTGCGGCGCGACCGCCGGCGGTTCCGGCGGAAGGCGAGAAGACGCGGAGGCGGAGCGTGCTCGTGGTCGAGGACTCGATCACGGCCCGGACCCTGCTGAAGAGCATCCTGGAGACCGCGGGGTACGAGGTTCGGACGGCGGTGGACGGCGTCGACGGGTTCACCCAGCTCCGTAGCTCCGCCTTCGATCTGGTGGTGTCGGACGTGGACATGCCCAGGATGAGCGGTTTTGACCTCACGGCGAGGATCCGCGGAGACCGGAAGCTGGCCGAGCTGCCCGTGGTCCTGGTCACGGCCCTGGAATCGCGGGAGGACCGCGAGCGCGGCATGGACGTGGGGGCCAACGCCTACCTGGTGAAGAGCAGCTTCGACCAGAGCAACCTGGTCGAGGTGATCCAGCGGCTCATCTGAGCGACGGGGGACCGATGACCGGGGTGCTGATCGTCGAAGACTCGGCTGTGGTCCGGGAGTTCCTGACCCACATCCTCGACGCCGACCCCGAGCTCCGCGTGGTGGGCGCCGCGCCGAACGGGGAGGAGGCCGTCAAGCTGGTGGAGCAGATGCGGCCCGACGTCGTGACCATGGACATCAACATGCCTCGGATGGACGGCTTCGAGGCCACCCGCCGGATCATGGAGATCTGCCCCACCCCGATCGTCATCGTCAGCGGCAGTTGGGACCCCAAGGAGGTGGCGACGACCTTTCGCGCGGTGGAAGCCGGGGCCTTGGCGGTGATCGCGCGACCAACGGGTCTCCGGCATCCCGAGCACGCCAGCACCGCGGCCGAGCTGGTGCAGACCGTGAAGCTGATGTCCGAGGTGAAGGTGGTGAGGCGGTGGCCTCGCTTCCGGCGGGAGGGGCAGGTTGCTCTGGCCCCGCCGAAGGTGGAGAACGGACGAGTACCGGAGGAAATCCGACTCGTGGCCATCGGCGCCTCGACCGGCGGCCCGATCGTCGTGCAGACCATCCTGTCCGCCCTTCCCAAGGACTTCCCGGCGCCGCTGCTCATCGTCCAGCACATGGCCTCCGGCTTTGTCGCCGGCTTTGTCGACTGGCTCGCCCAGTCGTCGGGTTTCCCGGTTCACCTCGCCGCCGAAGGCGAATCCCCGTTCCCCGGCCATGCCTACGTCGCGCCCGATGGTCTGCACCTGCTGGCGGGTTCCGGGGGGCGGATCAAGCTCAGCCAGGACGAGCCCGAGAACGGCCTTCGTCCCGCGGTCTCGTGTCTCTTCCGTTCCGTGGCCGAGATGTACGGGCCGCGGGCGATCGGGGTACTTCTCACCGGGATGGGGAAGGACGGGGCCCGGGAACTGAAGCAGATGCGCGACCGGGGGGCATGCACCATCGCCCAGGACAAGGAAAGCTCCGTCGTTTTCGGTATGCCCGGAGAGGCGGTGCAGCTTGAGGCCGCGACTTGGGTCCTCCCGCCCGAGCGGATCGCGCCGGCCCTGACCGGGATAGCGTGCAAGAGGTGAAACCATGGACGACAGCACAGACATCCTGATCGTCGAAGACAGTCCCACCCAGGCCGAACGCCTGAAGTACATACTCGAACAGCACGAGTACCGGGTCCGCGCCGCCAGGGACGGCAGGGAAGCCCTGGTGGCGCTGCAAGAATGCCGGCCGCGGGTGGTCATCAGCGACGTCATCATGCCGGAGATGGACGGCTTCGAGCTGTGCCGGCGGATCAGGGAGGACCAGGCGCTCAAGGATCTGCCCTTCATCGTCTTGACCACCTTGGCCGATCCCAAGGACGTGATCAGGGCCCTGGAGTGCGGGGCCACGAACTTCATCAGCAAGCCGTACGAGGAGCATCACCTCATCTCCCGGATCCATCACGTCCTCGCCAACTGCGAGCTGCGCCAGAACACCAGGATGGAGATGGGTGTCACCGTCTTCTTCGCCGGCGAGCAGCACTTCATCACCGCCGAGCGTCTGCAGATCCTCGACCTGTTGTTGACCACCTACGAGACCGCGGTCCGTGAGAATGCCGAGCTGGCCAGGACCCGTGACGAGCTCCAACGGCTGAACGAATCCCTGGAGCAGACCGTGCAGGAGAGGACCACGGCTCTGACGAGGGTGATTGCCATCGCCTTGGCGCTGCAGCAGGTGCGTAACCAGGTTTTGCAGATGCGCGATGAAGCAGACTGGGAGAAGGTGGTCGCGGCGTTCGAGGTGAACCTCCGGAATCTGGTGGACTTCAATGCCTGCAGTATCAATCTGGTGGACGAGACCAGCGATACCGTCATTCTCTATTACTCCCTCCCTCAAAAGCTGGCATCGCGGATGACCACCCAAGTCGCCCCGGCGTTGCGTCTGGCGCTCGAGACCGGGCAGCCGGTATACCGGCGCAGCCTGGCAGAGGTGAAGGCATACGATGATGAGGTGGGCAAATGGGATCAGACGATTCAAGCGGTGCTCGACGTGCCCTTTGATGGGGGCACGATCGCGGTCGACAGCCTCGAGGAGGACCCCTTCAGCGAGCAGGACATCAAGGTACTCGAGCAGTTCGCCCTGGTGGCCGCCGAGGCCTGCCGTCGCTTGGCCGACCTCAAGGCCCTGGCCGAGTCTGAGGCCCGATTCCGCCAGGCGCAGAAGCTCGAGAGCCTGGGTCGCCTGGCCGGAGGGGTGGCCCACGATTTCAACAACCTGCTGACCATCATCACCGGCAACACCCAGCTCCTCCTGCGCAACGCGGAGTTGGCCGCGCCGCTCCGCGAGGGGCTGCGCGAGATCGAAGGCGCCGGGCAGCGGGCGGTGACCCTGGTCCGGCAGCTCCTGGTCTTCAGCCGGAGGCAGGTGCTGCAAACCCAGATCCTGGACCTTAACCAGTTGCTCGCCGGCGTGGGCAAGATGCTCGAGCGGGTCATTGGTGAGGACATCGAGTTGGTAACTGTCCAGGAGCCAGGGCTGGGCAGGGTGGAGGCCGACCCGGGACAGATGGAACAGGTGCTGATGAACCTGGCGGTCAACGCCCGGGACGCCATGCCCCAGGGGGGGAAGCTCGTCCTGGAGACGAAGAATATTGAGCTGGACGGACAGTACCTGGCAGTCCATGCCGTAGAAGGCCAACAGGGACCTTACGTGCTGCTGTCGGTCAGCGACACTGGGACCGGCATGTCCCCCGAGGTGCAG
>JBAZUN010000100.1:0-15191 GCA_041661365.1 Candidatus Latescibacterota bacterium
CCCCGCAGACGACCCAGCCCCCGCAGCCGACCCAGCCCCCGCAGCCGACCTGGGGCCTGCGCTACAACTACCAGGAGACCCACTACGAGGCGGAGACCACGACCTTTGCGGCCACGGGCGTGGTCCGCACCGCGGACGGCGCCGAGATCGCGGTAGAGGTCGACCTGGCCATGGGCCGGCAGTTCGCCAGCGAGACCAACATGGAGGTGCGCCTGGGGGCCGCGGCGCAGGACCCGCTGGTGGTCAACTTCGAGGGGACCGCGGCCGAGCTGTCCCAGACGCGGTACCGGTTCGACCTGGACGCGGACGGCACCGAGGAGCAGATCCACTTCACCGGTCCGAACAGCGGCTTCCTGGCCGTGGACCGCAACGAGAACGGCCGCGTCGACGACGGGAGCGAGCTGTTCGGACCGGCCACGGGGGACGGGTTCACCGAGCTGGCGGCCCACGACGCCGACGGCAGCGAGTGGATCGACGAGGGCGATCCGATCTACAGCCAACTGCGCGTCTGGTCCAGGAACGAGGCCGGCAACGACCAGCTCCTGGCCCTGGGCCAGCGCGGGGTCGGAGCCATCTACCTCGGCCACCTGACCACGCCGTTCGCGGTCAAGGACGGGACGAACCAACTCCAGGCCGAGGTGCGGTCGTCCGGGGTCTATCTGCGCGCGGACGGCACGGCCGGCACGGTCCAGCAGCTCGACCTGGTGGTCTGAGCATCCACCGCCGAGGTCGCCGGTCGCGTCAGGTCAACCTCCCCGGCCGATCCGTCGACGCGCCGAGGATCAGAACGCGACGTACCCGCCGCAGACCGGCAGGACCTGCCCGGTGACGTAGTCCGACAGGTCGGTGACCAGGAACTCCACGACCTTGGCGCAGTCCTCGGGCCAGCCCAGGCGCCGCAAGGGGATCTGAGCCTCGAGGGCCTCGCGGGTGGCCGGCTCGTTCCGCCCCTCGGCGATCGCCCGCGAGGACAGGATCAGCCCGGGCGCGATGCTGTTCACGTTCACCCCGTACGGCCCCAGCTCGGCCGCCAGCACCCGGGTGTAGTGGACCACCGCGGCCTTGGCAACTTTATACGGCATCCCCCCGCCGTCCCGACCGCTCCACAACCCGATCTGCGAGGCCACGGTGACGATGCGGCCGGAGCGTTGCGCCTTCATCGGCCGGCTGGCCGCCTGGCAGCAGAGGATCGTACCGGTCAGGTTGATGTCCATGATGTACCGGTAGTGGGCCTCGGTGGCCGTCGAGGCCATCTGGTCCTCGTGGGAGCGCAGGTTCCCGCCCGCGTTGGTGACCAGGATGTCCAGGCGGCCGAAGGTGTCCAGCACCTGCTCGACCATCCGGTCCACCGCGGCCTTGTCGGTCACGTCGGCCTGGATCCCCAGCGAGCGGCGGCCCATCGCCTCTACCTCTGCCGTCACCGACGAGGCACCCAGGGCTTCGTTGTACTGGCGGGCCCCCTGCAGGTCCACGTCGTTGACCACCACGTCGGCTCCCAATCCCGCGAGCCGGAGGACGTAGGCCCGGCCCAGACCGCGGGCCCCTCCCGTCACCAGCGCCACCTTTCCCTGCAGCTTCATCGTCGTTCTTCCTTTCGTGCGTTAACAGCCCGTTGAGAAAGCCCATTCGGGCTGTGGCCGGTGCTGACGGGCCCTGGCGTCGTTGCGTTCGCTTGCCGCATCTCCCCTCGATGCGGCGCCGCTCGCGCGCCTAGCCAGACCCCGTCAGTCCTCGGCCTCGCCAGGCAAAGCGGCTTTTTCAACGGGCTGTTAATTGGTCCTGCGGGTTCAGCGAATCCGGTCCCTGTCGAATCGCGGCCCAGGTTCATGGACGGCCTTCAGCCGCGACAATGGCCGGATAGACCTCTGTCCTGGCCCGCTCCAGATCGGCCAGGGTATCGATCTCGGTCCAGCGCAGATCGGGGCAATGCACGGCCTTCACCGGTCGGCCCTGCAGGCTGGCCGCCAGCACGCATTCTTCATAATGGCGGTTCAGCAGCCCGGCGGCGTACTCCCGTTCTGCCTGCGCCATGACCTCCTCCAGGAACAGCGGACTGAAGGTCGAGATCCCGACCAGGCATCCGGCCGCGCGGGTTTTATCCTCCTCCGCCAGCTCCTTCCCCAGGGCGATGACCCGGCCGGCCTGGTCCGTGCAGACGTACACGTCGTCCCCCGCGCCCAACAGCTCGGCGATGAGGATCGCGTCCTCGCCGGTCCGGGCGATCATCGTCTCCACGGCCCGTTGCTCGTAGAGCAGGTCAGACTCCAGCAACAGGATCGGGCCGTCGAGCAGGGACCGCGCCAGGGAGAGGGAATACATGCTCCCCGTGGCCTCGAACCGGGGATTGTCCACGTAGCGAAGCGATACCCCGGCCAGGCGTTCCCCGAGATGCCGGCGGATGGTCTCGCCCATGTACCCGACCACGATTACCGCCCGCTCCAGGCCACTGGCTCCCAGGGACTCGAGTGAGCGAGTCAGCAAAGCCTTCCCGCCCACCTCGAGCAGCCCCTTGGGCACGCGCCGGGTCAGGGGCCGCAGCCGCATCCCCATCCCCGCGGCCAGGATCACCGCCTGCACGCGGTCCTCTCAACCCGGCCCGGGCAGCCGGCGGAACAGCCGAGCTGCCGAGGCAAAAAGCTCGATCAGGCTCAGCGGCGCCGCCACCAGGGCGACCAGGTCGAACAGGCTGAAGCCGTACCCCGCGATCGCCACCGGCTCGATCACCACGATAGCCGAGACCACGGCCAGGACGATCAGCACGAAGTGCAGCTCGAACGGCCCGAACCGCGGGAACGGCCACTGGCCGGTCAGGTGGATCCAGTGGAGCATAACCATCAGGTGGTAGGGGTAGAGCACGGCGGGGAAGAGCATCACCTCGATGCGGGCATAGGAGGAGAACCCGATCCCGAGGAAGATGGCGATCGCCGCGGTGACGTCGGCGAATTGATCGAAGAAGTGGCCGCGCGGCGAGCGCATCCCCCGCTCGCGAGCCACCACCCCGTCGAGGCTGTCGCCGAGGAGGTGTCCGAAGATCCCGGCGGCCGCGGCCCAGAACCAGGCCCGGTGCACGCCGGCGAGGAAGAAGGCCGCGGCGGCGAAGAGGCCGCAGGCGAACGACAGGGCCGTGATCTGGTTGGGCGTGATCCTGGCCGGCACCAGGGGAACCAACCGCTCGGCCAGCCGCTCAAACCCCCGCTCGAAGGGGCTGGGGACCTGCTTCTCGTATTCCGGTTCCTCTGGCGTCATCGGACTCAGGCAGCCTGTCCGAGGCTGAATAGGGGCTCGGGAACGGCCGCCCGGTGGCGCAGCTCCTCGATCTCATCCGCGGTGATCGGGGTGAACCGCTCGGCCACCTCCACGGCCAGGCGGAAGAGCGGGGCCTCGCCCGGCGGCAGGGCCGCGGTGATCGGCTGGCTGAGGGAGAAGCGCAGGGCCAGGGCGGCCAGCTCAGGGTCGTCCAGCGGCTCGTACCAGCACTTGGTGTACCGCTTCTCCTGACCCGCGACGAGCTTGCCGCGGGCGAGGGCCTTCAGGGCCAGCCGGGCCATGCCCAACTCCTGGGCCCGGGCCACGACCTGCGGCCCGAACCCGGCCCGGAGATACAGTCCCCAGTTCACCGGGAAGAGGACCGAGTCGAAGCGGAACTGCTCCAGCAGGGCCAGGGCGGTCTCGACCGAATGGCTCGAAAAGCCCAGGTACCGGACCTTGCCCTGCGCCCGCGCCGCGGCAAAGGTCTCCAGGGCTCCCCCGGGTCCGGTCACCTGCTGCAGTTCCTCGGCGGTGTTGACGGCGTGCAACTGGTACAGGTCGAAGTGGTCGGTCCGCAGCCGGGTCAGCGAGGCGTGCAGCTCCTCCTCGGCCTCGCGGGCCGTGCGACGGGTCGTCTTGCACGCCAGGAACACCCCTTGGCGATACGGCTCCAGGGCCGGCCCCAGACGCTCCTCGGCGTTCCCGTAGGTCGGGGCCACGTCGAAGTAGTTGACCCCGCGATCGATCGCCTCGGCGACCAGGCGGGCCGCCTCGTCCGGTTCGGTCTGGGTGACCACGATCCCCCCGAAGCCGATGATCGAGAGCAGCTCGCCGGTGCTTCCATAGGGACGTCGTTCCATCGCGGTCCTCTTTCGGTTTCAGTTTGGTACCGGCCGCAAGGATACCTTGTCGAAGGCCCCCGGGCAAGGCTTCCCGGGCCGGACCGGGAAGGCGATCGAGCCCGCCGACCGGAGGTCAGGGTCATTTGCCCCGGTGCACCTCCTCCCTTACCTTCTGGCGCGATCCCGCGGCAGTAGATCATCACCATAGTTAACAAGCACTTACTGCCATACGAAGACCGCCGGTTTGACCGGCCACTGGCCACTGGAGGACTTCTCTTGAACCTGGTGGAGCCGATCCCCGATTACCTCGTTCCGCACCTGCGCCGGGAGCTGCACACCGGGGAGCTGCTCATGCTCCTCCTGTCAGCCGACATCCGGCCGGACGGCACCTTCGGGGATTCGTGGCTGGCGCTGACCGACGAGCGGCTGATGGTCTTCCACCCGGTCGGTGACGGCCCTCCTCAGGTGCAGCAGATCCCGCTCGGCGAGGTGGTGCGGGCCCAGACGCGGAACTACGTGGGCAGCGGCGCCCTGGTCGTCGAGCTGGCCGAGGAGACCGTGGAGCTGGTGCGGTTCTCCCAGAGCGCCTTCTACAAGTTCTCCAACGTCCCGTTGGTGATCCAGGCTGCCGGGGTCCAGCGTCCGGAGACGGTCGAGGAGCCCGAGGTGACCCCGCCGCCCGTGCGGCTGGTCGAGCACTGCCCCACCTGCGGCCGGGCCCTCAAGCCGGGGACCCGCATCTGTCACCACTGCCTGCGCAAGACCGAGACCTTCTGGCGGCTCTTCTCCTACATCAAGCCGTACCGGTGGGTGGCCCTGGCCGGGTTCCTGCTGACGGTCGTGCTCACCGTCATCAACCTGGTGCCGCCGCGGCTCAACCAGGTCCTCATCGACCAGGTGATCGTCCCGGTCACCACCGACTATATCCGGGCGGACGCCCAAGGCAACCGGCGCCAGGTGCTGACCCCGGGGGCCCCGAAAACCCCGCCGGCCGAAGCGGTCCGCCTGCTGGCCTGGGTGGTCTCCGGCCTGCTGGGGCTCTACGTCCTGCGCGCCGGGGTGAGCGGCGTGCGCTCCTACGCCCTGGGGTGGCTCGGGCAGCGGATCATCTACGACCTGCAGTTGCAGATCTTCCAGCACCTCCAGCACCTCTCCCTGAGCTTCTACAACCAGATGAGCACCGGCCGGATCATGACCCGGGTCACCAACGACACCGGCCGGATGCAGGGGTTCATCACCACCGGTTTTCAGGAGATGGTGATCGACCTGCTGACCCTGGTGGGGATCTCCGTCTGGCTCTTCCTGATGAACTGGCAGCTCGCCCTGCTGGCCCTGCTGCCGATCCCGCTGATGATCGCGGGCACCCTGCTCTACCGCACCCGCATCCACTGGGTCTTCCACCGGATCTGGCGCCGCATCTCCGGGCTGAACGCCATGCTGGCCGACACCATCCCCGGGGTCAAGGTGGTCAAGGCCTTTGCCCAGGAGCCCCGCGAGCTGGATCGGTTCGACCGTCGCAACGTCGACCTGCGCGAGTCGCACATGACCTCGGTGCGGATGCGGTCCTACTTCCTCCCCTCGATCGCTTTCGTCACCTCCACCGGCTCGATCATCCTCTGGTGGTTCGGCGGCCATCGGGTGCTCGGCAACACCATGACCCTGGGCGAGCTGCAGGCGTTCATCTCCTATCTGATGATGTTCTACGCCCCGGTGCAGAGCCTGTGCAACCTCTCCGAGCAGTTGGAGAGCGCCGCCACCACCGCGGAGCGGGTCTTCGAGATCCTCGACACCGAGGCCGAGATCGAGGACCCGCCGGACGTCGTGGACCCGGGCCAGTTGCAGGGCGAGGTGGAGTTCCGCGACGTGAGCTTCACCTACGACGGGTACGCCCGCATCCTCGACCACGTCAGCTTCAAGGCGAAGCCGGGAGAGGTGATCGGGATCGTCGGCCCCAGCGGCGCCGGCAAGTCGACCCTGGTCAACCTGATCTCGCGGTTCTACGAGGTCACCGACGGGCAGATCCTCATCGATGGAATTCCGGTCGAGCGGATGGCCCAGCGGCGGCTGCGGTCCCAGATCGGGGTGGTGCTGCAGGAGCCGCTCCTCTTCCAGGACAGCGTCGCCGAGAACATCGCCTACGGCTACCCGCAGGCCACCCGGCAGCAGGTCATCGCCGCGGCCAGGGCGGCCAACGCCCATCGGTTCATCATGCAGTTCCCCGACGGGTACGACACCCTGGTCGGCGAGCGCGGCGGCCGGCTTTCGGGTGGCGAGCGCCAGCGGATCTCCATCGCCCGGGCTCTGATCGGCGACCCGCGCATCCTGATCCTCGACGAGGCGACCAGCTCGGTGGACACCGAGACCGAGTACGAGATCCAGGAGGCCTTGGCCCGCCTGGTCTCCGGCCGGACCACCTTTGCCATCGCCCACCGGCTGTCGACCCTGAAGAACGCCGACCGCCTGCTGGTGCTGGACAAGGGGAGGATCGTCGAGGTGGGCACCCACGAGGAGCTGCTGGCCAAGCCCGACGGGGTCTATCGCCGGCTGGTCGACATGCAGACCGAGATGGCCAAGATGAGGGCGGTATGACGGTGAACGAGCGCGGTCACGCCGGCGAGGAGCGGTGGCTCGACCCGGCCCAGGTGCGCTGCCGGCGGTCCCCGCGGGGCGGTCTGCAGCTGCAGGTCGGGGATCAGGAGTACCGGGAGTTCACCGTGCGCCGCGCCTTCCCGCTGGAGGATGAGAACCGGTTCATCGGCTTCTTCCTGCCCGACGGCAACGAGATCGGCCTGCTCGAGAACCCCGGGGAGCTGGACCCGGACAGCTGGGCGGCCCTGCAGGAGGAGCTGGAGAAGATCTACTTCCGACCCCGGATCACCAGCTTCCTGCACCTCACCGAGGAGCACGGCGTGCTGCGGGGGGAGATCGAGACCGCCAGCGGCATCCGGCCCCTGGAGATCCGCGGCTGGCGGGAGAACGTCCGCATGCTCTCGGGCAACCGGGCCATCGTCGAGGACGTGGACGGCAACCGGTACTTCCTCGACGATTGGCGGCTCCTGCCCAAGCAGACCCGCGAGATCCTCGGACTGTAGGGAACGCTTCCGGCAGCGGCGCTCATCGTCCCAGGTAGGTCCGGATACCCTCGACGACCCCGTCCACCATCTCCTCGCGGACCTGGACCTCGGCCGCGCCGCCGGGGATGACCAGGTCGGCGTGGGCCGCGGTCGGCGCGTTGAACCGGTCGTGCTGGAAGCGGACCGATTCCAGGTAATAGTCGGCGACGTCGTCGAGGGGGATGCCCGCGGCCACGTTCCGTCGGATCCGGCGGACGATCCGCTCGTCGGCCGAGGCGGCCACGTAGCAGCGCAGGTCGAGCAGGCCGCGGATCTCCTCGTCGTGCAGGACCAGGATCCCCTCGAGGATCGCCACCTCGCAGCCGGCGATCCCGCGGAGGTAGGCCAGCAGCTCCGCCGTGCGGAAGGAGTCCGGCCGGTTGTAGTCGGGCCACGGCTTCTCCCGGCTCGGCGACGGGTAGGACGGCAGTTCGGCCGTGGGCTTGAAGAACCGATCCTGTCCGGTGACCTCCACGCGGAGCGGGGCCAGCCGTTCGACCAGGGTCCGGGCCAGGGTGCTCTTCCCCCCGGCGCTGCCGCCGCCGATCCCGACCAGCACCGGGCGGCCCGGAGTCCGCTGCCGGTGCCGCTCGGCCAGCCTGGTAACGACCAAGGCACTCGTTTGATTCGCGGTCATATCCCTCCTCCCATTTCCTCCTCCCCTCAGGCCACGCACAGATAGTCTTCGCCCTCGCGCAGGCCCAGCCGGCTCAGGGCGACTCGCACCAGCTCGCGGGCGCCGCGCGAGGCCACGGCTGCCAGGACCATCGGCCGCGGGGATCCCTGCCAGATCCCGACCAGGGACTCGGGGTCGAGGATCGGCACCCCGCGCAGTCGGCCGCCGATCTTGGCCGGATCGATGTCGATGAAGGCCACGGGACGATGACCGGCCCGGATCAGGTGTTTGGACAGGCGCCGGCCGGTCTTCCCCGCGCCCCAGACGATGACGCTCTCCCGCTCCCGCAGCGGCCCAGCGGCCAGGTAGTGGGCCTTGGCCCGCAGGAAGTTCTCTACCGAGTACCGGCCGTCGGTGCGGGTCAACCGCCCGGGGTGCTCGCGCCACCAGAGGAGGACCTCCGGGACCTTGGCGAATCTCCGGCCGGCCGCGGCGTAGCGCAGCCAGAGATCGTAGTCCTCGGCCCACCCTCGGTCCTGGTACCGGCCCAGGGCGAGCAGTTCCTCCCGCCGGACCACGGCCGAGGGGTGGACGATCGGGCTTTCGATGTAGATCTCGCGGCAGATCGACTCGTGGTCGACCAGGCCGTTGAGCCAGTCGAGGTAGATCCAGAACCCCGTGGCGCTGGCGTTGGCCGGGAACAGCTCGACCAGGCAACTGGCCACGCTCACCTCGGGCCGGGAGTCCAGCAGCTCGACCTGGCGCCGCAGCCGGTCGGGGTGGCACCGGTCGTCGCCGTCCATCCGCGCTACCAGCGGCCCGCGACAGGCGGTCAGGCCGCGGTTGAGGGCCGCGACCAGTCCCTCGTGCGGGGCCAGGATCGGCCGGACCCGCGGGTCCTCGACCTGACGCTGGCGCAACAGCTCGGCCGTGCCGTCGGTCGAGCCGTCGTCGACCGCCACGATCTCCAGGTCCCCGAGGGTCTGGGCCTGCAGGCTGTCCAGCGCCTCCGCCAGGGTCGCCTCGGCGTTGTAGACCGGCATGAGCACCGAGACGAGGGGAGCGGCCACGGAATCCTTTCGCTCAGTGTCTTGACAGCCGGCAATCTAGGGGCCGATCTTCAGCGGCGCAAAGATCCCGCCGTCCCCATCCGCTATCAGGCCTGTCGCCAGTTGATCCACCTCAAGTCCGCCAAGGAGATCGCCCTGATCCGCGCGAGCTGTCGCCTCGCGGCGGAGACCATGGCCGTGGTGATGGAGCACGTCAGACCCGGGATCACCACCGGCCGTCTGGACGAGATCGCCGAGCAGTTCATCCGCCGTCAGGGCGCCGAGGCCAGCGCCAAGGGGTACCGCGGGTACCCGCGCAGCATCTGCGTCTCGGTCAACGACGAGGTGGTCCACGGCATCCCCGGCGACCGCGTGTTGGCGGAAGGCGACGTCCTGGCGGTCGACATCGCGGTGAAGAAGGACGGGTACCACGGGGACATGAACGTGACCTTCCCCGCCGGGCCGATCGATCCCGAGCGCGAGCGCCTGCTGCGGGTGACCCGAGAGGCCATGGAGGTGGGGATCGCCGCGGCCGTGGCCGGCAACCGGCTGGGCGATCTGGGCCACGCCATCCAGAGCCACGTCGAGGCCGAGGGGTACTCCATCGTGCGGGAGTACTGTGGCCACGGGTTGGGCCGGTCGTTCCACGAAGACCCGCAGGTCCTCCACTTCGGCACCCCCGGCACGGGGAGGCGGCTGCAGTCCGGGATGGTCTTCACCGTGGAGCCGATGGTCAATCAGGGGGTGCCCGACCTACGGCTCCTCGACGACGGCTGGACCGCGATCACCCTCGACGGTAAGCTGTCGGCCCAGTTCGAGCACACCATCGCCGTGGGCCCGGGCGGCCCCGAGATCCTCTCCCGGTTCGACGACCTGCCGTTCTAGCCAGTCAAGGCTGCCTTGCCCCGGACCGGGGTTGGCCTATATTATCAGCCGTATTTTTGTATGCCCCTGTCCGATGCAAGGAGTGGTCGAGCCATGTCCGAAGAGCGAGAGACCCCAGCCGCCGCCGAGGAAGAGGAGGGTACTGACTTCTCCTTCGATCCCGGTTCACAGGTTGAGCTGGAGATCGAGAATACCTGCTGCATCACCGGCGAGAAGGTGACGGCCAGCTTCTGCCGCTTCCCCGACTACGTCAAGGGCACGATGATGGTGATGTCGAGGCGGGCCATGCTGGAGCACCTGCGGAACGGGACGACGATCAAGAAGTTCAAGGAGATCCTGGTCAAGCGTCACGGACCCAAGGTCCTCGAGGAGCGGTACTCCAACTACTGACGCACCGGCTGCAAGACACTAAAAGGGGGCGATCCCGTCGTGGGATCGTCCCCTTTTCTTTAGGCGCTCGACATCCGTCGGCCGGCGTCACGAACCGGCCAGCAGGGCCTGCACCTCGCTGCCGAGCACCCCGCCCGGATCAGGCTGGCCGCGGGCGTCCTGGGGGACCCCCGAGTGGGCACGGTAGACCTTCCCCTGGCGGTCGATCACGTAGGTCAGCGGTACCCCGAGGGTCCGCAGGTCGCCGTGGTAGTACTCCTGGATCAGCTCGAACCGGGGGTCGAGGACCACCGGGTAGTTGATCCCGAACTGGGCCACGAAGCGGGAGACCAGGGTCTGGACCTCCGGCAGTTCTCCCTGGTCGACCGACACCCCGATGATCACCACCTTGGCCGGGTCGAACCGCCGGCGCAGCTCGACTAGGTGGGGCACCTCGTACCGGCAGGGAGGACACCAGGTGGCCCAGAAGTTGAGCACCACCACCCGGCCCTCGAACTGGCGCAGGTCCAGGCTCCCGCCCCGCGAGTCCGGCATCTCGTAGTGGACCGCCGGCGGGAAGGCCCGACTGCCGCTGCCCTGGGCCACGGTGGCTGCCGACGAGCCCGCGGATCCCTGACCGCGACACCCGGCCAGGAGCGCGGCGATGGCCAGGAGCGCGGCCAGCGTCAGTCGCCAGAGTCGGTGCATCGGTCCTCCGGGTGTGGATCGGGGTTCGGTCGGCCGGTCATGCCTGGGCCAGCCGGCGGCGCTCGACCGTGCCGTTGACCCGGGCCGGCGACGGCGGGTTCAGGGTGAGCCAGGTGCTCTGCGGTCCGAGCAGCTCCTCGAGCTGGCGGATCAGCTCGTCGCAGGGGTTCACCCGGACGGTGCGGGAGCGGACCACGGTGTCCCGGTCCCCTTCCTGGCGCAGGTGCAGCAACAGCTCGCAGTCGCCGGCGTACCGCTCGCACAGGCCGCGGATTCGGGAGAGAACCTCGGGTGCGGCCCGGTCCCCGGCCACGGCCAGGTTCACGGCCCGGGTCAGCGAGGCCCGGGCCTGCTCCAGGGGCATGGCCCGCTCGGCGTTCAGGTTGAGCCGGCCGTTGCGCTCGGACAGGCGTCCCTCGACCAGCAGCACCCGGCCCTCGGCGAGGAGCTCCTGACTGGCGGCGCAGGCCTCGGAGAAGAAGGCCACCTCCCCGGTGCCGTGCAGGTCCTCCAGGGTCACGAAGGCCATCGGCAGCCCGCGGCGGTCGGTGGAGCGGCTTACCCGGGTCACCAGTCCGCCCACCCGCACCTGGGTCCCGTCGGTCAGGGTCGAGAGCTCGGGGAGGGGCCGGGTGAAGGCCTTCAGGTCGCGGCCGTGGGGATCGAGGGGGTGGCTGCTGAGGTAGAACCCCAGCAGCTCGCGCTCCTGGGCCAGACACTCGCTCGCGCTCCACTCCTCGGCCGGGGCCAGCTCGTGCCGCTCGGGCTCGCGGGTGCTGCCGCCGCCCAGGTCGAAGAGGTTGATCTGGCCGCGCTGGCGTTCCTCCTGGGCCTTCTGAGCGCTCTTCAGCGCCTGGTCGAGGGAGGCCAGCTTCTGAGCCCGGTGACCGGTCATCCGGTCGAGCGCTCCGGCCGCGATCAGACTCTCGATCACCCTCCGGTTCACCGCGTGCAGGTCGAGGCGGCCGCAGAAGTCGAAGAGGTCGACGTACGGATCGCCCTCGTGCCGGCCGTCGATGACGGCCTGGGCCGCGCCTTCCCCGACGTTCTTGATGGCCGCCAGGCCGAAGTGGATCCCGTCGCTGGTCGGGGTGAAGTTCAGGGAGCTGTCGTTGACGTCGGGAGGGAGGACCGGAATCCCCAGGTGGCGGCATTCGTCGAGGAGCACGGCCAGACGGTCGGTGTTGCCGCGGTCGGTGGTCAGGCTGGCCGCCATGTATTCGCGGGGATAGTTGGCCTTGAGGAAGGCGTTCCTGTACGCCACCTCGGCGTACGAGGCCGAGTGGGACTTGTTGAAGCCGTATCCCGAGAAGACCTCGATGTCGGACCAGATCCGGGTGGCGACCTCGGCTTCCACCCCGCGGTCGACCGCCCCCTGGAGGAAGTCCTTGCGATACTTCTCCATGAGCACGGCGTCCTTCTTGCCCATCGCCTTGCGGATGCCGTCGGCCTGACCCAGGGTGAACCCCGACAGGTCGCGGGCGATCCGCTGCACCTGCTCCTGGTAGGTGATGACCCCGTAGGTCTCCTCGAGGATCGGCTCCAGCACCGGATGATCGTAGGTGACCGGCTCGCGGCCGTGCTTGCGGTCGATGAAGGCCGGGATCCGCTGCATCGGCCCGGGCCGATACAGGGCGTTCATGGCGATGACGTCCTCGAGCTTGTCCGGCTTGAGCTGACGCAGGTACTCGCGCATCCCGCTGCTCTCGAACTGGAACACCCCCACGGTATCGCCGCGGCTGAACAGCTCGAAGGTGGGCGGGTCGTCCCAGGGGATCGCGGTCAGGCCGAACCCCGGCTCGCGGAGCTGGATCAGGCGGACCGCCTCGTCCATCAGGGAGAGCTCCTTCAGGCCGAGGAAGTCCATCT
The DNA here is from genome assembly GCA_041661365.1 of Candidatus Latescibacterota bacterium. Classification (GTDB taxonomy): domain Bacteria; phylum Latescibacterota; class UBA2968; order UBA8231; family UBA8231; genus CAITNQ01. The sequence continues at coordinate 12,701 of JBAZUN010000100.1, forward strand.
TCAGCAGGCCGATCGCCTCGCAGGTGGGACCGTCGAACTGGGTGGTGACCTTGCCGTCCTTGGGGGCCCGGTAGAGCGGCACGTAGTCGGTGATGTCGCCCGGGGCGATGATCACGGCCGCGGCGTGGACCGAGGCGTGGCGGGCCAGCCCCTCGAGGCGGCGCGAGTAGTCGATGAGCTGACCGCGCTCGTCGTGGGCCTCGGCCAGCTCCCGCAGCTCGGGCACCCTCTCCAGGGCCTCGTCCAGGGTGATCTTCAGCTCGTTGGGCACCAGCTTGGCGATCCGGTCGACCTCGGCGAACGGCATCCCCAGGACGCGGCCCACGTCGCGGATCACCGCCTTGGGCCCCAGGGTGCCGAAGGTGATGACCTGGGCGACGTTCCCCTCGCCGTACTTCTCGACCACGTAGCGGATGATCCGGTCCCGACCGACGTCGGCGAAGTCGATGTCGATGTCCGGCATGCTGATCCGCTCGGGGTTGAGGAAGCGCTCGAACAGCAGCGAGTGCTGGATCGGATCGGTGTCGGTGATCCCCAGGGAGTAGGCCACCAGGCTGCCGGCCGCGGAGCCGCGGCCCGGCCCCACGGTGATCCCGTTCTCACGGGCGAACCGCACGTAGTCCTGGACGATGAGGAAGTATCCGGCGAACCCCATCTTGACGATGACGCCCAGCTCGTACTCCAGCCGCTCCACCAGCTCGGGCTCGATCCGGCCGTACCGGCGTCCCAGGCCGTCGTGGGCCAGGCGCACCAGGTATTCCTCCTCGCCGGCGAACCCCTCGGGGACGGGGAAGCGGGGCAGCTTCATCTTCCCGAACTCGAAGGAGACCTCGCACTTCTCGGCGATCTCGAGGGTGGTGGTCGCGGCCTCGGGCAGGTCGGCGAAGAGGGCGCACATCTCGGCCGGCGACTTGAGGTAGAGCCCCTCGGGGTAGCACATCCGGTCGGTGTCGGCGATCACCTTGCCGGTCTGCAGGCAGATGAGGGCGTCGTGGGCCGCGTGGTCGTCGGCCTGGAGGAAATGGAAGTCGTTGGTCGCCACCAGCGGCACCCCGAGGCGCTGGTGCAGCGACACCAGCCCCTCGTTGACCTGGGCCTCGCCCTCGATCCCGTGCCGCTGGATCTCGAGGTAGTAGTCGTCGCCGAAGATCTCCCGGTACTCGCGGACCGCCGCCTCGGCCGCCGTCAGCCCCTCGGTCTGGATCAGGTGGGGCACCTCGCCGCTGATGCACCCGGACAGGCCGATCAGCCCCTCGGCGTGCTGGCGCAGCAGCTCCTTGTCGATCCGGGGGTTATAGTAGTACCCCTCGAGGTACCCCTTCGACACCAGCTTGGTCAGGTTGCGGTACCCGGTGTCGTTGCGGGCGAGGAGGACGAGGTGATTGGAGGCGTGCTTCAGGCCGCGGGCCGGCCGGCGGGTGAACCGGCTCTCGATGGAGACGTAGACCTCGGAGCCGATGATCGGTCGGATCTTGGCGTCGCGACAGGCCCGGTAGTGCTCGACGGCGCCGAACAGCGAGCCGTGGTCGGTCAGGGCCAGGGCGGGCATCCCGGCCCCGGCCGCCGCCTTGGCCATCTGCGGGATCCGGCAGGCCCCGTCCAGAAGGCTGTATTCGCTGTGTCCGTGGAGGTGGACGAAGCGGCCGCTGGCGGACATCGGCTACACCTTCTCCCGGGAGCGCGCCGGAGCGCACTCCATATCAGACCGCGCGACCGTGATCTGGACCGGCCGTGCGCCAGTGGACGAGATCGGAATGCTGGCTAGATACAAGAAACGACAAGACCCGGCGGAACGAACGCCGACCAGGTTCCCGGGGAGGTTCCGGGGTCGCGCCGCTCAAGGGGGAGAAGCGCGCGAACGGGGGTCTAGCATACCCAATCGACAGGTAAAAGTCAACCCGGTCGCGGGGCCGAACCGGGGTGCTCGATATCCACAGGTTCGGGTCGGGTTACGGCTGAAAAGCGGCGGCTCCCAGGGCCTTGACACCTGCGCAGAACGGGCCTTCTTACCGGCTCGACCTGGCGCACCGACCCCAACCCCAAGGAGGACCGAGATGATCAGGGTGACCGTCTGGAACGAGAACCTCCACGAGCGCACCAACCCGGTGGTGCAGAAGGTCTACCCCAAGGGGATGCATACCGTCATCGCCAAGGCCCTGGTCAAGGACCCCGAGCTCAAGGTGACGACGGCGACCCTGGACAAGGACGAGGAGCACGGCCTGTCGGCACGGGTGCTGGACCGGACCGAGGTGCTGATCTGGTGGGGCCACGCGGCCCACGGCCAGGTGAAGGACGAGGTCGTGGCGCGGGTGAAGCAGCGGGTGCTGGAGGGGATGGGGCTCATCGTCCTGCACTCGGGCCACTACTCCAAGATCTTCAAGAGCCTGATGGGCACCACCTGTTCCCTCTGCTGGCGCGAGGCGGGCGAGAAGGAGCGGCTCTGGGTGTGCAACCCCGGGCACCCGATCGTGCAGGGGCTGGGGAGGTACTT
>JBAZUN010000101.1:0-14986 GCA_041661365.1 Candidatus Latescibacterota bacterium
TCGGAAGCCGCCCTGCCGATGACGCCGAAGGCATGGCGATAGTTCATCACCACCAGGGCCTTGGGCGGGCCACCCGCGGGGGGCGGGCCCAGACGCGGCAGCTCATCGATAATGGTCTGGGCCATGTACCGGTCGCGATGGGGGAGGACCTGTCGCTCGTAGTCGCGGTAGTCCTGCGGGGTCTGCAGCGCGGCCCAATCGACCGCCTCGTCGGTGAAGTGGTGGCGTATCCGCCGCTCCTTCGACAGGGACTGGTTGAAGCAGGTCCATTACCTGACGTCGTACCGCATGAACCGCCGCCAGGCCAGCATGAAGAACACCCCGTTGAACGCCACCAGGGTCAGCAGGGGGATGGCCAAGCCGGCCAGTCTGTATACCAATGGATCGCCCTCGTACACCAGCCGTGGCCGATCGCGGGTATCCAATACGTCCCCCTCCCGCAGCCGCGGGTTGCGCTTGGCCTCGGCCCGCCACTTCTCTTCCAGGAATTCCGACAGGGCCATCTCCTGTTTCTTGCCGAAATTGAGATGGCTGGCCAGGGCGGCCAGCCCCACCCCGGTGACCTCAGCGCCACCCAGCAGGTAGGCCGAATAGGGAGAGACCTGGTCCAGGGCAGCGCCGATCAGGACCTGGACACCGGCCCGCTCGTGCGCCCCATTCTCGTAGAGGTTGCGTTCCTCATGGTATTCCTCCCAGATCCGCCTGACCGCCACGCTGTCGAGCTGCTGCTCAACCTCGACATCAGACAGGCCACGGGCGTGGAGCGGGGCGCGGAGGGCCTGGAGCTTGGCTCGTCGCTTGTCCTCGGCGCGCAGCGAGTGGATGGTGGCGTAGGTAGGCGACAGGGCCGGCGCCACCTCGCGCGCCAGGTAGAGCGGGAGGGAGGGGAGAACGAAGACGATGATGGCCCACACCATCATGGCACCGACGGCCGCCGTGCCGGAGTGGCGGGTGGTCGCCGAGAGGAAGAGACCGATGAGCAGGAAGGCCGAGGCGTACGCGAGGGTAAGGAGGAAAAGGACCGCGAACGACGCCCAGTCGGTCGCGGTCCAGGCATCGGGCTGCAGCAGCACGAGCACGGCGGCCACGGCCAGAAATAGTAGGAGGACGCCGGTACCCAAGGTCGCCAGGCAGGCCAGCCACTTGCCCAGAAGAATGGAGGAGCGCTTCACGGGGTTGGCCATGGTCAGGCGCAGGGTACCGGTCTCCCGCTCGCCGCAGAGCTGGTCGCTGGCCAGCAGCAGGGCTCCCAGGCTGATGACGATGCCCATGACCTGGAGCAGGTCAGGCGCGCAGAAGAGCACCTCGATCGGGTTCTCGTATACGGAGACGAGGAAGCGCTCCATCAGGCTCTCCTGGGTGCCCTGAGCCACCAGGGACATCCGCGCCGGCCGGCGGGGAGGGGAGAACACCAGCCCGCCGCCGCTGCCGGGGCTCATCCCCGCATCGAGCACTTGGTCTTGCAGGTTCTGGGCCTGGGCGTACTCCTGCAGCCGCCGCTGGTGCTCTACCGCGCGTACCGACGTTATCGTGAGGCCCATGGCCACGAGCATGGCGCTGAAGGTAGCGAAGCGCCAACTGGAGACCATGTCCAGCAGCTCCCTGGCGAAGATGAGCCGGATCACTGTGGACCTGCTTCCTTTACCCGGACGTCGTAGCGCGCCCAGGCGCGGGTCAGGGCCCAGCAGGCTGTCGAGGTCCAGATCAGTAGGCTGAGGATTCCGGCGGCGGCCTCTTGCAAACAGGCTCCCAGGCTGGCGCGCTGGAAGGCGAACGCCGGGATGCTGGTGCCGGCCTGCCTCCCTTGTTGAGCTCCCCGCAGGAAGCGCTGGACGGCGCCGAAGTAGGCAGGCATCTGGCCGATCCCGGTGCCCGCCAGGGTGGTGCCCACCTCGACGTAGGCTGGTCCTGGGAGCAGGCGCAGCGCGGACAAAGCCCGGTGCGAGAACGCGAGCATCGCCTGCGCCCTGGCCTCCCGCTGCTGCAGCTGCCCCTCTGCTACGGCCTCCCTGGGCTTGGCGGCCAAGCGCACGGTGTAGAAGTTGACCTGCTCAAACCGGGTGGGCGACTGCAGGCCCGTTTCCAGCCGCAGTAGCGAGGTGAGCGTTCCGGGAACGATGAAGGTCAGCGTGGTCCACAGGACCAGGCACCCCATCAGCGCCACCTTGGGCGTCGCGACCAAGGCCGAGACCAGCAGACCTAGGCAGTAGAAGCAGACCAGGTAGAGCAGGCTCGCGGCGGCCCACAGCAGCGCCCTCAGAACGAGCTCTGCGTCCAGCGGGGCGGCGAAGCCCACCCGAAGCAGGGAAAGCCCCACCAGGACCGGCAGGAGGAACAGCACGGCGATGACCACGGACCCGCCGACGAGCTTGCCCAAGAGGATGCCGCCCCGTGAAGCCCCGGCCGCCAACGACAGGGCCAGGGTGCCACCACGCCCCTCGCCGCAGACCGCGTCGAAGGCGAACCCCAGGGCCACCAGAGCCCCGATGACGCGCACCACGTAAGTCAGGTCCAGGATCGGGAAGAACCCGTCCAGGAGGCTCAGCGGCGACTGCAGGGGAAAGGTCAAGACCGCGGGCGCCTGGGTCAGGTCCACGGTCCTGCCGGTCACGTCCTCCAGGCCCCACGCCAAGACGCTGGTCAGGACCGGCGGGATGCTTGCCCTGGGCTCTCCCGCCCGAGCCTGGCACAGGGTATAGTCCTCCGCGCGCTGTTCGTATTGCCGGTACATGGCCAGGACGCTCGTCAGGGTGACGGCGCTGAACAGGGCCAGGGCCAGGCTGAAACGCAGGCTAAGCAGGTGCCCGGCGATCTCCTTGCGGATCAAGGTTCGGATCACGATGGCATCCTCCGCTCAAGCGGCGCGCATGTAGTTCAGATAGAGCTCCTGCAGATCCTCGTGCTCCAGCTCCTCGCGGGTCCTGACCATCACCAGTCGCCCCTCCTTCATGATCCCCAACCGGTCGGCGAACTCCTGGGCTCGGAAGAGGTGGTGGGTCGAGGTGAAGATCGCCTTGCCCCGGTCCCTCAACTCCTTGAGCAGGTCCACGAAGTCCGCCGCCCCGCGGGGGTCCAGGCCCGAGGTCGGCTCGTCCATGATCACCACCGGCGCGTCCTTCATGATGACGATGGCGATCCCCAGTCGCTGCCTCATCCCCTTGGAGAAGCTCTTCACCCGCTGCTCGAAGGCCTTCTCCGGCAGGCCGACCCGTCGGAGGCAGGCGTGGTACTCCTCGCGCGTGATCCCGCGCCTGCCGCCCAGCCGGGTGAAGTAGTCCAGGTTCTGGCGGGCGGTGAAGTTCCCGTAGAGCATCACGTTCTCCGAGAGGTAGGAGATGTGCTTCCGGGCCTCGTAGGAGTCGCGGCGGATATCGATGCCGTTGATCATCACCGTGCCGTCGGTGGGAGGGATGAAGTCGAGCATGAGGTTGATGGTGGTGGTCTTGCCGGCGCCGTTGGCTCCGAGCAGGCAGAAGGCCTCGCCGGCACTCACGGTCAGGTTGAGGTTGTCCAAGGCCAGCACCCCATCCTCGTACCGCTTGGTCAGTCCGATGGCTGAGAGCATGACTCACTCCTCGGTCGCGTGGGGCGACCAGGCGGCTGACCGACGGGACCGCTGTGTCCGGGCCCAGGGCGACTCGATCCCGTACCGCCGGCACAGGCAGCCGAAGCCGCGCATGGTGATCCCCAGCGCCCGGCTGGCGTCCTGGTTGGTGGCGTAGACGCGGGCGACGAGTTCCACCCGGTCCTTGCTGGTCGGATTCATCAAGCTCCTCCTGTAAAGGTCGACGCTCCTCCGGCCAAGACGGGGAGCACGCTGGAGTAGGCAAGGGGCGTGCCAGCCAGCGACTTGCCTCGGGTGTGGGGCACAACTCCTGTGGAATCAATGGTTGCGGCGAAGCGATGAAGCCGGTAGGGGAGGGGTGATCGGCTCGATCCGAGTAGCGAATACCCGGAGCGAGTAGGCGCTACCCGAGAAGGGAGTACCGGCGAATCACCGGCTGCATCCTGTCAGGGCCACGCTGCTCCCCGTGCCCGGTCAGTTTGCGACCATCAGGCCAGCCCGTGCTGGACCAGCTTGGCGACCAGGGTCTTGCGGGTGATCCCCAATCGCTCGGCGGCACGGGTTCGGTTCCCTGCCTCCTCGGCCAGGATCCGGGCGATCAGCTCCCGCTCGACCCCGGCCACGGCCGTGCTCAGGTCATCGGCAGGGGACGGAGTACCGGGCGCGACCGCGGCAGGGCCGGACTCGTCCTGGACCGCGGGAGGCAGATCGGCCAAGTCGACCTTCTCGCCGTCGGCCATGATCGCGGCACTCTGCACCGCGTTGCGCAGCTCGCGCACGTTCCCCGGCCAGGGGTATGCCCTCAACCGCGCCAGGGCCTCGGCGGAGAACCCCGAAGGCCGGGCGCCGTGCTGTTGACGGGCCAGGGCGAGGAAGTGGTCCGCCAGGAGCGGGATGTCCTCGGGCCGTTCCCGCAGCGGCGGGAGTCGGAGCGAGACCACCGCCAGTCGATGGTAGAGATCCTCGCGCAGGACGCCCTGACGCACCGCCTCGTCCACGGCGCGGTTGGTCGCCGCCACCAGCCGCACGTCGACCGCCGCGGGAGTGGTGGCGCCCACCGGGGTGACCTGGCCGTCCTCCAGCACGCGCAGCAGCTTGGCCTGCAGCGCGGCCGGCATCTCGGCGATCTCGTCGAGGAAGAGGGTGCCGCCGTGGGCCTGGGCGAACCACCCCTGATGGGCTTCGCCGGCGCCGGTGAACGCCCCCTTGCGGTGACCGAAGAAGGCGCTCTCCACCAGCTCGGCCGGGACCGCGGCGCAATTGACCGCGACAAAGGGCCCATCGCGTCGGGAGCTGGCCTGGTGGAGGGCACGGACCAGCAGCTCCTTGCCGGTGCCGCTCTCACCGACGACCAGCACCGGCACCTCGGAGGCCGCGGCCCGTTGGGCCTGGCGGATGGCGGCCTGCAGGCTCTGGCTCTGCCCGAGGATGCACGAGAAGGAGTAGCGTTCCCCAAGAGCTTCCTGGAGTAGCTCCACCCGCTGGGTCAGCCGCCGCGCCTCGAGCGCCCGCCGGACCCGCAGCAGGAAGACCTCGTTGTCGAACGGCTTGGTCAGGTAGTCGTGGGCGCCCCGCCGCATGGCGTCCACCGCCTGCTCGATGGCCCCATAGGCCGTGATGACGATGACCTTGACCCCCGGGGATTGCTCCAGGATGGCAGTGGTGGCCTCCTGGCCGGAGATCCCGGGCAGGTTCTGGTCCATCACCACCACGTCCGGCTGGAAGGTTGCGGCCAGGGACACGGCCTGCTCGCCGGTGTCGGCCTCGGCCACCTCGTACTGCTCCTCGATCAACAAGCGCGCCAGGATGCGGCGCAGTCGCTCCTCGTCGTCGACCAGGAGCACGCGGTTGGGCAGAGGCATCGTCTGTCCTCCTTGGGCGCGTCCGAGGTGTCCCCCCGGCCGCGACCTTTGGGAATCGCGCGGCGTCGAGACTACAGCCAGATCCTCACCGTGGTCCCCTGGCCTACCACGCTCTGCAGCTCCATCTGGCCGCCGTGGCCCTCGACGATGGCGTGGCAGATCGACAACCCCAGGCCGGTGCCGTCCGGCTTGGTGGTGAAGAAGGGGTCGAAGACCCGCTCCAGGTCGGCCGGAGGGATGCCGGTGCCAGTGTCGGCAATCTCCACCCGCCACGCCGGTCCCGCGCGCGACGGTCCCAGGGCCGCCACGCTGGCCGTGAGGGTGCCGCCCTCGGGCATAGCCTGCACCCCGTTCATCATCACGTTGAGGAAGACCTGCTTGAGCTGGTCAGGATCCGCGTGCAGGGTCGCACCGGGCGCGGGGAAAAGGGTCTGGGTGGTCACCCTGCTCTTCCTGGCCATGGGCTCGATGAGCCGCAGGGTCTGGCCGAGCACCTCGACCAGGTCCACCTGCGCGAGCCGGGGTACCGCCGGCCGGGCAAAGGCCAGCATCCCCTCGACGATCGTGTTGATCCGGTCGGTCTCGGCGATCAGGTCCGTTACCAGGCCGATCGCTTCGCCGTCCTTGGGGAGGGCTCGGCTGAGGTACTGGATCGTGCTGCGGATCGAGGCCAGGGGATTGCGGATCTCGTGGGCAGCACCGGCGGCCAGTTGGCCGATCGTGGCCAGGCGCTCGGCCCGGTACAGGCGACGGAGCCGCAGGCGCTGCTGCTCCGACAGGGAGGCGTTCTCCAGGGCCAGCGACAGCGGCGGGATCAAGGCCCAGACCGAGGCCAGACGATCAGCAGCCGGTTGCCCTGGGCCGGAGAGCAGGATCAGTCCGGCCAGGTGGTTGGCGGCCACCAGCGGCAGGACCACGCTGACCTGCAGGCGCTCGAGCAGATTCCGCTCCTCAGGCTCCAGGTAGGCGACGACCTCGGGACTGTTCGCCGGCACCAGGTGGGTCTCGTTGGTATAGAGCCAGCGGACCAGTCGGGCGCTCTCCGGTAGGGCCACCTCGGCCAGCTCGGCGGGGGTGTATCCCAGGTTCGCCCTGACCGTGTATCCCGTTCCCACCGGATCGGTCGCCAGGACCGCCACCCGCTCTGCTTCCAGCCACTGCCCGATGCGACTGACACAGTTGCCCAGCAATTCGTCCAGCCCGACGATGAGCTGCAGGGTTCGGGCAAACTCCTCCTGGTGCTGCAACGCTGGAACCGCCTGCGGTCGGTTCCAGGCGCGCCGCAGCAGGAGGCCCCCCGCGACGCCTCCCGCGCCGATAACCACCCCTGAGGCCGCGGCCAGCCAGTTCCCGACGGCCAGCGTCATCGTCAGGGCCAGAACGGCAACACCACCGGCCACGGATAGCCAGATCGGCAGGGGGAGGTTCCGCGGTCTCCCGTATTTCACCGAGGTTCGATCCTTCCGCGAAGGCACGTCTGGATCACCGTGCAGATGGCCGGTGGCGGCCTAATCCTGACCGTGGGGCCCCGAATCTACCCGGGGGGTGACCGCTGCGTCAACCGTGCTGGCGTGACCGACTTGACGGCTGCCCGCGTCCCGGCCACCTTGAAGATTGCCCCGTTTCCCTCGTCACCCTGGCAGCAGGCAACCCGCGGAGCCCCACGATGACCGAGATCACCCCAAGCCAGATCGACCAGGCCGTACAGCGGTACCTGGAGGTCTGCGATTCGAGCGAGAACCAGCAGCACCGGCGGTATTGGGTCAACGCCGGTGAGCCGTGGCTGATCGAACGATGGCGAGGGATCTCGACGTGCCGCACCGGAGCCCCGTTCACCATGGCCCTCGACATCGCCGGGTATTCAGCGGTGGTGGGGATTCCGTGCCCCGCCTACTACGAGACGCCGGAGGCCCAGCTCTACGGACAGCTTCGCTACGCGGTCTGGGAGGCGGCGAATCTGCACTGCCACCGGTTCTTCGACCGGACCGCCTTTGTGTCGTTCGGCGCGGCCCTGGATGCCAGCCTGTTCGGCGCGACCATCCTCTACCCCCCGGGGCAGGCTCCTTGGGTCGATATGCAGCATCCGCTCCTGACCGATCGCGACCTGTCCCCTCTGCAGCGGTTCAGCCTGACCTCGGGCGGCCTGGCGCCGCGGGCGCACCGCTTCTACGAGCGGATGCTCGAGTTGACCGAGGGCTCGGGGATCCGGGTGATGTACCCGACCCTCCTGCGCGGTCCCTTCTCGGTGGCGACCCAGTTGCGCGAGACGACCCACCTGCTGATCGACATGCTCGAAGCCCCCGAGTTCGTCCACGCGCTGATGCGCCGCATCACCGACGGCCTGCAGGAGCACGCGCGACAGCGCGCCGAGTACCTCGGTGAGTCCGTGGCCCCGGCCAAGCTGTTCAACGACGAGGTCGGTGCACCGATGCTCTCCCCGGCCCTGTACGAGGAGTTCGTCCTGCCCTATGAGCTGGAGCTGGCCGCGTTCCACGGTGAGGTGACCTACTGGCATAGCTGCGGCATTACCGACGGCTTCTACGAGTCGGTCCGCCGCCTGCCGCACCTGCGGATGATGCACGTCGGTCCCTGGTCGGACGTGGCCCGGGCCGCCGCGATCTTCGGCCCCACCGAGATCGCCCTGGATATCTGCGTCAACGCCACCGAGGACGTCTACGACCGGACTCCGGAGGAGATGCGGGCCAAGTTGCACCGGATCCGCCAGACCTGCGAGGGGAAGGTGCGGTACGCGGTCCGGGCCGACGGATTCCAGATCGCCCACACGGTGGAGCACGACCTGGCCAAGATCCGCCAGTGGAACGAAGCTGCCATCGAGGTCTTCGGCACCTGACCGATCCTCGAGACGGCTGAGTGAGGTGGAGGTACTGTTCTACCCACGTTCACGAGATGACACGCCACAGCCAGGAGTCAGCGCCATGGACCTGACCACCGTTCCCGCGCCGTCGCGCCACGCTACCGAGCCGGTTGCCATCGGCTCGCGGCTGGAGCTGTTCGTCGATGACCTGCTGATCGACCGACTTCAAGGCACGGCCCTGAGGCTCCACGCACCCCAATCCCAGCCCTTGGCTTGCAGTCCGTTGCGGGGGGCGTATCTGTCCGTGTTGCTAGACGGCGCGCTCTACCGGGCCTATTACCGGGAATACGCGGCTTCCTACGCCGGCGAATCCTTCGACGGGAACGAGGGCGAGACCACCCGGTACGCCGAGAGCACGGACGGTCGCGAGTGGACCTTCCCCGACCTGGGGATCGCGGAGGTGGACGGCTCCAGCCACAACAACGCCATCCTGGCCGGTCTCGCTCCGTTCTGCCACAACTTCGCTCCTACCGTCCCGTTGGACGGTCGGCCCGGCTCGCCCTTCCGGTTCCGGGCCCTGGCAGGGGTTCACCCCGGCGGGGGCCACGCCGTTCCCGCGGCCGACGGGCTGCACGCCTTCGGGTCAGTGGACGGCATCCACTGGGAGCCGTTGGCCGACGGCCCGGTGATCACCCACGAGGACTTCGCCTTCGATTCGCAGAACGTCTCCTTCTGGTCCGCGGCAGAAGGGTGTTACGTCTGCTACTTCCGCACCTGGGCCTCCTCGGCCGGCCGCCTGCGCACCGTCAGCCGCACCACCTCGCCCGACTACCTGCACTGGTCCGCTCCCGTGCCGATGGACCCGAACCTGCCCGGGGAGCACCTCTACGTCAGCGGTACGCACCCCTACTTCCGCGCCCCGCATCTCTATCTGGCCACTCCGACCCGCTTCCACCCCGATCGCGGCGATTCCACCGACGTGCTGTTCATGGTCACCCGCGCCGGGAGTACGCGCTACGCCCGGCTGTTCCCCGAGGCCTTCATCCGGCCGGGACCGGATCTCGAGCGCTGGGGGAACCGCGCCAACTACCTGGCCTGCGGCATCGTCCCCACCGGGCCGGGGGAGATCTCGCTCTACCACTGTCACAGCGGGGTGCGCTACACCCTGCGCACCGACGGGTTCATCTCGGTGCACGCCGGGTACGCGCCAGGTGAATTGCGGACGCAACCGTTAATCTTCACCGGCCGGGAGCTGGTGCTCAACTACAGCAGCTCGGCGGCAGGCAGTCTACGCGTGGAGGTACAGGACGAGGGAGGCAGGGCATTGCCGGGGTTCGGGCTGGACGCGGCCGAGGAGATCGTGGGCGATCACCTCGAGCGCGTGGTACAATGGCAGGGCACACCGGATCTGGGCGCGTACGCCGGCCGGCCGGTGCGTCTCCGCTTTGCCTTAAGGGAGTGCGACCTGTACTCCCTGCGGTTCCGCTGAGTCGAAAGGGTGCTCAGGGAGGAGCCGGGGACGGCGGCGGGGGGGTGTGTCCCCGGGGCTTGGGCGAGGTGCGGCCGCGATGGCGGCCATGATCTTCTTTGTCCTCGTCGTCCTTGCCGTACGCGGTCTCGGCCAGGAGGTAGGTGGTCACCACCGGGGACAGGTAGGTCATCCGGCGGATGAACTGTCGCCGGCTGTCGGCGGAGGTGGGCTCAGCGGCCGGATCTGGGTCGGGGTTGCTGGTTTCGTCGTTCATGGCGTAGAGCTAATATACCCGAACGACCTTCCGCGTCCAAGCGGGTCGAACCTGTTACGTGACCGATCTCCGTGACCCATCCTATTGTTTGGCACCGGCAGATGCTGATTGACCAGGCTCGCGTAGAGGGCCTGGCCAGAGCAATAAGGCGGGCCGTGCGGCCAGGGGACGTGGTCCTCGACCTGGGGGCCGGAACCGGGCTGCTGGCCTTCCTGGCTTGCCGCAGCGGCGCGGCCCGGGTTTACGCCGTGGAGCAGGGGCCGATCGCGGATCTGGCGCGCGATCTGGCCAAGGCCAACGGACTGGCCGACCGGGTGACGGTCCTGCACGGCCACTCCACCCGGGTCGAGCTGCCCGAGCCGGTTGACCTGATCCTCTCTGAGACCATCGGCTCGTTCGGCCTGGAGGAGGATCTTCTCGAAAGCCTCGAGGATGCCCGACAGCGCCTGCTGCGACCGGGCGGCCGGATCCTGCCTGACCGACTGCAGCTCTGGGCGGCCCCGACCGAGGAGAGCCCGGCCCCAGACGGCTGGGCCGCCTTAGTAGAACAACGCTGGGGCCTGAGCTTCGTCCCGCTGGAGCTGCTGGGACGTCACCTGACCGGCCATTTGAGGGCCGCGCCGGAGCGTCTGCTGGCCGAGCCCCGGATCCTGGTCGACCTCGATCTCCATCTGCCGCGGCCCGCGACCGTGGCAGGCACGGCCGAGTACCGGGTAGAGCGCGCCGGTCTCCTGGCCGGCTGGGTCGGCTGGTTCAGCGCCTGGTTCGAGGGCGAGGCGTTCCTCTCGGCCGCGCCACCGATCCGGTTCACGAGCTGGGACAACGCCTTCTTCCCGGTGACCGAACCGGTCGCGGTCGAGCCGGGAGAGCTGCTCGAGTGGACCGTCGAGCGGATGCGCCCCTTTTTCCGTTGGCGGATTTACATCCCGGGTCGGGGGATCGATGACACCCTGAGCGACTTCCTGAGCTACCCCCCGTCCTCCTTCCGACCACCGGTTGACAGACCGGACCGGAAAGCCTCTCAATAGAACCTTTGAAGAGGGAACAGCGAACGTCGACCCATCGATCCCTCGGCGGAGGACAACCCCATGCCCTACATCCTCAGATTCGTGCAGCGGTACCGACCGGCCGACCGCGAGGCCTTCATGCACCTGGAGGCCCGTTTTGCCGCCCTCGAGCGTCGGCGGCCGGACCTTCCTCAGGGGCGGCGCTCCCAGCCCTACGCCGGCCGCGATCCGGCCAACACCCTGATCTGGGAGTGCGAGTTCCCCAGCCTGGCCGCGACCCAGGAGGGACTGGCCCGGATCGGGGCCGATCCCGAACACGCGGCCCTGTACCAGGCCCAGGTCCCCTACTTCCTCGAGGCCTGGACCGAGATCAGCGAGGTGCTGGACTTCCCCGAGTCCGGGAGCGGGGCGCGATGAGCGGGATCGATCCCCGACGGCTTTATGAATGGTGCCGGATTCCGGCGACCGAGCTGCCGGAACACCCTCGTCTCCGGGTCCCCTTCCGCCTGGTGCCGGACAGCGCGGCGATGGGACGCCTCATGGCCGAGGAGCTGGTCTCGGTGCTCGAGGCGAATAACCTGGCAGGCCGGCCGACGCGGGCCATCGTGCCGTGCGGCCCCAAGTCGTGGTACGCGCCCTGGACCGAGATGGTCAACAGCCGGAGAGTCTCCCTGGCCCGGCTCTTTGTCTTCCACATGGACGAGTGCCTCGACTGGCAGGGCCGGCTCCTTCCCCGGCGCCACCCGTACAACTTCCGCACCTTCATGGAGGAGCAGTTCTACGGCGGGATCGATCCGGCCCTGAACGTCCCCGAGTCCCAGCGGTACTGGGCCACGCCGGACGGGATCGACCGCGTGCTGCGGGCCCTCGGCGAGGCGCCGGTCGACCTGACCCTGGGCGGTTGGGGGCAGGACGGGCACCTGGCCTACAATCAGGCCCGGCGCCATCCCTTCAGCCAGGTCTCCCTGGAGGAGGTCGCCGGGTCGACCATGCGGGTTCAGGAGAACAACCTGGACACGATCCTGGCCCTGGCCCACCGCACCTTTGGCGCGGCCTGGCAGTTCGTGCCGCCGATGTCGGTGACCCTCGGGGTGCGCGAGTGCCTGGCGGCCCGACGGGTCCGGGTCTTCAGCGACACCGGGGCCTGGAAGCAGACCGCCCTGCGCGTGGCCCTCTTTGCCGAGCCGACCCCCGAGTACCCCCTGACCCTGCTGCAGCGGCATCCTGATGCGGCGATCACCGCCACCCTGGAGACCGCCCGTCACCCGATCGGCGAGAACCCCCAGTGGGACCTGTTCGGCGATGAGGGGTAGTGGTCGACTGGTCCTCCCGCCGGAGGCGGCCCACCTGCTGGTCGGCGTCGGCGGGGTCGGCACCGGTCTGTTCTTCGCGCTGGAGGGGAACCAGACCCTGGGTCGCAACGAGAGTCGGCCCGCGGCCCTCCTCGAGGTGCGCGACTACTGCAAGCTCCACGTGGTCTCCCACTACGCGGCCGTGCTCCTCAATTCCGGGACCGGCCCGAACCCGGTCCGCGTACTGCCCATGGCCCGGGTCGGCGACGACCCGCAGGGACTAAGGCTGCGCGAGGAGATGGAACAGGTCGGGATCGACACCAGTTTTGTGCGAGTCATGACCGGGATCCCGACCCTGCTCAGCGTCTGCTACCAGTACCCCGACGGGGCCGGGGGGAACATCACCACGACCAACGGCGCAGCCGCCGGCCTGCAGGCCGGGGAGATCGAGGCCCTTGCACCGATACTGGCGATAGCCGCTGGTCGGGCCGTGGCCGTGGCCCTTCCCGAGGTGCCGCTGGCCTGCCGGGTGCAGTTGCTGAGCCTGGCCGGCGAGTACCAGGCCCTGCGGGTGGCCTCCTTCACCTCGGCCGAGCTGGCCGAGGAGGAGGCCCGCGCGGCCCTGGCCCTGACCGACCTGCTGGTCATCAACGAGGACGAGGCCGGTCGGTTGGCCGACGCCGAATGGGATCCGGCCGAGCCCGCGTCGTTCCTCGACCGGCTGACCAAGACCTTGGCCGCCCTGGCGCCCACGGCTCGGGTGGTGATGAGCGCCGGTTCGGCCGGGGCCTTTGCCTGGGAGGGGGGAGCCTGGGATCACTGCCCGGTCCCCGAGACCAAGGTCGCGAGCACGGCCGGGGCCGGCGATGCCTTGACCGCAGGGGTCCTTTGCGGGCTGCTGACCGGTCTGCCGTTGACCGGGGGATCGACTCGCGTGCGTTTCAGCGGTCGGCCGGTCGAGACCGCGTTGGACCTGGGAGTGCTCCTGGCCTCCTTCAGCGTCACCTCGCCCCACACCATCCATCCGGAGATTGACCTGACAACCCTTGCCGAATTCGCCGAGAGGGTCGGACCGGGGTTCGGCGCCCGGTTGACCGCGCGGTGCGCCTGGAGCGAGAGCGATGGCGACCGCTGATTCCGGGCTTGCCGATTCCGGGGTTGATGATCCTGTCCTGCGCGACGCGGCCCGCGAGGCCCGGCGGCTCCTGGCGCCGGTGCGCGGCGAGCTGATCGAGCTGCTGCAGACCCTCGTCCGGATCGACTCGACCGCGGTTCCGCCACGGGGAAGGGAAGCGGAGGCCCAACGGGCGCTCAACTGCATCCTGCGTGCGGCCCGGCTGGAGACCCGGCTTTACGACACCGGCTTTCTATCTAGATGCGACCACCCGGCCGTGCGCCATGAACGGGAATACCGCGGCCGACCCAACCTGGTGGCCCGGCTCCCGGGCCGGGGTGCTGGCCGCTCCCTCCTCCTGTCGGGGCACATCGATACCGTCCCACCCGGTCCCGGCCGCTGGCGCCGCGATCCCTTCTCGGGGACTATCAGCCGGGGCCGCCTCCACTGCCGGGGCGCCTTTGACATGAAGGGCGGGCTCGCGGCGCAGTTCGGCGTGCTCCTGGCCCTCCAGCGGGCCAAGGTGCGGCTGGCCGGTGACCTGATCGCCGAGTCGGTGGTCGACGAGGAATGGGCCGGGGGAGGAGGGACCCTGGCCGCGCGGCTGCAGGGGATCACGGCCCAGGCCTGCGTCATCGGCGAGGGGACCGGCCTGTCCGTGGTCCGGGCCACCCGGGGCGGGCTGTTCGTCGAGGTCCTGGCCCAGGCCGGCGATCCCGCGGCCTACTTCTCCAAGGATGAGGTGATCAGCCCGGCCGTGCCGATGGGACGGCTGCTCGGTTGGGTCGACGAGTGGACCTGCCGGCGGCGCCAGGTCGACCGCGGCGAGGCGTACCGGGGGTTCGCCGATCCGGCTCCGGTCCAGGTGCTGGCCCTGGAGGCGAACCGGCTCGATCCCGAAACCCCGTGGAGCGTGCCGCTGGAGGCCCGCCTGCGGCTCTACTTCCAGTTCCTGCCCCACGAGGATCAGGACGCCGAGATGCGGGCCATCGAGGATTCCTTCCGGTCGTTCTGCGCCGACGATCCGTTCTTCTCGGTCCATCCCCCCGCCTGGCGCCGGATCGTCGATCCGCCCCTGTACGGCCACGAGCTGCCGGCCGACCATCCCTGGACCCGCTGCCTGGCCGGCGCGGCCGCGGCCGTGCTCCGTCGTCCCGTGCCCGTGTCAGCCGCCGAGTATCCCTGCGACGCCGCGCTGATCCAGCGGGGATTCGGCATCCCGGTTCTCCTCTTCGGACCGTCCGGCTCGGGGGCGCACAACCTCGACGAGCAGGTCGTCCTCGCCTCGGTGGTGCGCACCGCCGAGTGCCTGCTGACCGCGGCCCTTTGCTGGTGCGGCTGACGTCGGTGTCGCGTCGCGGATAGTTGTCTAGCTTTATTCTCCCATCGTCGGGCTTCCCAAGCTGAGCCCGACCGTTATTTGTGATGCGATTGTTCGGCGATTACCTCGGGTCGGCGTTGCGGTGCTCCCCCGCGATAGCGGGCTTGATCCCCGGTCCGCATCGACCCGCAACGCGGAGGCAGGATGAAGACGACGGGTAACAGGGTCTACCTCTACCGCACCGAGGTGGACACCGTGGAGGTGC
>JBAZUN010000102.1:0-5417 GCA_041661365.1 Candidatus Latescibacterota bacterium
GATGCGGCAGAAGCTGGGGATCGCCATCGCCATCATGAAGGACGCCGAGGTGATCCTGCTCGACGAGCCGACCTCGGGGCTGGATCCCAAGTCCGGGGCCGAGTTCCTGCAGCTTCTGGCCGAGCTGCGGGGCGAGGGGAAGGCGATCTGGATGACCAGCCACGACATCTTCCGGGCCAAGGAGATCTCCGACCGGGTGGGGATCATGGTCGCCGGCCAGTTGCTCAAGGTTCTCACTCGTCAAGAGCTGGAGCACGAGGACCTTGAGAAGCTCTACGTCGCCTACGTCAGCCAGATCGACCAGGCCGCCGCCTAACAGCCCGTTCAAAAAGTCCGGCTCCATCCCCGCGGGGGGACCTCTCTCGCCGCCCGGACCGCCTGCGTCGCGGTCCGGGCAGCCGATGATGGCGCCGGCCGGTGCCCGGTCCCGCGCGCCGGTGGCGTTGTCCGTGACCGTCGTGGCCCCTATATTACCGCGCGCTCAGCACCTCGGCCGCCCCCGGCTACCCGGCGAGGCAACCCCATCCCATGGCCAAAACGGTCAACGACGGACTTGCCCGGCTGCAGAGCGAGAGCCGCATCTCCGCTCGTACCTGGCGTCAGTGGTGCACGCTCCTCAAGATCGATCCGACCGACGCGGTCGACGTCTGGGAGGAGATCTGCTACCCGGTGATGCTGGCCTCGCGCCGGGTCCCGGACGTTCCCTTCATCCTGCAACTGCGGGCCGCCCGGCCCGAGCTGGACGTCTTCGACCTCAAGGAAGAGGTTCCCAAGATCCTCCATTTCGCCTCCCTCCTCTCCGGGCTTCACGACCAGCGGCTGACCGCGGGCAAGGTCAAGAGCAGCCTGCTGGCCTATTACCGGCTGCTGGCGGCCGGACCTGCCGGTCGTCGGCCCTCGCCTGCCTTTCTGCGGCTGCTGCTGGTCGACCTGTGCTCCGCGCTTTTGGTATCCAAGATCCTGCCCGCGGCCACCATCACCTTCAGCGGGGTGCTCAAGCCGGTGGTCGAGGGAAAGGGGTCTCTCGAGCAGGTCGTCCGCCTGGGACTGCGGGCGGTCTCTTCGGCTCCGTACGGCGCGGTGGTGCGCGACTCCCTCGGCCCGTCGGCGGCCGCGGCCCGCCAGGAAGCCCTGGCCTTCACCCCGGACAGCTTGCGACGGAGCGCGGTGAAGGAGGACGAGGAAGACGAGGAAAAGGAGCGGGGAACCGAGGACCAGGACGACGGCGAGGACGATGAAGCGTACGAGCGCGGGGGAGGTGTCCCGGCCGACGACGCGGACGCCGATCGGGACGAGGCCGAGGCGGACCAGGAGGAAGGCGACGAGGAGGACGAGGGGGAGGACGGGACGCCGGCCCGGGTAGAGGACGAGACCGACAGGGAGGACACGGAGGCTGAAGGGGAGACGGACGACGACGACCAGGATGAGGAATCCGAGGAGGGGGACGAGAACGAGGAGGTCCGGGACGAAGCCGACGACCATGACCAGAACGACCCGGATGACCGCGAGCGGGACGACGACGCGGAAGAGGCCGAGCCGGCGGCGAGCCGCATTGAGGTCTTCCTGCTGAGGTTCAAGACCGCCCTCCACGCCGTGTACGAGGCCGAGGCCAAGGCCGCCGGTGCCGAGGAGCAGGAGCAGGCCGAGACCCTGCTCGAGGACCGGCTCAGGGCGATCACCCTCTTCCGCCCCCTCGTAGCGGCCATCCCCTCCCTGGAGGAGGCCCAGGCCGTGGTCCGCCGGGCCGAGACCAAGACCCGGGTCGTGCGGACCCACCGGGCCGTGCTTGGAGCCCGTCCGTCCGCGCCGGTCGGAGCCACCGGAGAGGGGGGCGGTGCGGCTCCGACTAGAACGCCGGCCCCGACCGACCGTCCGGCCGTGGCCGCCAAGGGCGAGCCAGCCCGGCGACCGCCGCCACCGGTCACCGCGCCCAGACCTGCGACCTCGGCCGATACCAGGACCGGCTCCCTCGGCGCCGGAGGCCAGGTCGAGGTGGCCATCGCCGACATGGTAGAGCCCGAGCGCCTCTCGCTGAGCGACGTCAACGAGAAAGCGCACCAGATCGGCCGGCTACTGGCCGCCCTCGAACCCCTGGATCAGACCGTGTGGGGGCTGTTCCTGGATCCGACGCTGGCCTTCAAGGACGTCCGGGGCTTGGCGCGCCTGCTGGCCGCCGCTAACAGCCCCACGGCCAGGGCGGGGCAGGGGATCCGACAGATCGCCAGCCTGCAGAGCCTGCAGGAGTTGGTGCGGCTGCCCGATCAACTGGTCCGCAAGGACCGAAGCTTCATGGTCGAGATCAGCACCTTTGTCAACGGCGTCAACAACAACCGGGTTTTCGAGGCGGACAGCCGGCAGCTCTCACCGCTCAAGCGGATCCTCGACCACGCGATAGGCGCGCTCTTTCGGCTCGAGGTGCTGCGGATCAACCTGCGGTTCTGGCGCGAGCACCCGGACGACTACACTGCCGAGGCGGTGATCTCCTACTGCGAGGAGGCCCTCCGGCTGGTGACCGACCAGTGGAACCCGGAGCTGCGACGGCAGATCCGGCAGAAGGCCGACGGCGATACGACCACCATGCTCCAGACCTTCGCCGCCGAGCGCTTCATCGAGCAGCTCGTCGAGGGAGCGCGGGTCTACGCCCGCGAGTTGAAGGAGAGCGGTCAGACCCGATCCCTGGACGAGGTGCGAATAGCGATGGCGGGCCGGCCCCTGGTGCTGCCGGCCGTCGAAGCCCCTCCCGTCGCTCCCGGCGAGGTACCTGCCGATCTCCTGGTTTCGCTGGGCCTGGGCGAGGTGCTGGACGAGCTCTCGCGGAGCGTGATCTCCCAGGTGTGGCCCCTCATGCAGCCGGCGCACCAGCCCGCCAACACCGCCAGGAGGATCCAGGCCGTGCTGCGCGAGAGCCTGGCTAGCACCCTGGTGCTGTCCCCGGAGCGGAAGCGGCACTACGAGACGTCGCACCTCGCCATGCCCGTGGCCAGCCTGGACAAGATCACCGGTAACCCGTCCCTGATGGGCTACTACGTGCGCCTGCGCGACGACGGCCGGGTCGCCTACCTGGAGGAATTCGAGGACGGGACCTTCGTCGACGTGTTTGAGCTGAAGGAGCACAAGTTCCTCGGACAGAAGCCCGCGATCGAGAAGGCCGAGAAGGAGGAGATTCCCGAGGAGGAAGACGACGAAGCCCAGAGCGGTGAGCGGCAGACCCGCCGCAAGTACCTGTTCACCGTGGGACGAACCAATAGATTATTCGCAGCCACTCCCAGCGACCTGATCAACGGCTGCATCAAGGGAACCGGAGGGGGACCGCGGATCTGGCCCCGGGTGGTGGGAGGCAAGAGTCCGAAATGACATTGATGAGGAGGGGATGATGTCTCAGAACGTAGGGTTCGCGGTCGTCGGCCTGGGTATGGGCCGCCACCACTGCAAGGCCATCCAGACGGCGCCGGGGGCGCGGCTGGTGGCGGTGTGCGACATCGACGAGGCCCGACTGCAGCCCGCGGCCAAGGAGTTCGACTGCAAGGCCTATACCGACTTCGCCAGCCTGCTGGCCGACCGCGAGGTGCAGGTGGTCAACCTGGCCACGCCGTCGGGGCTGCACGCGGAGATGGGGATCCAAGCCGCCGCCGCCGGCAAGCACCTGATCGTGGAGAAGCCGGCCGACATCGTGCCGACTAGAATCGACGCCCTGATCGAGGCCGGCAAGCAGTACCGGGTAAAGATCGGCGGGATCTTCCAGTCCCGTCTCGACCCCCTCAACCTGCGGATCCGGCAGGCCATTCAGGAGGGTCGGCTGGGACCGCTCTACGGGGTGCACGGTCACCTGCCCTGGTACCGGTTGCAGGACTATTACGAGGGGCTGCACGGCTCCTGGAAGGGGACCTGGGCCATGGACGGCGGCGGCTCCCTGATGAACCAGGGGGTGCACACCGTCGACCTGCTCCAGTGGCTGGTCGGGCCGGTGCAGTCGGTGATGGGGATGTTCGGGGTCTTCGGGCACAAGATCGAGGCCGAGGACCAGAGCTGCGCCCTGCTGCGCTTTGCCAACGGTGCCATCGGTACCCTCTACACCACCACCTGCTGCTACCCGGGGTACGACCAGCAGATCACCATCTACGGCGCCCGCGGGTCGATCCTCAAGCAGGAGGGGCTGCTGCGCGGCTGGAAGCTGATGGACGACGCCGAGGGGAAGGAGGAGCAGGAGCTGCTGGGGTTCTACGGCGAGAAGAAAGCCGGCACCGGCTCTGCCGATCCGATGGCCGTCAGCTTCGACGGACACACCCAGATCGTGGGCGACATGGTCGAGGCGATCCGCGAGGACCGCCAGCCGATGATCGGTCTGGAGAGCGCCCGTCACGCGGTGGAGATCATCACCGGGATCTACGAGTCGGGCCGCACCGGTCGCGAGGTCAAGGTCGGGAAGGGCTGAGATGGCAGATCACCGGTTCCAGCCCGATCACTACCACGTCACCATCGGTCCGCACGAGCCGGTGCTGCGGCTGTCCTCCGGGGACACGGTCTCGACCACCACGGTGGACGCCCGCGGCCGGGACGCCCGGGACGAGGAGGTCACCGAGCGCGGCAACCCGATGACCGGGCCGTTCTACGTCGAGGAGGCCGCGCCGGGCGACGTGCTGGCCGTCACCTTTGACCACCTCTGGCCCAACCGAAGACGCGGCTGGACCCGGGCCGCCATCGCCGCCCAGGTCCTCGACCCGGGGTACCGGCACGGGATCGCCGAACCCGACGAGATCCAGGAGTGGGAGGTGGACCTGGAAGCCGGGACCGCCGAGCTGGTGCGGCCGCGCACCCGGCTGGCCGGGGTGCGCTGGCCCCTGGCGCCGATGCTGGGCTGCTTCGGCGTGGCGCCGCCCCGGGGGCAGTCCATCGCCACCGCCACCTCCTCGACCCACGGCGGGAACATGGACTACCGCGGCTTCGGCGCCGGGGTCACCGTGTACCTGCCGGTCTTCGTGCCCGGCGCGCTCTTCCACCTGGGGGACGGGCACGCCATCCAGGGGGATGGCGAGATCGTCGGCACCGGGGTGGAGATCTCCTTCGACGTCACCTTCACGGCGCGCGTGCTCAAGGGTGAGGAGATCGGCTGGCCCCGGGCCGAGAACGACCGCTCGATCATGACGGTGGGGAACGCCCGGCCCCTGGACCAGGCCCTGCAGCACGCAACCACCGAGATGGTGCGCTGGCTCGAGTCCGGGTACGGACTGGACCCGCACAGCGCCCACGCCCTCCTCGGCCAGTGCGTGGAGTACGAGGTGGGGAACGTCTTCGACCCCGCCTACACCATGGTCTGCAAGGTTCCCAAGGCCGCCCTGGCGAGGATCGGAGCCGAGCGCGTTCGCTGAGGAGAGCCGGATGGGCGGGGTGGTCCGCCCCCGCCTAGCTCCGGTGCGGGG
>JBAZUN010000102.1:5427-14926 GCA_041661365.1 Candidatus Latescibacterota bacterium
CATGGTCTGCAAGGTTCCCAAGGCCGCTCTGGCGAGGATCGGAGCCGAGCGACGCCGCTGATACCGGACAGGCGGGGGTGGTCCGCCCCGGCTAGCCCCGGTGCGGGGCGCGGCTCAGGTCGCTGATCGAGTCCAGCCCCTCGGGTTGGGGCAGGACGTAGCGGATCGGCTGGATGGTGCCGTCGCGTCGGCGGACCTGCTCGACGCGACGGCACTTGATCACCGAGTGCTCGATGAGCAGCTCGTCGTCGACCAGGCAGCCGTAGAGGTAGCTGGTCCCCTTGATGACCACGCGGCGGCCGACCCGCATGGGGAAGGAGTCGCTGCCGGTCATGATGACCCCGGACTCGATCCGACTGCCGGCTCCGATCCGCAGGCTCCCCTTGAGGATGTTCCGGCTGAGCACCTCGACCCCCTCCTCCAGGACCATCGACTGTCCCTGGTAGGTGCTGCACTGCACCCCGGGACCGAGGAAGACCCCTTCGCCCAGGACCACGTGGCCGGTGAGGTGACACCGGTCCGAGATCCGCACCCGGCGGTCGAGGGTCACCATCGGCCCGAGGTGCACCCCCTTGCCGATACAGATGTCCAGTGGCCCCTTCTCGCGGTCGAGGGCGAGGATCTGCTCGATCACCTCGTCGGCGATGAAGAAGTCCTCCTCGTCGGCGATGGTGATGGTGTCCATCAACCGGGCATAGGCCCAGTGCCGGGCGATCGCCTCCATCTGCCGCAGGACGCTCTTGACGTTGAAGGCCAGGAGCTCTTCCTCGCTGGCGGCCCGGGTGGCGCGCACCACCTTCCCGTGCCGGTTGAAGATCCCGACCAGGTCGGTCAGCAGCAGCTCGCCCTGGGCATTGTCCGTGGACAGCTCGCGGAGGTGCTCCCGGAGCTGGGCCTCCCGGAAGGCAAAGACCCCGGTGTTGATCTCGCGGATGGCCAGCAGCTCGTCGCGGTCGAAGGCGTAGACGCGGCCGTGGTAGGTCACCGCGTACGACTCCTCCGGGTCGAGCTTGAGCAGGTCCTGGCGCTCCTTGATCTCGATGACCTTCCCCTCGTCGGCGCCGGCCGACTTCCCCTCGCGGTCCACGGCGGGGACCCGCACGATGCGGCCGTAGTAGTTCTCCTCCGGCGGGCCGCTGTACACCCCGGTGAGGACCATCATGTCGCAGGCGTCGTCCTCGAATGAACGGCGGAACTGGGCGACCGCCTCCTCGGTGAGGAGCCCCATGTCGCCGAGGTAGATGTAGACGTCCCGCTCGACGGCTGCCGGCGGCAGGGCCTCCAGGCCGACGCGGACCGCGTCCCCGGTGCCGGCGGGGAGGCCGAGGACCGGGTTCTCCTGGTAGGCGAAGAGCCGGCCCGGCTGACCGCCGGCGGCCCGGGCCACCTCGGCCCCTTTAATCCCCACCACGATCACCTGGTTCGGGCTGTCGAGACCGGCGCGCACGGCTCGGGCCACCCGCAGCGCCGTGGGCCGGCCCCAGATCTCGTGGAGCATCTTGGACTGCTCCGAGCGGATCCGCTTGCCGTGGCCCGCGGCCAGGACGATCCCCACCCGCGGACAGTCGGCGGTCATCGGCGAGTTCAGCTCGCGCAACAGCAAGTGTACCTGATCGGTCTCCCGGGTCATCGCTGGGCTCTCTCAGGACTCGCCTCGCCTTCGACCGGGGGCGCCAGTGGAGCCTTGACCGGCTTCCCCTGGGCGATCTCCATCAGGGCCTCCTGCATGCACAGAAGCGGCTCGCCCGCCTGGGCCTGGCGCCGGGTGTAGGTGCCGTCGGGGAGCATCTGGCGGCTCTTCAGGCGGTCGGCCAGGCAGAGCTCGAGCCCCTCGCGGAAGACCCGCTGCTGCAGTTCGGGATCCTCGATCGGGAAGACCACCTCGACCCGGTTCCGCAGGTTGCGGTTCATCCAGTCGGCGCTCCCCAGCCAGTACTCGGGCTGGCCGCCGTTGGCGAAGTAAAAGACCCGGCTGTGCTCGAGGAACCGGCCGATGATGCTGTAAACCCGGATGTTCTCGCTGAGCCCCGGAACCCCGGCGCGCAGGCAGCAGATCCCCCGGACGATCAGGTCGATCTGGACCCCGGCCTGGGAGGCCTGGTACAGGGCGCGGATGATCTTCTGGTCCATCAGGCCGTTCATCTTGGCGATGATCGCCGCCGGCCGGCCGGCCTGGGCGTGCTCGGCCTCGCGCTCGATCCGGTCCAGCATCCCCTTCATCAGGTTGTTAGGGGCCACCAGCAGCTTGCGGAAGACGGTGCGGCGCTGCCGCGCGGTCAGCAGGTTGAAGACCTCGGCGACCTCGGCGGTGATCTCCGGCCGCGCGGTCAGCAGGCCGAGGTCGGTGTAGAGCCGGGCGGTGGTCTGGTTGTAGTTTCCCGTGCCCAGGTGGGCGTACCGGTGGAGCCGGTCGCCGTCCCGGCGGACCAGCATCGAGAGCTTGCAGTGGGTCTTCAGCCCGACCACGCCGTAGATCACGTGGACCCCGCTCTCCTCGAGCAGTTTGGCCCACTCGATGTTGGCCTCCTCGTCGAACCGGGCCTTCAGCTCCACCAGCACGGTGACCTCCTTGCCGGCCTCGGCCGCGTCGATGAGCGCCTGGGCCACCTGGGAATCGTCGCCGGTGCGGTAGATCGTCTGTTTGATGGCCAGCACCTTGGGGTCGGCGGCCGCCATGTGGATGAAGTCGATGACCGTGCCGAAGGATTCGTACGGGTGATGGAGGAGAACGTCCCGCTCGCGGACGGCGGCGAAGAAGGCCTCGGGCTCCTCGGGGAGCGACCGGACCACCGGGGTGAAGGGCGGATCCTTCAACTCCGGCCGCGGCACCTCGCGGTAGAGGTTCATCAGGCGGTTGAGGTTCACCGGGCCGTCGACGCGGTAGACCTGATCGTCGTCGAGCTCGAAATGGGACTGGAGCAGTCCAACCAGGTCGTCGGGCGCCTTGGCCGAGATCTCCAGCCGGACCGCGTCCCCCTTGCGCCGGCTCTTGAGCAGCTCGGTGATCTCCTCGAGCAGGTTGTCCGCCTCCTCCTCGTTGACGTAGAGCTCGCTGTTGCGGGTCATGCGGAACGAGGCCGAGGCCCGCACCTGGTACCCGCGGAAGACCTCGGCGATCTGGGTGTTCATCACCCCGGCCAGGGTGATAAAGTGCAACTGTCCGTCGCGGTCGGGGAGTCGGAGGATGCGGGGGAGCACGCGGGGCACGGTGACCACCCCCAGCATGGTCTGGCCGTCGGCCTCGAGGAGGGCGGCGGTGCAGAGGGCCTTGTTGATGACGCGGGGAAAGGGGTGGGCCGGATCGACCACGATCGGGGTGAGGATCGGCTCCAGCTCCTCCTCCCAGTACTGCTGGATGAAGCGGCGGTACTCGCCGGTCAGGCGACGCCCTTCCCAGAAGTGGATCCCCTTGGCCGCCAGGGCCGGCAGGAGCACCTCGTTCCAGCAGCGGTACTGGTCGTGGATCAGGGCCCGGGCCTTCTCGGCGATCCGCGGCAGGATCTCGTCCGGGGTCATCCGGTCCGGGCGGTTCGAGCGCGCCCCCGACTCGCGCAACTGCAGCAGGCCGGCGACCCGGATCTCGAAGAACTCGTCCAGGTTGTTGGCCACGATGGCGATGAACTTCACCCGTTCGAGGAGTGGATTCCGCTCGTCCTCGGCCTCCTCGAGCACCCGCCGGTTGAAATCGATCCAGGACAGCTCGCGGTTGAGGAAAAACTCGGGGTTCCGCAGGTCGACAGGCTTGACGCCTGGGGTTGACGGCATGGTGCGGTCCTCTCGCGCCGGTGGGCGGAAGGCGCGTTCCCGCCGCGCGTATGGGGTCTGGGCAGTGATCGGGCTCGGACCCGCTGGAAGGGGTTGCGCTGTTCCTAAAGCTATCAGATCCAATTAGATATGTCAACTGGACGGCGGCCGGAGGCACGGGGGTGATCCTGGTCCCGGCGACCCGAGGATGACCGGGTGTCGCTGGAAGCGCCGGCGACCTATATTGTCCGTTTCCCCGTGCTCCCCAAGTGCTCCTTAACGGAGCACTATCCCGAGGTGCCGCCGGATGGCTGACCCGTTCCTCATCGTGGTTCCGGGGGACGATCCCCCCCAGATCGCCGGCTCGCCTCAGCTCGACCGGCTGCGTTCCTACGGCGAGGTCCGCGTCTACCCCACGCGGCCGGCCACCTTCGAGGAGAAGATCGACCGGGTGCGCCAGGCCCAGGTCATCCTCAACTCCCGCGGGATCGTCACCTGGCGACGGGCCGAGCTGGAGTCCCTGCCCCGGCTGCGGTGCATCGCCACCTGCTCCATCGGCACGGACATGATCGACCTGGAGGCCGCCCGCGAGCGGGGGATCGTCGTCTCCAACCAGCCGGGACGGACGGCGCCGGTGGTGGCCGAGCACCTCTTCGGGCTGATGTTCTCCCTGGCCAAGCGGGTCGCCTTCCAGACCGCCGAGCTGAAGGCCGGCCGCTGGACCCGGGCGACGAACCTCCTGCTGCAGGGGAAGGTGCTCGGGGTGGTCGGCACCGGCGCGATCGGCGCGGAGATGGCCCGGCTCGGACGGTCCCTCGGGATGGAGGTGATCGCCTGGACCTTCCACCCCGACGAGGAGCGGGCCCGACGGCTCGGGGTGACCTTCGTCCCCCTGGACGAGCTGCTGGCCCGGGCCGACGTGGTCTCCCTGCACGTGCGGCTGACCGAGGAGACCCGCCACCTGATCGGCCAGCGGGAGTTGGGCCTGATGAAGGAGGGGGCGCTCCTGCTCAACGGCGCGCGCGGGGACGTGGTCGATCTCGACGCGGTGGTCGAGGCCCTGGAGCGTGAGCACCTCGGGGGCGTTGGGCTGGACGTTTTCCCCCGGGAGCCGCTGCCGGCCGATCACCCGATCCTGCACTGCCCGCAGGTGGCGCTGACCCCGCACGCCGCTGACCAAACCCCCGAGGGGGTGGAGCTGCTCAACGAGGGAGCGGTCGACAACGTCATCGCCTTCCTCGAGGGACAGCCGAAGAACAACGTTGCCGTATGAGACCGGCGCCGGCTTGCCGGCGCCTATCCCCTATCGAAAGGAGATCAAGATGTACCGTTCCCTGTCCCCCGGAGCGATCGGGGTCAGCGTCGAGGGGCTGCAGGCCGGCCTGGAGCTGGCCGCCCGTCACGGCTTTGCAGGGTACCACTTCGGCATCGGCGAGGCCGCGGCCCTGGGCGCGGCGCAGACCCGCGAGCTGGCCGACCGCAGCAAGGTCCGCCTGGCGGCCTGGGGGTTCCCGGTGAACTTCCGCCAGGACCAGGCCACGCACGACCGCGACCTGGCCGCGCTCCCCCCCCTGGCCCGGGTGGCCCGGGAGCTGGGCGTCTGCCGCACCGCCACCTGGATCATGCCCGGCTCCAACGAGCTGACCTACGAGGAGAACTTCCGCTTCCACGTCGAGCGGCTGAAGCCGGCCGCCGCCGTTCTGGCCGACCACGGCATCCGTCTGGGGCTGGAGTACGTGGGGCCGCTGACCTCGCGGGCCGGGTTCAAGCACCCCTTCGCCCACACCATGGACCAGATGCTCTCGCTATGTGCGGCGGTCGGCCCCAACGTCGGGCTGCTGCTGGACAGTTGGCACTGGTACACGGCGCACGAGTCGGTGGCCGAGCTGCGGCGGCTGGCCGCCGAACAGGTCGTCGACGTCCACCTCAACGACGCCCCGGCCGGGATCCCCGCGGACGAGCAGGTCGACAACGTGCGGGCCCTCCCCGGCGAGACCGGGGTCATCGATATCCAGGGGTTCCTGGGTACCTTGGCCGAGATCGGGTACGACGGTCCGGTCATGGTCGAGCCGTTCAGCGAGCGGCTCCGCCGGCTGCCGCCCGAGGAGGCCGTGGCCGCCACCGCGGCGGCCCTGGGCCAGGCCTGGACTCGGGCGGGGTTGTGAAACGATGACGCCGGTGCGCGTCGCGCACGTGGTGCCGACCGACCGGATCGCCTGGCTCCTGCTGCGGGTAGGCCTGAGCCGGCTCCAGGAGGCCGGGTTCGAGGTCACCGTGCTCTGCGGCGACGCCGGGTACGGCCGGCAGTTGGCCGAGACCGGGGTGCGGGTCGTCCACGTGCCGTTTGCCCGCGAGCTGTCGCCCTGGACCGATCTCCGGTGCCTGGCCGCGTTGCGGCGAGAGCTGCGGCGGGGCGGCTTTGCCATCGCCCATTCGCACAACCCCAAGGGCACCCTGCTGGGACCGCTTGCGGCTCGACTGGCCGGGGTGCCGGTGGTGGTCCACACGGTGCACGGCTTCCTCTTCAACGAGGCCACTACCGGACCGAGGCGGTGGCTGGCCGTGGCCGCGGAGCGCTGGTGCGCGGCCTGGTGCCACCAGCTCCTCTTCCAGAGCAGCGAGGACCACGCCTTGGCCGTGGCGCACCGCTTCAAGCGGCCGGAGCGGCTGCACCTGGTGGGGAACGGGATCGACGAGCGGCGCTTTGACCCGTCCTTGTACCCCGGCGGCCGGGACCGGCTGCGCGCGGCCCTGGGGTACTGCGACCGGGATCGGGTGGTCGGGATGGTCGGCCGATTCGTCCGCGAGAAGGGGTACGTAGAGTTCGCGGCCATGGCCCGACGATTAGCGCGCCGTGATTCCCGGGCCCGCTTCCTGGTGGTCGGGATCTCCGAGCCGGAGCAGTCGGACGCGGTCGACCCGAAGAGCCTCTTCGAGGAGGCCGGAATCGCCGACCGCTGCACCGTCCTCGAGCAGCGGAGCGACATGCCCGAGCTCTACCTGTCGATGGACCTGGCCGTGCTCCCCTCGCACCGGGAGGGGATCCCCCGCGCCCTGCTGGAAGCCGCGGCCATGGGGGTCCCGATCGCAGCCACCGCCATCCGCGGCTGCCGCGAGGTGATCATCGACGGCCAGACCGGCGTGCTCTTCGGTCTGCGCGACGTCGACTCCTTTACCGCGACCGTCGAATCCCTGCTGCAGGACGAGGACCGCCGCCGCCGTCTCGGTGCCGCCGGCCGGCAGCACGTGCTCGAGCACTACACCGAGACCCGGGCCGCCGAGCGGCTCATCGCCTGCTACCGCCGCTTCCTCGGCGCCGGCTGACCGGCTCCCGGCAGATCAGTGACGCCTTCAGCCCGGCCGCGGCCAAGGCCTGTTGCAGCCGGACCCCGGTCAACGGCTTGAGGTCAGGTCCCCAGGGCGCCGTCACCCGGACCCGCGGGCCGAGGGTGCGGTAGAGATCGGGCAGGTCGAGGTACCTCAAGACCCCGCGCAGGCCGTTGGCCGCCGGCCAGGCCACCACCGGAACCTCGGTCCAGGCCTGCCAGGAGAGGGGTGCGTTCTTCAAGGTCAACGAGCGTATCCGACGGTCCAGGACCGCGGCGCAGAGGGCGATGATCGCTCCTTGCCCGCGGCCGTACAGATCGATCCGTTGAGCCCCTTCCCGTTCGAACAGATCGAGCACCGCCAGCAGGTCGTGCACCCGGCGGCCCAGGTAGCTCTCCCCGAGGAGCAGGGCCTGGCCGTGGAGCATGTAGTCCATGCCATAGGGATGGAAGAAGTCGCCGCCGCCGTCGTCCGGGAGGGACTCGCCCAGGCCGCGTACGTCCAGGCAGTAGAGCGGCGCTTGCCCGATGAGGTGCTGGTCCTCGGCCAGATCGGCCTCGGCCGCCAGATGGGGGAGACCGAGGATGACTCGGGGTTCCACGTCGAGGGTGCCGGCCCGCTCGGGTGAGGTCAGCCGCTTGTGCAGGATCGCCCGCACCTCCCTTTCCGTCTCCACCGCGTACCGGGCGCAGGTGCTGCCGGCCACCCGTGTCGGTCGCAGCACCCGGTAGTGCGGGGGAGTGCCGCGCTCGGGCAGGGCCAGCAGTTCAGCAAGTCGCCGGCAAAGCCTGATCCCCGTCGGTCTGCCCCGCTGGGCCTGCAGGGCCGCGGCCCGCTCAGCGATGAGCCGGGGAACCGGGATCGCCCCGGCGGCCACGGTGCTTCCCCGTCGCGTCACCTGGGCCGCCTCCGCGGTGAGTATCTCAGGATGCGCCAGCGGCCGCGGTGGCTGCAGCCCGGCGTGCGCTGCGAAGAAGGCGGCCATGGCCTCCTGGTTGTGGCGCGAGAAGCCGTGTGGCTCCGGGCCGATGAACAGCCCGCACCTTTCCCGATCCGCGCCGAGTACGCCGTAGAAGCGCGCCACCTCGTCGTGCGCCTGCCGCAGACCCCGGCGGTCGAAGAAGTCGTACCGCTGCCCCAGCAGCAGCACCGGCTTGGGGGCGCCGGCGATGAGGAAGTCCGCCAGCTCCAGTCCGGCGCCGACCACCCCCGGGGGATACTGCTCGCAGTCGGCCGGCAGCTCGTTCTCCAGGTTGGCCAGGAAGGTGGTGACGAAGCAGGAGGGGGCGGCCATGGTGAAGCGCGGGTCCACGGCCCACAGCCAGGTGCTCATGGTGCCGCCGCCCGAGTTCCCGGTCAAGCCGATCCGGTCGGGGTCAACCTCGGGCCGGCTCAGCAGGTAGTCCAAGGCGCGGATCCCGTCCCACGCCCGCCAGGACCCGAACCACTCGCCGACCAGCTCGAGCTGCTTGCCCATCATGTTGTGGGCCTGACAGCAGCCGCTGATCCCCTCGCGCTGGCGCTGGCCCCAGTACTGGTCCCGCTCCCCCTGGCTCAGCGGGTCGTAGAGGAAGACGGCAAAGCCGGCAGCGGCCAGCCGGCGGCAGAACTCCTGGTACCGCGGCTCCAGCTTGCCGGCCTCGCTATGGCCGCAGGTCCCCAGAACCCCGGGGAACGGCCCGTCGCCGGTCCGGGGGAGGTAGAGATGCCCGGTTACCAGGCAGCCGGGCCGGCTCTCGAAGAGGACCTTCTCCACCCGGCACTGGCGGTCTTCGAGGACTCCGGTCGACCGGGCCGCCAGCGGGGTGCGGCGGGGGAGGGGGGCAAAGGCGCGGTGGATGGCCTCCTGGACCTGCTCCTGGTAGGCCAGGGCCTGGCGGCGGGTGCGCACCGCGGTCAGGCGGGCCTGTCGTTCCTCGGCGAGATCGCGGAAGCGGGAGACGTAGTAGTCGTGCACCAGGTGGGCGTAGCCGTTGCGGGGCATGGAAACCTCCGGTGATATCGTTCGTCGGGAGGGACCGAGGCCTGGGGGGGGCCTGCTCTGGGCGAGGCAGGACACGGCGATGGACGGCAATACACGAGTCCCCCCGGGCCTGGGTCAAGGAGGTGCGTCGGATCGCGGCTCCTTGACGCTGGACCGCGCCGGAGTTCTCTTCTCGAACAGCGCCTGGATCGCCGCGCCGTGGGACCCGGACGACTGGACTCGGCAAGATCGTTTCGCCCTTCGAGGAGGGTATACCCCATGCGTGTCACCTGCCCGCGTCTGCTCTTTGCCGCGCTGGTCGCGGCCACCCTGTGTTGTGGCAATGCTGCTGCCGAGGTGCGCCTGCCCGCCCTCTTCGGCGATCACATGGTGCTTCAGCGGGAGCAGCCGATCCGCGTATGGGGCTGGGCCGCTCCCGGTGAACCGATCACGATCGACCTCGGC
>JBAZUN010000103.1:0-14866 GCA_041661365.1 Candidatus Latescibacterota bacterium
GGGCGGGTCAGGTCTTCCTCGCGCGTGACGTCGCAGGGTACGAAGAGGGCCTGGCCGCCGGCCGCGCTCAGCTCCTGCTCGACTCGTTTCCCCTCGGCCTCGCCCCGCGCGGCCAGTACCACGGCGCACCCGTGCCGGGCGAAGACCCGGCAGCATCCCAGACCGATCCCCTTGGAGCCGCCGGTGACGACGGCGACCTTGCCCTCGAGTTTCATTCGTCGACCTCATTTCCTGCGCAATTGCTTTCCACGGGGGGACCAGGACTTACGGCAACCTCAGCGACCCTACGATGCCGCAGCGGTCTTGCCCGGCAATTGGTCCAGAGCGTGGCGCAGCAGCGCGGCCGAGGCCGCCAGGGCCTGCTGCTCCGCTTCGGGGAGGGCGGCCTGGAGGATGAGCTCTACTCCCCGGTCCGACACCACGCACGGCACGCTGAGACAGACGTCGCGCAGACCGAACTCCCCGTCCAGCCGGACGGACACCGAAAGGACGCTGCGCTGGCCGCGCAGGATGGCCCCGACGATCCGTACCAGCGCGAGCCCGACGGCCAGGCAGGTGGCGCCCTTGTACCCGATGATGTGATAGGCGGAGTTGCGCACCTCCTGCTCCAGGCGCGATCGCTCGGCGGCCCAGCCGGAACACCGACCGCAAACGCCGCAATACTCCGCCAGCGGCATCCCGGCGATATGAGCCAGCGACCAGGCGACGAACTCGCTGTCCCCGTGCTCCCCCAGGACGTAGGCGTGCACGTTGTGGACGTCCACCGCGCAGTGGCGGCTGAGCAGGTGGCGCAGCCGGGCGCTGTCCAGGACCGTGCCCGAGCCGATCACTCGGCCGCGCGGCCACCCCGACCGTTCGAGGGCCACCCAGGTCAGGGGATCCACTGGGTTGGACACCAGCAGGAGCACGGCCTGGGAGTTCTGGGCCACCACCTGGTCCACGATCCCGGTCACGATCGCCGCGTTCCGCTGCAGCAGGTCAAGGCGGGACTCGCCGGGCCGCTGCGCCGTGCCAGCGGCAATGACGACCACCTGGGCCCGGGCGAAGTCCTCGACCGGGCCGAGGCGGATGTCCACGGTCGGGAAGAACGGCTGACCATGCGCCAGATCGAGTACCTGGCCACGGACCAGATCCTCGTTGCGGTCGATCAAGGCGATCTCATCGGCCAGTCCGCTTTGCGCCAGGGCATAGCAGAAGGTCGAGCCTACGGCCCCGGCGCCGACCACCACGACCTTGCGCCGGGACGACCCGGCTGTTTCCTCTCCCATGGCTGAGCTCCTGCCGTGCGGTTTCCTGCCGAACCTTCCGCGGCCGATCCCAAAGCCACCGGGTCGGGTCGGCGACGCCGCGGGGGGCGCGGCAACGGCCAAAGGAGCCGGCCGCACCGGTGGTCAATCTACGGCAGGACGCCTGCCGGAGCCACGAGCCGCTTGCCGCCCGCTACGGGGTTCCCTACCCTTATATCCCGTTCTGCCCGATCAAGCAGGAGTCGATATCCGCCCGCAACAGGAGGCTCGTATGCGAGGGTTCAAGGTGATCGTCGCGTGTACCCTGGTCGCGCTCGCCCTGGTCGTGACCGCGTGGCCCACCCCGGCCGCGGCCCAGCCCAAGCCGGTGGAGCTCACCTACTCGATCTTCTTCCCGCCCACCCACCAGAATACCGTGCTCGCCACCGAGTGGGCCCGCGAGGTGGAGAAGCGCACCGAGGGGAAGGTCAAGATCACCGTCTTCCCGAGCGGCACCCTGACCGCGGCCGACAAGTGCTACGACGGGGTCGAGAAGGGGATCTCGGACCTCGGGATGTCGGTGCTGGGATATACCCGCGGTCGCTTCCCCCTCTCCGAGGTCATCGATCTCCCGCTGGGGTACCGCAGCGGCGCCCAGGCCACGGCCCTGGTCAACGCCTTCTACCAGAAGTTCCAGCCCAAGGAGTTCGACACGGTCCACCTCCTCTATCTGCACGCCCATGGCCCCGGCTTCCTGCACACCAAGAAGCCGGTCTCGACCCTGGCCGAGGTGCAGGGGCTCAAGATCCGCTGCACCGGTCTGGCAACCAAGATCGTCGGCGCCTTGGGCGGCACGCCCGTGGCCATGCCGATGGGCGAGACCTACGACGCGCTGAGCCGCGGGGTGGTCGACGGCTCCATGGCGCCGGTCGAGTCCCTGCAGGGATGGAAGTGGGGTGAGGTGGTCACCAGCACCACGGCCTCGTACGGCGCCGCGTACAGCACCGCCTTCTTCGTGGCGATGAACAAGGCCCGCTGGGAAGCCCTGCCGGCCGAGGTGCAGCAGGTCTTCACCCAGGTCAGCCAGGAGTGGATCGCGAAGACCGGAGCCGGTTGGGACCAGATGGACCAGGCCGGCCGGACCTTTGCCGCGGCCAGGGGGAACCAGCTCATCGCTCTGCCGGCCGAGGAGGACGCCCGCTGGGCCGCCGCCGTCGAGCCGATCTTCGACGGGTACGTCAAGGCGATGGCCGAAAAGAGCCTGCCCGGCGCCGAGGCCCTGGCCTTCTGCCGGGAGTTCCTCAAGCAGCAGTGAGCCGCGGGGACCGGGGTCGGAGTCGGGGGGAGGGATGACGCACCTGCTGGAGCAGCCCGTTGGAAAAGCCGCTTTGCCTGGCGAGGCCGAGGGATGACGGGAGCTGGCAAGGCGCGCGAGCAACAGCGCATCGAGGGAAGATGCGCAGCGCGAGCGGAACGACGCCAGATCCCGTCAGCACCGGCCGCAGCCCGAATGGGCTTTTGCAGCGGGCTGCTAGAGGGGATCCATCAGGTCAGCCGCTGGTTGCACGGGGTGGCCGGGGTCAGCCTGATCTTCCTCATGCTGCTGACCATCCTCGACGTGGTCCTGCGCGCCTTCCGCCGCCCGATCCCGGGCACCTACGAGCTGGTCGGTTTCGCCGGCGCGGTGGCCATCGGCTGCGCCATGCCGTTGACCTCGTGGCGGCGCGGCCACGTGTACGTCGACTTCCTCCTCGGCCGGCTGCCGCCGCGCCTCCGCACCACCTCCCAGGTGGCCACCCGGCTGGTGGCCGCCGCCCTCTTCGGCCTGCTGGCCTGGAACCTGGTGGCCTTCGGCCAGGACCTGCGCGCCTCGGGCGAGGTCTCCCCCACCCTGGAGCTGCACTTCTATCCGGTGGCCTTCGGCTTTGCCGTTGCCGCCGCCTTCCAGGCCCTGGTCCTGCTGGCCGACCTGGCCAAGATCCGGCAGGGCGAGTATGAGTGAGGTCTGGACCGGCATCCTGGGGCTGGGGATCCTCCTCCTGCTCTTCCCCACCGGGATCGAGCTGGGGTTCGCCATGGCCGTGGTCGGCTTCGTCGGCTTCAGCAGCATCGTCAGCCTGCCGGCCGGGATGAACATCCTGGCCAAGGATTTCTTCGACGTCTTCTCCTCCTACGGCTTCACCGTCATCCCGCTCTTCATCCTCATGGGCCAGGTGGCCTTCAACGCCGGGATCGCCCAGCGGCTCTACGACGCGGCCTATCGCTTCATCGGGCACATCCCCGGCGGCCTGGCCATGGCCACGGTGGCCGGGGCCACGGTCTTCAAGGCGATCTGCGGCTCCTCGCCGGCCACCGCCGCCACCTTCGCCAGCGTGGCCGTGCCCGAGATGAACCGGTACGGGTACGACCGCAAGCTCTCCACCGGGATCGTGGCCACGGTGGGCACCCTGGGGATCCTCCTCCCCCCCAGCGTCACCCTGATCGTCTTCGGGGTCATCACCCAGCAGTCGATCGGCCGGCTCTTCCTCGCCGGGCTGCTCCCCGGGCTACTGATCGCCTTCCTCTTCCTCGTGGTGATCGCGGTCTGGTGCCGCCTCAACCCGAGCCTGGGACCGCCGGGCGAGCGCTCTACCTGGCAGCACCGGGTGGCCTCCCTGCCGGAATGTCTCTACGTCGTCGGCGTCTTCGTGCTGGTGATCGGTGGTCTGATGAAGGGGTTCTTCACCCCCACCGAGGCCGGCAGCGTCGGCACGATGGCCGTACTGCTGTTGTCGCTGATACGGCGGGATCTGTCCCTGCGCGGCCTGGTCAAGTCGGTCGACGAGTCGCTGCGCACTGCCTGCATGGTGCTCATGCTGATCGCCGGCTCCACCGTGCTGGGCCACTTCCTGGCGGTCACCCGCATCCCGATGATCGCGGCCGACTGGGTCACCTCGCTCCCCCTGTCCCCCTGGGCGATCATGATCTTGATCAGCCTGATCTACCTGATCGGCGGCTCCTTCGTCGACGACCTGGCCTTCATGGTACTGGCCACGCCGATCTTCTACCCGGCGGTGCTCAAGCTCGGCTTCGACCCGCTGTGGTTCGGGATGATCGTCGGGATCACGGTGATGATCGGGGTCATCGTGCCGCCGGTGGCGATCAACGTCTTCGTGGTGAAGAACATCACCAAGGTCCCCTTCGCCACCATCTACCGCGGGGTGTATCCCTTCCTCACCGCGCTGGTGCTGGTCGCCGTGCTCCTCTTCCTCTTCCCCGGCCTGGCCACCTTCCTGCCCAACCTTCTGATGCCCTGAGCGGAGACGCGGTCAAGGGTTCCCCCGTCCTCACACCTCGACCTGCACGGCGCTGCCGCTCTCGTACCGGCGCAGGCCGCGGCGGAAGACGGCCAGGGCCAGCACGAGGAGGGTCCCGGCCGCGACGGCGAGCTGGCCTGCACCGACCCAGGTGAAGTGATGCACCAGACCGGCCGGCACCGCGCCCATCAGGGCCGCCGGCACCACGGTGAACAGCAGCACCCTGGCCGTCCCGTCGAACAGCTCCAGCGGATAGGTCGACAGGCAGATGACGGCGTTGACCACCTGGCCGGCCAGCAGGCTGGCGTTCCCCAGCCAGAAGGCCAGGGAGTGGACCAGGACCAGGAAGGCCACGAAGACGGTCATCGACACCAGGCCCCCCAGACCGAAGCGGATCCCGTCGCCGAGCGAGGTCGGACCGGACAGGGCGAAGCTCAGGCAGCCGTAGAGCAGGTCGCCCAGCCCGCTGGTGACCGAGCGGCCGGCCAGGGCGTGCAGCAGCACCGGCCGCGGCAGGGACAGGTAGTAGTCCAGCCGACCGCCGGCGATGACGTCCGCCAGGCGCAGACAATTGCCGAAGAGGAAGACGGCCAGCCCGAAGCCGGCGGCCACCAGGCCGAAGAGGAGGAGCATGTCGGGCAGGGCCCATCCCTGCACGCTCCCGAAGCGGCCGAAGAAGAGCACCCAGAAGACGAAGAAGATGCCGTTGTTCAGCACCATCCCGACCACCTGGGACAGGAAGGCGGCGCGGTATTCGAGCGCCGCCAGCAGGTTGGCCTGCCAAAGCGCGGCGAGGAAACGCAGCTCGCGCATGGTCACCCTCCGTTGACGTTGAGCCGACGCAGGCAGCGGCGGTAGCACAGCCAGACCAGGACGACCAGCCCGGCCAGCCAGATCGCCTGACCGGCGAAGAGGGCCGCGAAGGCTTGGGGCTCCTGGCCGACGAAGGCCCGGGCCGGCCCGTACAGGCTGTAGGCGAACGGCAGGTGCACCGCCACCGAGCGCAGCCAGCTCGGGTAGAAATCGAGCGGGATGAGCAGCCCGCCCAGGGTCATCAGCAGCTTGGAGTAGATCCACTCGAAGGCGGCGATCTCCTCGGTGACGAAGGCCAGCAGACCGATCCCGGCCGACAGGCAGCAGTCGATGGCCCAGGCCCCCAGGATCGCGATCAGCACCAGAGGCCAGGTTCGCGGGTCGGGCGGCGGCCCGACCAGGAGCCAGACCAGGCCACCCCCGGCCAGCAGGTTCCCGGCCAGGCGCAGGCACGAATCGCCCAGGGCCATCCCGGCCTGGTAGAGGAGGAAGGAGCACGGCCGGCTGAGCTGGTACGCGATGGCGCCGCTGCGCACGGCCTCGGCGATGGCGCCGGACAGGCGCGGCCGGCTGAGCGCGATCGACTCGGCCAGCATCAGGTACCATAAAGTGTCGCGCAGGGACAGCCCGGCGATGACCTGCTGGCCGGCGGTGGCGTAGGCCGCGCGCCACAGGTGGAAGAAGATCCACAGGAAGAGGGCGATAGTGACGCTGCGGCCGACCAGGTCGGCCGGGTAGGCCAGGCCGAAGAGCACCTGGGTCCGGACCACGGCCAGGTACTTGAGCGGACCGGCCAGGACGGTCCGGAACGCCGCCTCCCCTCGGTCGGTCACGGCGAATCGGCTCATGGCCCCGCTCCTGCCGGAACGACCGCGGTCTTCCGCGGCTCCGGCTCCTGCTTCGACTCCTGCCCCGACTCCTGGTACATGGCCCGGATCACCTCCTCGAGCGAAGGCTCGGACAGGGTCACGTCGACCAGCCCGCCGGCGGCCGCGAGCTGGGCCATGACCGCGCCGGCCGAGACCCTGCGCGCGTCGAACCTCAGGGTCACCTCGTACCGGTCGAGCCGCACCACCTCGCCGCCGGGGACGTGGAAATCGCCGGGAAGCTCATGCTCGTACCGCGCCTCCACCTGCTTGGCCGTCAGGTACCGCCGCTTGAGCGCGGCCACCTCGTCCTCGAAGACGATCCGGCCGTGGTTGACCACGATCACCCGGCTGCACAGCGCCTCGATATCGCCGGCGTCGTGCGAGGTCAGCAGCACGCTCATCCCCTCCTCCTCGTTGAGCTGACGGATGGCGTCGCGCAGCCGCTGCTTGGCCACCACGTCCAGCCCGATCGACGGCTCGTCGAGGAGGAGCAGGCGGGGACCGTGCAGCAGGGAGGCCGCCACCTCGCAGCGCAGCCGCTGCCCCAGGGACAGCTTGCGCACCGGCGTCTCCAGCAGCTCCCCGATCTCCAGCACCTCGACCAGCCGGTCGAGGCGACGCCGCAGCAGCGCCGGCTCCACCTCGTAGATCCGGCCGAAGAGGCGGAAGGTGTCGATCGCCGGCAGGTGGTACCACAACTGTGGCCGCTGGCCGAAGACGCTGCCGATCCGGTAGGCCAGCCGCCGCCGCTCCTGCCAGGGCACCAGCCCGAGGACGCGGGCCTGACCGCTGGTCGGGTGGAGGATCCCGGTCAGGATCTTCAGGGTGGAGGACTTGCCGGCCCCGTTCGGCCCGATGAACCCGACCAGCTCCCCCTCCTCGACGCTGAAGGAGATCCCCCGCACCGCCTCGATCACGGCCATCCGCGGCCGGACCAGGGCCCGCAGACTCCCCTTGAGTCCGGCGGCCTTCTGCTTGGTCCGAAAGACCTTGGTCAGCTCGGTGACCTCGATGGCCGGCATGGCTATCCTCGTTTCGACAAAAAGAAAACCCGCCGTCGAAGCAGGTTCGACGGCGGGTGGAGGATCTCGAATGATGGCTCAGCTCATGAGCCGTCCCGCCGTCGGCCGCCATGGACCCAAATAAGCATGGCCTGACCAAAAAGCCCCTCGAACGGGGCGCCGGTAACCAGGCTCATGAAGACGGCGACGGAGGTGCGGCGCACGGTCATCTTCCTGAAGAGTATTCAGATCGCGAGTGGCCTAACGATACAGCGAAAGCCCGCCGGATGTCAAGCATGACCCGCGGCCGGCATCATGGGGCCAGGATCATCTTCCCCAGGGCCACCTGGGGACCGGCCTGCAGCCGGAAGAGGTACAGCCCGGCCGCCAGGGCCTGACCGGCTTTGTCGCGGCCGTCCCAGCCGACGCGATAAATCCCCCCGGCCTGGATCTGGTCGACCAGCAGTCGCACCTGCTGGCCCAAGACGTCGTACACGGCCAGCCGCACCGGGGCATCCTCGGGCAGCGCGTAGACGATCTCGGTGGCCGGATTGAACGGGTTCGGGTAACTCGCGGCCCCGAAGGTCGCCGGATCGAGCTGCCCGACCGCCGTCTTGGCGGCTCCGTCGTCGTTGGTGATGGTCCCGATCCCCTGGGCGTCGGCGATGGTGGCGTTGGTCGGGTTGCTCAGGTTGATGTAGAACACCTCGTTGGGCTCGGAGGTCCGGTCCCCCTTGATGGTGACGCTGGCGGTACGCGTGGTCACCCCGGCCGAGAAGCTGGTCGTGCCACTGCCGGCCGTGTAGTCGGTGCCGGCGGTGGCGGTGCCGTTGGCCGTGGCCCAGGCCACGGTGACCGTACGACCGCTGGCCGCCGACAAGGTGAGGGTGAAGGTCAGTGATTTGGTGCCGCTGTTCCCCTCGGCGGTGGCCTTGTCGCTGATGGCCAACGTGGGCAGCGGGTCGTCGTTGAGGATCGTGCCGATCCCCTGGGCGTCGGCGATGGTGGCGTTGGTCGGGTTGGTCAAGTTGAGGTACAGGGTCTCGTCGGCTTCGTTGGGCAGGTCGCCCTTGATGGTCACCGCCACCGGCTTGGTCGTCTCGCCGGCAGCGAAGCTCAGCGAACCGCTGCGGGAGGTGTAGTCGCTGCTCGAGCTGGCCGTGCCGTTGGCCGTGGCGTAATGGACCGTCACCGTCTGGGCTGTGGGGTTCGACAGGGACACGGTGAAGGTAAGGGCGTGGGTACCGCTGTTCCCCTCGGTCGCCGACGGGTCGTTGACGCTGATGGTCGGGATGGCGTCGTCGTTGGTCAATGTCCCCAGGCCTTGAGCGTCGGCGAGGGTCGCCTTCACCGGGTTGCTGAGGTTGAGCGCCAGCACCTCGTTCGGCTCGATGATCAGGTCTCCATTGACCGTCACCGCTACGGTGGCGCTGGTCTGGCCCGGCGCCAGGCTCACGGTGCCGCTCTGTGCCACGTAGTCGCTGCCGGCGGCGGCGCTGATGTCGGCAGTGGCATAGCCGACCGTGACCGTCTGACCGCTGGCCGCGGACAGGCTGACCGTGAAGCCGAGGGTGCCGGTGCCGCTGTTCCCCTCGACGACGGTGACGTCGTCGATGCTCATGGACGGCAGGGGATCGTCGTTGAGAATGGCCCCGACCCCCTGGGCGTCGGCGATGATCGCCTTGGTCGGGCTGCTCAGATTGAGGTAGAAGCTCTCGTCCACCTCGTTCAGCGCGTCGCCGTTGATGGTCACTGCCACCGGCTTGGCCGTCTCGCCGACGGCAAAGCTCAACGAGCCGCTGGCGGCCGTGTAGTCGCTGCCGGCCAAGGCACTGCCGTCGGCCGTAGCCCAGGCCACGGTGACCGGGACGGTGCTGGGAGCCGACAGGGTCAGGGTGAAGGCGAGTGCGTTCGGGCCGGCGCTCCCCTCGGCCGCGGCTGCGTCCGCAACGGCAATCCGCGGCAGGCTGTCGTCGTCGTCGATGGTGCCCACTGCCTGACCGCGGGCGATGCTGGCGTTGACGGGATCGAGCAGGTTGACCGTGAAGCTCTCGGTCGCCTCGATCGCGGCGTCGTCGTGGATCGCCACCCTCAGGCTCGTGACGGTATCCCCCGGAGCGAGGGTGAAGGTACCGCTGACCGCCGCGTAGTCGCTGCCGGCCAGGGCCGTGCCGTCGGCCGTGGTCCAGGCGGCGCTGACCGGCAGGCCGCTCGGGCGGGACAGGGTGACCGGGAATGAGACCTGGCCGGTGCCGCTGTCGCCTTCCTGCGCTGAGGCGTCGCCGATGCTGAGGAGGGGACGCGGATCGTCGTTGCGGATGGTGCCCAGGCCCTGGGCGCGGACCAGGATGGCATGGACCGGCGCGTCCAGGTTCAAGGCGAGGGTCTCCCCGGCCTCGTAGACCGAGTCGGCGTGGATGGTCACCGATACGGTCTTGCTCGTCTGTCCGGCGGCCAGGGAGAGGAGCCCGCTGGCGGCCGTGTAGTCGCTGCCGGCCTGGGCCGTGCCGTCGGCCGTGGTCCAGGTCACCCATACGGTGCGACCGCTGGAAGCGGACAGGTTGAGGGTGAAGTTCATCCCCCGCGTTCCGGTGCTCCCCTCGTCCACCGCCACGTCACCCACCGACAGGCCGGGCAGGGGATCGTCGTTCAGCAGGGTGCCGATCCCCTGGGCGTCGGCGAGGGTGGCATTCGACGGGGAGTCGAGGCGCAGAAAGAGGGTTTCGTCCGATTCGTTGAGCCGCTCGCCGATCACGGGCACGACCACGTTGACCGTGGCCTGCCCGGGGCCGATGGCGAGGGAGCGGCTGATGGGGGTGTAGTCGCCTCCGGAGCCGGCCGTGCCGTTGACCGTGCCGCAGGTGACCGTGACCGGGCGGCCGCTGGGGGTGGACAGGGACACCGGGAAGACCAGGGCCGTCGTGCCGGTGTCCCCCTCTGCCAGGGTGACGTCACCGACCGACAGACCAGGCAGGGGGTCATCGTTCACCAGCGTGCCCAGGCCCTGGCGGTCGGCGATCGCGGCGCCGCTGGCGGTGCTGAGGTTGACGGCGAAGGTCTCGTCGGCCTCGTTGAGGGTGTCGCCGATGACAGCTACGCTCACCGTCTTGCTGGTCTCCCCCGGGGCGAAGGACAGGGCGCCGCCGGCCGGGACGAAATCGGTTCCGGCGGCGGCCGAAACAGCGGCGGTAGTCCAGGAAACGGTGACGGGCTGGCCGCTGACCGGCGACAGCGAGACGACGAAGGTCATGTTCCGGGGGCCGCTGCTCCCCTCTGCCGCGGCCAGGTCGCCGACCGACAGGCCCGCCGCCAGATCGTCGTTGAGGATCGTCCCGGTTCCGGCCGAATCGGCGATGACGGCATTGGCCGCTGCATCCAGGCGGACGGTCATGGTTTCGTTGACCTCGCTCTGGTCATCCCCGTTGATGAGGACGGTCAGGTCCTGGGCGGTCTGGCCGGGGGCGAAGACCACGGCATCGCCGGCCGTGACGTAGTCGCTGCCGGCCAGGGCCGTGCCGTCGGCCGTGGTCCAGGTCGCGCTGGCCGTCTGCAGACTCGGGTTCGACAGGGAGACGCGGAAGGTCAAGGCCCGGGTGCCGCTGTTCCCCTCCTCGACCGCCGGGTCGGTGATCGACAGGCGGGCCGTGTCGTCGTTGAGGATGGTGCCTAGCCCGTGGCCGTCGGCGATGGCCGCCCCGACCGGATCGCGCAGGTCCACGATCAGGCGCTCGGGCGGCTCGACGGTCAGGTCACCCTGCACCGGCACGGTCAGTGTCCGGGCCGTCGTTCCCGGGGGGAAGGTCAGGACGCCGGAGGCCGCGAGATAGTCGCTCCCCGCCGTGGCCGTGCTGTCCCGGGTGACCCAGGACACGGTGATGGCCTGGGTGCTCGGATTGGTCAGGGACACAATAAAGGAGATCAGCCGCGATCCGGAGTTCCCCTCGGGAAGGATGGCGTCGCCGATCGACAGCAGCGGCGCGCCGTCGTCGTTGGTGATGGTGCCGGCGGCCTGGGAGCGGGCCAGGACGGCACCGGCCGGGTTGCTCAGGGTCAGCGCCAGGGTCTCGTCCGCCTCGTTGGTGACATCGCCGTGAACCGGCACCGCCACCGTGGCGGTCGTGGTGCCTGCGGCCAGGGTCACGGTGCCGCCGGTCGCGGCGTAATCGGTGCCCGCCACTGCCGTGCCGTTCGCCGTGGCCCAGGTGGCGGTCACGGCCTGGCCGCTGGCCGTTGACAGGGTCACGGTGAAGACCAGGGAGTTGGTCCCGGTCTGCCCTTCGATCACCGAGGCATCGGCGATCGACAGCGAGGGGAGGGGGTCGTCGTTGATGATGAAGCCCAGGCCGATGCTGTCGGCCAGCCCCGCGCCGGTCGGGTCGCTCAACCGCAGGACGAGGCTCTCGTTCAGCTCGTAGAGCAGGTCACCGCTGGTGGTCTCCCCCGGGGAAAGGGTCAGGCGCCCGGACGCGGCGGTGTAGTCGGTTCCGGCGATC
The DNA here is from genome assembly GCA_041661365.1 of Candidatus Latescibacterota bacterium. Taxonomy (GTDB): domain Bacteria; phylum Latescibacterota; class UBA2968; order UBA8231; family UBA8231; genus CAITNQ01. The sequence continues at coordinate 11,699 of JBAZUN010000103.1, forward strand.
GCCGTGCCGTCGACCGTGGTCCAGGCAACGCTGACGGCCGCGGCGCTGGGAGTCGACAGCGAGACCGGGAAGAGCAGACCCCGCGTGCCTTCGTTCCCTTCGGCCACCGTGGCGTCCCCCACGCTCAGCACGGCCAGGTCGTCGTTGAGGATCACGCCGGTTCCCTCGCCGCGGGCGAGGGCGGCGCCGGCCGGATCGGTCAGGCGGAGAGTCAGGTGCTCGTCTGGTTCGGCGGTCTGGTCGCCGCTGACGGTGATTCCTAGCGAGCGGCTGGTGGTGCCGGGCGGAAAGGTGAGGATCCCGCTGGCCGCGGGGTAGTCGCTGCCAGCCATCGCCGTGCCGTCGGCAGTGGCCCAGGTCACGCTGATCGGCGTCGCGCTGGGGGCGGACAGGGTGACGGCGAAGACCAGGGAGCGATTTCCGGCTGATCCCTCCGGGATCTCTGCGTCGGCGATGCTCAAGGTCGGGAGGGGATCGTCGTTAGCCAAGTGCGCCGCGCCTTGGCCGCGGACGATCACCGCATGGGCGGCGCTGTCGAGCTCCACGGAGAAGGCCTCGTCCGGCTCGTGGATCCGGTCGCCGATGATCTCCACGGGGAGCACGGCCACGGTCTGCCCGGGCGCCAAGGTCAGGATCCCGCTGGTGGCGGTGTAGTCGCTGCCGGCGATGGCGGTGCCGTTGGCCGTGCGGAAGGCCACGGTCACCGCCTCGCTGCTGGCTGCCGACAGGCGCACCGTGAACCCGGCCTGGCTGACGCCGCTGTCCCCCTCGGACAGGAGGAGATCCTCGACCGTCAGCCCGGGCGCTGCCCCGCGGTCCTCGATCCGGGCCGCGATGGACGGCACCAGCAGTCGATCGAAGTCGGGATCCGCGCTCTGGGTGCGGTGCTGGATCGCCCCCTGGTGCGACCCCTCGGCGATCCCGTCGTCGACGGCCGTGACCGCGACGGTATCGACCCGCTCCCAGACCCCGACGGGGAATACCAGCGCGCCGCTGGAAACCAGGAGCTGGCCGTCCGGTTCCGGGGTGACCACCGTCTCGGCCAGCGGGGGCTGGGCCAGGCAGACCCGATAGGCTCGATCCTGCCCGCCCTCGGTCATCGCCAGCTCGGTGGTGGAAAGGTTCACCCGCGAGGCCGGGGCTCGGACCAGCAGGGCCAGGGATCGCGGGTCCTGATCGGGCAGCAGTCGCAGCTCGGCGCTCAGGCCGACCGTTTGGACCTGCTGGAAGGCGCCGGTCAGGTCCTGGGCGGTCAGCACGGTGAACCCGTCGCAGGCCGCCGGACGGTACTGCGGGCCGATCCGCAGCCCCAACCGTCCGCCACCGAGAGCCGCCGGGCCGGTGATGGCCAGCAGGTCGTGTTCCGTGCCCGGCCGGGCGCCGTTGAGATCGAGGTCGACCCGGCTCCGCGCGTCTTGGTGGTAGGCCCCTTCGACGGTGAGTACGCCGGCAGCCGCCCCCCCGGGACTGAGGGTGCTGCCGCGCATCTCCAGGTCGGCCTGCAGGATCCCCGTCCCGGTGAACGTCGTCCCGTCGAGCAGGAGCAGGCCGCCGCCGCCGACGGTCCCGGGCTCGTGATTCGCCAGCGTTCCGCCGTTGACGACCAGGGTGTCGCCGGCGAAGACAGAGATCTCCCCGTAGTTGGCCGAGGTCGTCGTGGTGTCGGCCATGACCCAGGTGACCGGACTGCCCACTGCAACCGTGCCCCGGTTCTCCACGACCGCGGTCAGGCGCCGGTATCCGCCGCTGCCGCGGGCCACCTCGATCCGGCCGCGATTGGTCAGCAGGCCGGCCGGGACGACGAGGAGGGAAGGCTCCGGTGCCTCTGAGCTCTCGAGCCGGATGGTCCCCTCGTTGATCAGCCCCGAGGTCCAGGTCGCCACCGCCGAGGTCAAGGTGGTGCCGTTGATCCAGACCGGTTGATCGGCGCTCATCTTCCCACGCGGCTCGGTGCGGTCGCGGACCCGGAAGTCGGCGGCTCCGGTCCCTCCGGACCCCAGGGTCAGCACGGCGTTCTGCACGGTCAGCTCGCCCGCGATCGTGCCCCCGAGGTAGGCGAAGGAGCTGCTGCCCAAGCTGGCCGTGTTCCCCAGGAAGGTCAGGCTGCCGTCGATCCTCAGGGTGCCGGCCTGCTGGGTGAAGGCCTGCGCCGAGCCTGTGATGGTGAGGGTCTGGCCGGCGTCGACCCAGACGCTGCCGGTATTGGCATAGACGCCGGCAGCCTTGGTCAGCACGGTCGTCGCCCCCACGCGCAGTTGGCCGCGGTTGTCCAAGTCGAGGCTGAGAGACCGCGGGCCGCCACCGCCGACGCCGGTCTCGACCGTTCCCTCGTTGACCAGGACGCCGGCATCGAGCTGCAGGGTGGCTCCGGACGTGGCGCCGACGCTCTCGAGCCGGATCCGTCCGGCATTGGTGGCGCTGCCGCTGACCCGCAGCAGGGCGCTCCCCCTGGTGGCGCTGCCTTGGATCCACAAAGTAGGGGCACTACCGGTACCGCCCACGCTGAGGTGGGCCACGGTGACGCTGCCCTGCAGGACCACCGTGTAGGCTCCCGGTATCTGGAGGCGCACCGTGTCGGTGGAGGTGGGCACCCCGACCGGTGACCATCTGGCCGCGTCGCGCCACGAGCCGTCGATGGCGGAAGACCACGACCTCGTCACAGCGGTGGAGCTGTTCGGGAACAGGAGCGCGAGGCCGGACAGCAGGAGGCCGGCGGACGACGCCGACAGGCGCGGCCGGGCAGCAGGACTGGACATTAACGGATCTCCCGTAAGGCAGGGATCAGTGCGACCGCGGTGCCGCGGCCATCCCCGGCCGGACCACCGGCACCTTCCATCGGCCGCTGAGGAAGTAGCCGACGCTGACCACCATGGCCACGATGAAGCCGGTCCCCATGGCGATCCACACCCCCTCGACCCGGTGCATCACCCGCTGCGACAGCCACCAGGCCAGCGGGATCCGCACCAGCCACATGGCGATCACCGTGATCCCGGTGGTCACCAGGGTGTGGCCGGCGCCGTTGATGATCCCGTTCGAGACGAACATCACGGCGAAGAAGAAGAAGCAGCCGACCACGATCCGCAGGTAGCTCGTGCCCATCGCCGTCACCTGGGGATCGATCCGGCTGTTGATGAAGAGGGAGAGCAGCGCTCCGGGAAAGGCCATCAC
>JBAZUN010000104.1:0-14852 GCA_041661365.1 Candidatus Latescibacterota bacterium
TCGCCGAAGGAGCACAGGGTCACCTCGGGCCGGGCCGCGATCGCCACGGCCTTGTCGATCAGCTCCACCGGGGTGACGCAGACCGGGCACCCCGGACCGTGGACCAGGGCGAGTTGAGGCGGGAGCAGCTCGTCGATGCCGAACCGCACGATGGCGTGGGTCTGGCCGCCGCAGACCTCCATCACGGTCCAGGGCCGGGTGGTGGCGCGCGTCAGCGCGGCGGCGGCGGCGCGCACCTGGTCGGCGTCCCGGTACTCGTCGACGTACCTCACGCGGCCTCCGCGTCGGCGTCGTCCTGGTCCCGCTGCCGCAGGAAGTCGAAGACTAGCCGGGCGTCCTCCTCGGTCACCACGCTCAGGGCGAACCCCACGTGCACGGTGACGTAGTCGCCGACCTTGGCCTCGGGCAGGTAGGCCAGGCTGATCTCCTTGACCACCCCGCCGAAGCTGACACGGCCGGTCCGCGCCAGGGGGTCCTCTGACTCCTTGATCTCGAGCAACTGACCGGGGACCGCCAGACACATGGCTCAACCTCCCTCATGCGTTGGGGGCACCGTCGCCCCGGAGCTACCTAGCAGCCCGTTAAAAAAGCCGCTTTGCCTGGCGAGGCCGAGGGATGGCGGGACCTGGCTAGGCGCGCGAGCAACAGCGCGTCGAGGGAAGATGCGCAGCGCGAGCGGAACGACGCCAGGGCCCGCCAGCACCGGCCGCAGCCCGAATGGGCTTTTTCAACGGGCTGCTAGAACCCGAGCCGCGGCGAGGACCTGGCCCAGGGCCACCCCGCCGTCGTTGGGGGGAACCCGCTGGTGCCAGCACGGCGCAAACCCCTCGGCCTGGAGCCGGGCCACGGTCCGCTCCAGCAGGCAGCGGTTCTGCCAGCAGCCGCCGGTCAGCGCCACCGGTAGCAGGCCGACCCGTCGGGCGATGGCGACCACGACCTCGGCCAGCCCCTGGTGGAACCGGGCCGCGATCACCCCAGGGACCTGACCGGCCGCCAAGTCGGTCAGCAGTTCCCGCAGCAGCGGCCCCCAGTCGATTACCGCAGCCGCCGCGTCGGTCGTGGCGGTCACCATCATCGGATACGGTTCAGCGACCTCCGCGGATGCGGCGAACTCCAGCTCCATGGCGGCCTGACCTTCGTACCGCATCTGCTGGCGAAGACCGGTCAGGGCCGCGACCGCGTCGAAGAGCCGGCCGGCGCTGCTCGTGCGCGGGGCGTTCACCCCGCGCCGGAGCATCTGCCCCAGCACGCGCAGCTCCTCCCCGGAAAAGGAACGGAGCGGGGCCAACTCGGCAAGGGCGAAGGCCTCCTCGCCCAGGGCTTCGTAGAGCAGGCCGAGGGCCGCCCGCCTGGGCTCGCGGATCGCCCGTTCGCCTCCCGGCAGGGGGAAGGGACGGAGGTGGGCCACGCGCCGATACCCTGTCCCGTCGACCTGCAGGAACTCCCCGCCCCACACGGTTCCGTCGGCCCCGTACCCGGTGCCGTCCCACGCCACCCCCAGGGCCGGGCCGGTAACCCGGTTCTCGGCCAGGCAGGCCAGGACGTGGGCGTAGTGGTGCTGGACCGCCACCCACGGCAGACCGGCCGCCGCTGCCAGCCCGATCCCGTGTCGGGATGAAGGGTAATCGGGGTGTGCGTCACCGGCCACGGCCTCGGGAACGGCGCTGAACAGGTCGGGCAGATCCGCGGCCGCCTGGACCAGGGCAGCGCGGGCCTCGGGCGTCTCCTGGTCGCCGAGGTGCTGGCTGAGGAAGACCTCCCGGCCCAGGGACAGGGCCACGGCGCCCTTGAGGTGCGCGCCCATGGCCAGGACCGTGGGGATCGCCTCCTCGAGTCGCACCGGCAGCGGTGCGTACCCCCGGGCCCGGCGCAGCACCATCTCGCGGCCCGCGACCAGGCGCACCACCGAGTCGTCCACCGGCCGGCGGATCGGCCGGTCGTGGACCAGGAACAGGTCGGCGATCCCACTGAGCCGCTGCACCACCTCTCCCTCGTCGATGCAGATCGGCTCGTCGCCGCGGTTGCCGCTGGTGGCCACCACCGGAAAGCCCAGGGCCTCGGCCAGCAGGTAGTGCAGCGGGGTATACGGCAGCATGACCCCAAGGCAGGGGTTCCCCGGCGCCACGGCCGCTGCCACCCGGGCACCCGGTCGACGGACCAGCAGCACGATCGGCGCCTCGGGCCCGCGCAGCAGGCGCGCCTCCTCCGGCGCGACGAGACAGTCCTCCTCCACCAGGGCCAGCGAGGGGTAGAGCAGGGCGAACGGCTTCTCCTCCCGCTCCTTGGCCCGGCGCAGCCGCGCCACCGTGGCCTCGCTCCGGGCGTCGACCAAGAGCAGGAACCCGCCCAACCCCTTCATTGCCACCAGCGCCCCCTCGACCACGGCCCGGGCCGCGGCCCGCAGGGCCTCGTCCCCCTCGGTGAGGACCTGGCCCTGAGCGTCCCACAGGGTCAGCCGCGGGCCGCAGACCGGACAGGCGTTCGGCTGGGCGTGGAAGCGGCGGTCACCCGGATCCTCGTACTCGGCCCGGCAGGCCGGACAGAGGGTGAACCGGGCCATGGTGGTGTTGGGCCGGTCGTACGGGATCCGCTCGACGATGGAGAAGCGCGGGCCGCAGTTGGTACAGTTGATGAAAGGGTAGCGATAGCGGCGGTCGTTCGGGTCGAACAGCTCGCGCCGGCAGTCGCTGCAGGTGGCGATGTCAGGCACGACCAGGGCGCCCGCGGGGCCGGTGTGGCGACTGGGCCGGATCTCGAAGCCGCGGTACCCCGCCGGGGCCAGGAAGACCGGCTCCAGGGTGTGGATCGAGGCGCGGGGCGGCTTGTCCTGGTCCAGGCGCCGGAGGAAGAGGACCAGGGCCTCAGCAGATCCCTCGACCTCGAGGGAGACCCCGCGAGCCGAGTTCTCCACCCACCCGGTCAGGTCCAACTCCCGGGCCAAGCGGTACACGAACGGCCGGAATCCAACCCCCTGGACCAGACCGGCCACCTCCACGCTGAGTCGCCGGGGCTCGGCGCCGGGCTCAGCCATCGGCGGGCTGCCGCGCCGGGGCCGGCCCGGCGGCCGCGGGAAGCCGGACCGTGAAGCGGCTCCCCTCTCCCGAGGCGCTGCTCAGGGTCAGCTCTCCACCCCACCGCTGGACCAGTTGGCGGACGATGCTCAGCCCCATCCCGGTGCCGACCTCGCCGCTCTCCTTGGCCGCCTGGGATCGGTAAAACCCGCCGAAGATCCGCTCCTGGTCCTCGGCAACGATCCCGATCCCGGTGTCGCTGACCGTGGCCTCGACCCGGTCGCCGTCGCGTCTCGCGGCGAAGGTCACGCTCCCCCCGCGCGGGGTGTACTTCACGGCGTTGTCCAGCAGGTTGGCGAAGACGCGGTCCACGTCGCCGGCCTCGGCCAGCACCGCCACCTCGGGGTCGGGGAGGTCGAGTTGGACCAGCACCCCCTTGTGGGCGGCCCGATCGCGGACCGTCTCCAGGGTGCGGGCCAGAGAGTCGAGGAGCGGCACCGCCGCGGCCGCCTGATCGGGCCGTGGCCGCTGAGCCGCAGCCAGGTCGAGCAGATCGCGGATCAACTCGAGCATCTCGCGCACGCGGCGCCGGCCGCGCTCCACCAGGTCGCCTTGTTTATCGCTGAGCGGGCCGGCGTAGCGCAGGGCGTCGAGCATCCCCTGCACCGCGGCCAGCGGGGCCCGGAGCTGGTGGTGGGTCACCCGGGCGAACCAGGCCCGCTCCTCGCTCAGGGCCTGCAGCTCGGCGTAGGCCCGCGCGTTCTCGATCGCCGCCGATCCCAGGTTGGCCAGGTTGAGCAGGAGGTTCTCCTCGGCCTTCGAGAACCGATGGGGCTCCGCCGAATAGACGCGGATGCAGCCGATCGAGCGGCCCTTGGCCTGCATCGGGGCACAGAGCACGGCCCGGATCCCCTCGCGCCGGGCCTCCTCGGGGTACTGGAACCGCGGATCGACGGCCGCCTCGGCGACCTGCACCACGTTCCCGGCCAGGGCCTCGGCGTCCAAGCCGCTCCGCCCCGTCTCCACCGGCCCCTTGTCGAGGTAGGCCTGACTGAGGCCGTAGGCCGCACCGACCCGCAGGTGCTCCCCCCGGCCGTCGAGGAGCCGGATCGAGCAGGCCTTCATCCCCATCAGCCGCGCTGCATTCTCGGCGATCAGGCCGAGAACCCGGTCGAGCTCCAGGGTGGCGTTGACCGCCTGCCCTACCCGGTACAGGGCTTCGGCCTCGCCGTAAGCCCGGTCCAGGGCCTGCTCCGAGGCGAACAGGGCTTCCTCTTTACGCCGCAAGGGCACGGCGATGGAGGTGGTGAGGAAGGCGGTGACGGCGAAAAAGGCGCTGATGACCAGCCAGCGGTACACCCCGTCCTCCAAGACCAGGGGCGCGCTGTAGACCGGTGCCACGGGCCACCCGGCCTGGATCTCGAGGAGGAGGAGCAGGCCGACCAGCAGCGACGCCAGCACGGCCTGCAGGTAGCAGGCCAGGCGCGGCAGCAGGATGGCCCCGATGATGAGGTGGAAGGCGAAACCGAGCACGACCGGGGAGCGGATCCCCCCGGTCAGGTAGATCAGGAAGCCCAGGGCGACCCAGTCCAGACCGATCTGGGCATAGACGAGGCGCTGGTATGCACCGGCCGTCGCCAGGAGGTCAGGTCGTTGCGAGAGCGCCCGGAAGACCAGGTTGTAGGCGGCTACCGCCAGCCCCACGGCGTAGAGCGGCAGGGGCGAGAGGCCGAGGTCCAGAAAGGCCGTCGCGCCCCACGTCCCCAGCACCATGGCGGCAGCGGCGAGCCGGCGCAGGCCGATGAACCAGGCGACCCGCTCGCGCAGCTCCCGCTCGAGCGGGATCAGGGCCGGAGCGGGTCCACCGGCGTCTATCACACCCCTTTCTCCTCGGCCCGGACCGCAGCGGCCCGGGCCGCGCCATCGGTCATCCCCCTACTTCAGCTTGGAGCGCAGGAGCGAAAGCAGGACGTCGCTGTCGATCGGCTTCTGGAAGACCCCGGACAGGCCCAGGGAGGCGTAGTCGACGGTGCGGCTCAGGTTGTCGCCGGTGGAGCTGAGCATGTAGACCGGGGCCTGGTTCCCCATGGCCTTGAGCTGGGTTACCATGCTGGTGCCGGCGTCGACCTCCTCCATCATCAGGTCGAGGATGAGGGCGTCGGGCTTGACCTCGCGGTACACGCGCAGGCCCTGCTCGGCGCTGGCGGCCGTCGCCACCGCGTACTGATTGGCCTCGAGCACCACCCGCAGGTACTCGAGCACGTCGGGATCGTCGTCGACGCACAGGATCACGTGCTTTCCGTCTCGCATGTCCTCTCTCCGTTCGCGGCGCCGGCGGCGGGTTCGAGCGTCGCCGCCACGGCGCCGAAGGTACGCGTTTGCAGCAGCGGGAGCACGAAGCGCAGCGCCGCCGTCAGGTTGCGCCGGGCCCCGACCGACAGCTCCTCCCCGAAGGCGTCGAAGGAATAGCCCCGGATCCCCAGGGCGTACCCCTCGGGCTCGTGGCCGAACAGCTCCCCGGCCATGGCCAGCACCGCCTCGGGCTCGACGCTGTGGGTGCTGAAGGTCGCCTCCCGACCGGGGTGCAGGCGCCGGAAGGAGTAGGGCTCACGGCCGTCCACGGCCGCGTCGACGAACACCACGTAGCGGTGCGACGCCGCCGTCGCCGCGTGCTCCACGGTGAGCTGATAGTCGACCTCCACCTCGACGCCCGGCGGGATCAGCCCCTCCAAGGCCTCGGCAAAGGCGGCGCCCAGGCCGTCGTCGAGACGGCCCGGATTGCCGTAGCAGAGCAGGAGCACCCCGTCGGGGTCGGCGGTCACCCCCTCGCCCTCCGGTCGATCACCTCGCCGGTCGGGTCGACCAGCTCGACGACCAGCGGCATCTGGCCCATGGCGTGGGTGGCGCACGACAGGCACGGATCGTAGGCCCGGATGGCCACCTCGATGTGGTTGAGCAGCCCCTCGGTGATCTCGGGGACGCCGGAGAGGTGGTCCTGCGCCACCTTCTGCACCGCCCGGTTCATCGGCTCGTTGTTGCTGGTGGTGGAGACGATCAGGTTGGCCATGACCACCTGGTCGTTCCGGTCGATGCGGTAGTGGTGGAAGAGGGTCCCCCGCGGGGCCTCGATGATCCCCACCGCCTCCTCGCGCCGCTCGCCGCGGGTCACCAGGTCGGTCCCCTGCAGGTCGGCGTCGTGGAGGAGCTGGCCGATCTTCTCGATCGAGTGAAGCAGTTCGATCATCCGGGCCCAGTGGTACCCCATGGTCACGTTGCACGGCTTGCCGTTGGTGACCGCGGTGAACTCCTTCCGCTCGGCCTCGGCCTCGGGGGTGTCGAAGAAGTCGCAGTTGTTGAGCCGGGCCAGCGGCCCCACCCGGTACCACCCCTTCTCGGGGCCCAGCGACTTGATGAAGGGGAACTTCATGTACGACCAGGGGCGGACCTCCTCGGCGATGTGGTCGAGGTACCGCTGGTTGTCCACGTGGTCGAGGAGGATCTTCCCCTGGGCGTCCTTGGCCCGCAGCCCGCCGTCGTAGATGTCGTAGGCACCGTCGCCGCGGACGATCGACAGGTGGTTCGAGTCGAAGGAGCCGAAGGGAGCCAGCTTCGCCAGGTTAGCGACGGTGTACTCCTTGGCGATCTTCACCGCGCCCCGGCCCCAGGCCAGCATCTGGTCGAGCTCTTTGAGCAGGACGTCGCGCTCGGGGATCGACAGGTTCTTGTTGATCCCTCCGGGGACGGCGCCGGTGCCGTGGATCTTCTTGCCGGCGGTGGCCTTGATGATCTCCTGGCCGTACCGCCGCATCATCACCCCCTGCACCGCCAGGTCGGGGTACTTGGCGGCCACGCCGATGACGTTGCGGATCGCCACGTCGGCGTCGAACCCGAAGAGCAGGTCAGGCGAGGCCAGGTGGAAGAAGTGCAGCGCGTGGGACTGGAAGAACTGCCCGTGGTGCATCAACAGCCGCATCTTGAGCGCCGTGGGGGTCAGCTTCTCGCCGCCGACCAGACGGTCGACCGCCTTGGCCGCGGCGAGGTGATGACTCACCGGGCAGATGCCGCACAGCCGCTGCACCAGGACCGGCAGCTCCCAGTAGGGACGTCCCTGGATGAAGCGCTCGAAGCCGCGGAACTCGACGATGTGCAGGCGGGCCTGCTTGACCCGCGACTGCTCGTCCAGCAGGATGGTGACCTTGCCGTGTCCCTCGACGCGGGTTACCGGCTCGATGACGATCCGCTTGGGCTGGGTGGTGGCAGTCAAGGTACCTCCTCCTGTCAGATCAGTCGTACTTGATGAGGGCATAGGGGAGGGCGAGCGGCTTGCCGCTCAGCAGCGCTACCAGGGCCTCCCAGAGGGTATCGGCCGGCGGCGGGCAGCCCGGCAGGTGGTAGTCGATCTTCACCACCTCGTGGCAGGGGTAGACCTTGTTGAGCAGCAGCGGGATCTCGGGGTCGTCGGGGATCCGGCCGCTGGGGTTGTAGACCGTCGGTCCGTTGAGGTACGCCTCCTCGAGGCACTCGCGCAGCGGGATGGTGTTCCGCAGGGCCGGGATCCCGCCCATGATGGCGCAGTCGCCGACCGAGATCAGCACCTCGCAGTTCTCGCGGAAGTGGCGCAGCACGGCCACGTTCTCCTCGTTGCAGCACCCCCCCTCGACCAGCCCCACGGTGCAGCGCTGCGAGATCCGCTTGATATCGTCGATCGGCGACCGGTCGAAGTCGACCAGCTCGATGAGCTTGAGGATCCGCTCGTCGATGTCCAGCAGCGACATGTGACACCCAAAGCACCCGGCCAGCGACGTCGTCGCAACTCTCGGCTTGCCCATGTCCGTCCCCCTATCTCCGCGCCGTTTCGACTTCCGAGCCGATCGGCTGGTGGTCGTAGAGCCGCTGCCCGATCGGCACCTTGTACCCGACGTGCTTGCGCAGGATGGCGCCCACCGGGCAGACCTCGAGCGCCTGGTCCGCCGCCTCGAGGTCGGTATCCGCCAGCCTGGCCTCGGCGTTGACCGCCACCCGCTTGTGGGCTCCGCGACCGACGAACTCGAAGACGCTCTTGCCGTCGAGTTCGCGCGAGGCTCGCACGCACCGTCCGCACAGCACGCAACGGTTGCGGTCGATGAAGACCGCGGGGTGACTGGCGTCGAGGTCGCGGTCGGGGAAGAGGTAGGGGTACCGCGGCGCGGTAATGCCGAACCGGTAGGCCAGGGCCTGCAGCTCGCAGTTACCGCTCTTCTCGCAGAACATGCAGAAGTGATTCCCCTCGACGAACAGCATCTCGATGAGGCGGCGCCGGATCTCGGTCACCTTCTCGCTGTCGCTTTCGACGACCATGCCCGGGGCCACCGGCTGGGTGCAGGCCGCCTGGGGCCGGCCGTTGACCAGCACGGTGCAGACCCGGCAACTGCCGTGCGGGTTGAGGTCGTGGTGGGCGCACAGATGGGGGATGTAGGTCCCGGCGGCCTCGGCGGCCTGCAGGATCGTCTGCCCTGCCTCCCCCTCGATCTCCTTGCCGTCGACGGTGATGGTGATCTTGTCGCTCATGTCGGGTCCCTTCTCACGAATGGAAGTGCTCGGACTTACGCCCGGTGATCGCCTCGGCCTCGCTCACCGCCCGGTGGATGTCGAAGGTCGCCAGCAGGTCGGCATCGGCCGGCTTCAGGCGCGCCTCGTACAGGGACCGGAAGTTCTTCAGGGTCGTCAGGATCGGGTTGGGGGAGGTCTGACCCAGGCCGCAGCGGCTGGCCGTCTTCACCGTGCGCCCCAGCTCCTCGAGATAGGTCAGGTCCTCGGCCTTCCCCTTCCCGTCCGCGATCTCCTGCAGCCGACGGAGGAGGAGCACGTTGCCGACCCGGCAGGGGGTGCAGTAGCCGCAGCTCTCCTCGACGAAGAACTCCATGAACCGGGTCACCACCTGCAGCAGGTCCCGCTCGGGGCCGAAGACCATCACCGAGCCGCCGGTGGCCAGGTCGTCGTAGCAGATCGTGCGCTCGAACTCGTCGGGGCCGATCATCTGACCACTGGCGCCGCCGACCTGCACCGCGGCCGCGTCCACGGCGCCGACCATCCCCAGCAGCTCGCGCACCGTGATCCCGAACGGCACCTCGTACACCCCGGGTCCCTTGCAGTCGCCCGAGACGCTGAGCAGCTTGGTGCCGGGGCTCCCCTTGGAGCCCATCTGGGCGAACCAGCCCGGCCCCTTCTCGAGGATGCGGGCGACGCAGCAGAAGGTCTCGACGTTGTTGACCGTGGTGGGATGGTCCTTATACCCCTTCTCGGCCGGGAAGGGCGGACGGTTCTTCGGATCGCCTCGCAGCCCCTCGCAGGAGCTGATCAGCGCCGTTTCCTCGCCGCAGATGTAGGCCCCGGCCCCCATCTGGATCCGGATGTCGAAGTCGAACCCCTCCTTGCCGCCGGCCCCGCGACCGAGCAGCCCCCGGTCCCGGCGCTGGCGCAGCACCTCCTCGAGGAAGGCGCGCAGGTAGGCGTACTCGGCCCTGAGGGAGACGATCCCCTCGGAGGCGCCCACCGCGTCCCCGCCGATGGTCATTCCCTCGAAGACCAGGTCCGGGCACTCGGTGAGGATGACCCGGTCCTTGAAGGTCCCCGGCTCACCCTCGTCGGCGTTGCAGATGACGTAGCGCCGGTCCCCGGCCGCCCGGCGGGTGAAGTCCCACTTCATCCCGGTGGGGAAGCCGGCGCCGCCGCGACCGCGCAGGCGGGCGGTATTGACGCCCCGGATCACCTCGGCCGGGCTCATGGCCAGGGCCTTGTGCAGGGCCTCGCCCGGGGCCATCTCGGCCAGAACCACCGGGCCCCGCCGCCGGATGTTGTTCTGCACCATGGCCTGGACCAGGGGATGGGCGTTGTTCCCGTCGCCCAGACCGCGGACCAGTCGCTGCGGGTCCATGTACCGCTTGAGGCTGCGGACCAGCTCGCGGGCCTTGTCGCCGTTGAGCTCGGTGACCACCACGTCGTTGACCAGGGCCGCGGGGGCTTGATCGCCCATCCCGATGCAGGGGGTGCGCTCCAGGGAGATGGCGCCATCGGGGGTGGTCTCGCCGAACCGGATCCCCAGCTCCTCCTCGAGGGCCGAGGCCACCCGCTCGGCCCCGAACATCTCGTCGACGACGTCGTCGCACAGACGAATGGCCACCCGTCCCTTGGGTCGACTGGACAGGAAGGCGTAGAAGGAGGCCATGCTCTCGACCTCCACCCGGTGGGTCGCCACCTGGCGGGCGATGACCTCCAGGGCTTCCCCGGGAACGCAGCCGTAGACCTCCTGGACCGCCCGCACGATGTCCATCATGCGGCCCCGGTCGTTCCCATAGGCCTGACAGATGTCCTTGATGACGCCTGCTCGGTTCTCGCTCATATCTCCATCACCCTCATTCGCGAGGCACGGTGGACGAGCGCCTGCGGACACGATGGCCGGCGCGGTCAAGAAATTTAGCAAAACCCGCTCCACGGCGCCTGCGCCACCGCAGAGTGGCCTGGGCACCGCCGGCCATCGGCCTGCCCCCCAGCAGGCAATCCGTGAGCGTTTTCACGAATTAGCCCGGAACGCCGCGGACGCCGGCAGCCGTGTCCTGCTCACGGAGGCTGCAGGTGGGACACCGCGGTCCCTCGCCATACCTCCAGCGGGACAGCGATGCCCCAACCTTGGCCGCCTGCGGTAACCTGCACCGGCAGGCGTGCAGCCGCCGGCCATCTTCGGCGCTAGGTGGCCGGCCTGAGCGGGTGGAGCCAGAAGCGCCCGGGCGAGCCCTGCGCGTCGCCGCAAAGGCGGTCGGGGTTAGGTTTCCCATGTCTGCTCGCTTGGATGGCGTGACCTGTACCAGGCGTGCTTGGCTACCCGAAGGGGTGTTGCGGCCTGGAGCCTAAAACGGACCTGTAGGTCGCTTTTTTCCGTGAGTAACCTGAGTAGGTCCATTCACTTAGGATGGACGAGCAATTGCGCGGACACCCTTGACAAGCAGCAGTTCACTCCTTAGCTTGTGAATCCAGTAACACTGTTACATTTTTCACGAATTGTAGTGCGCACCCATGGCCACTGTGGACTGGAAGAGCCCGGCTCCGCCCAAGACCATCTCGCGTCTCAGTCTGTATCGGCGACTGCTCACCGAGCATCCCCCGACCGAGCAGACCGATCGGGTCTATTCCCACGGGCTGGCCCGGATGGCAGGTGTCTCAGCCGCGCAGGTGCGGCGCGACATCATGCTGCTGGGGTGCTCGGGGACCCCGAACACCGGCTATGATGTCCGAGTCCTCATCGATCACATCGCGCAGCACATCGACGCGCCCGAGGGCCAGCAGGTCGCTCTGGTCGGCATCGGCAACTTGGGAAGGGCCATCCTGACGTATTTCAGCCACGGCCGGAAGACCCGGCTCAAGGTAATCGCCGCTTTCGACATTGCCCCGGAGAAAACCGACCGCGTGCTCCACGGATGTCGCTGCTACCCCGTGGAGCAGATGGCCGAGGTTATCCGCCGGGAGCACGTCACGGTGGGCATCAACGCCGTGCCCGCCGAGGCCGCCCAGCAGACGGCCGACGCGCTGGTCGCCGCCGGCGTCACCGGCATCCTCAACTTCGCGCCCATCCCCATCCAAGTCCCATCCCGGGTATACGTAGGGAATATGGACATTACCGTCGAGCTCGAGACCGCGGCATTCTTCGCCTTGAACGGCAATCCAAAGGCAGGGAGGTGAGGCAGTGTCCCCCGTCGTGGCGTACCCATTCTTTCCGGAGTGCGTGTGATGGCATACGATACCAGTGAGCAATACCGGATGATCCTGGCAAAGCACACCGAGGTGGGACGAGATCACCTGATCCCCCTCCTCCAGGAGGTGCAGGAGTCCCAGGGATACGTGTCGCGCGAGGCGGTGATCGCCATCAGCCAGCACCTGGGACTCCCTGCCAGCAAGATCTACGGGGTGGCGACCTTCTACAACCAGTTCCGCTTCCTGCCCAAGGGCAAGTATCACTTCACCGTATGCCGGGGCACCGCCTGCCACGTTAAAGGCTCGCTCAAGGTCCTGGACATGGTGGTCAGGCTCCTGGGGATCAAGCCGGGTGAAACCTCCCGCGACAAGCTCTTCAGTCTGGAGACGGTGGCCTGCATGGGGGCGTGCGGCCTGTCTCCGGTGATCAACGTTAACGGCGAGTTCTACGCCAAGGTAACGCCGGCGAGGGTGGCCAGGATCATCGCCGAGTGTCGAGAAAAGGAGTCGGTCCATGCAGCGGCCTGACGCGGTAACTACGGGAAACGGCGGCGGGACTCGGTGCTGGGATCCCCCTGATAGGCCAAGCGCAGAGCTGCTCAAGGCTCTCAAGGCGGGACCTTTGGCCTTGACCACCCCCGACGACGAGAGGGCGGTCCAGGAGCGCATCGCAGCTCTACGGCGCGAACGGCTCATCCGGCCGGCCATCTACGTCGGGGCCGGTACCTGCGGACTGGGCGCCGGAGCCGCCAAAACCATCGCCACGGTCCGCGCCTACCTACAAGATCATCGGGTGGACGCCGAGGTGGTGGAAGTCGGGTGCATCGGTCTCTGTTCGGTCGAGCCGATCCTCGACGTCCAGCTCCCCGGCAAGCCGCGGGTATCCTTCGGCAACGTGGTCGCCGAGGTGGTGCCGGATCTCCTCACCAAGGCCCTGGCCGGCGACGTCCGCCGGGATCTGGTGCTGGGGCAGTTCCGGGATCCGCACCTGCAGCCCTGGGACGACGTCGCCTTCCTGGACGAGCACCCCTTCCTGGCCCTGCAGCGTCGCTGGGTACTGGCCAACAGCGGCATCGTCGATCCCACCAGCATCGACGAGTATATCGCCCGCGGCGGGTACTCCGCCCTGGCCAGAACCCTTTCCGCCCACACCCCCGAAGAGGTCTGCGAGATCGTCGAGAAGAGCGGGCTGCGAGGGCGCGGCGGCGCCGGCTTCCCCACGGGCACCAAGTGGAAGCTGGCGCGGCAGTCGGCGATGGAGCAGAAGTACCTCATCTGCAACGCCGACGAGGGCGATCCGGGGGCCTTCATGGATCGGGCCGTCGGCGAGAGCGACCCCTATCGCCTGCTCGAGGGGATGGCCATCGCCGCCTATGGCATCGGCGCCACGAAGGCCTACATCTACATCCGGGCCGAGTATCCGCTCGCGATCAAGCGGCTCACCGACGCCATGGCCTGGGCCAACAAGTACGGCCTGCTGGGGACGAATATCCTGGGCAGCGGTTTCGACCTCACGATCACCATCAAGATGGGGGCCGGGGCCTTTGTCTGCGGCGAAGAAACGGCGCTGATCCACAGCATCGAGGGGAAGCGCGGCATGCCCCGCCCGCGACCGCCCTACCCGAGCACCGAGGGCTTGTTCGGCAAGCCGACGGTCATCAACAACGTCGAGACCCTGGCCAACGTCCCCGGGCTCCTCACCATGGGCTGGGAGCGCTTCAGCGCCATGGGCACCGCACGGAGCAAAGGGACCAAGGTCTTCGCCCTGTCCGGCATGGTCTGCCGCACCGGTCTGGTCGAGGTGCCGATGGGCACCACCATCCGGCAGATCGTCTTCGGCATCGGCGGGGGGATCCCCGGCAACAAGCGCTGCAAGGCGGTGCAGATCGGCGGTCCCTCAGGAGGGTGCATCCCCGAGTCCCAGATGGACCTCCTGTGCGACTACGAAGACCTGAGGAACTTCGGCGCGATCATGGGTTCGGGTGGGTTCGTGGTCTTGGACGAGAACACCTGCATGGTCGACCTGGCCAAGTATTTCATGCAGTTCATCCAGAGCGAGAGCTGCGGCAAGTGCATCCCCTGTCGCGAGGGAACGCGCCGGATGCTCGAGATCCTCGAGGCCATCACCCGGTCGCGCCGGAAGGAGGAGGACGTCGACGCCTTGGTCCGCTTCCAAGGGGTCCTGCAGCTCCAGAAGCTGGCCCAGGTGATCAAGTCCACCTCCCTTTGCGGCCTGGGCCAGACGGCGCCCAATCCGGTTCTCAGCACCCTCCGCTGGTTCCCCGAAGAATACGAGGCTCACATCCTCGAGCGTCGCTGCCTGTCCGGAACGTGCCGCGAGCTGGTCGGCGCTCCGTGCCAGAACGGGTGCCCAATCGGGACCGAGGTGTGGCGCTACGTGGCCCACATCGGCCGCGGTGAATACAACGAGGCTTACCGGGTCATCCGGCAGGCCAATCCGCTGCCGTCCACCTGCGCCCGCGTCTGCGACCATCCCTGCGAGCGGGTCTGCCGCGCCGGCAGCACCGGCGGCGAGCCGATCGCCGTGCGCGCCCTCAAGCGTTTCGCCGTCGACCACGCCGATCCGGCCGCCTACAAGACCTTGGCCAAGCCCGCCGGACCGGGGGCTCCCAAGGTCGCGGTGGTCGGCTCGGGTCCGGCGGGGCTGACGGCGGCGCACTACCTGTCCCTCCAGGGGTACCGGGTCTCCCTCTTCGAGCGCGAGCACGGGCTCGGGGGGATGCTGACCAGCGCCATTCCCGAGTACCGGCTGCCCAGGGAGGTTCTCCGCAAGGAGATCGACTCCCTGCTCAATCCCAACATCGAGGTCAGGTGCGACGTGGCCCTGGGCCGCGATATCAGCGTCGATTCCCTGCTGGCCGACGGTTTCCGGGCGGTCTACCTGGCCGTGGGCTCCCACCGCAGCCGCCGGCTCGACGTGCCCGGGGAGGACGTCGAAGGCGCGTACCCGGGGATCGAGTTCCTCAAGGCCTTCAACCTCGAGGGGAAGCAGCTGGCGAAGGGCCGCGTCGGCATCATCGGCGGCGGCAACTCGGCCATGGATGCCGCCCGGCTGGCGCTGCGGCAATCCGGAGTGACATCGGTGACCATCTACTA
>JBAZUN010000105.1:0-517 GCA_041661365.1 Candidatus Latescibacterota bacterium
ATACACCACCAGATCCTCGGCCGCGTAGGGCCGCAGCAGTGCGAGCAGCGGTTCGGCCCCGGCGGCGTTCGGGTCCAGCCATCGCGATACGGCAGCGGGCTCGAGGATGGCCGGCATCCGGTCGTGAATCGACGCCAGGAACGGGTTGGCGGCCACGGTGATGATGGTGCAGGTACGGAGCGGTTCACCTTCGGCCGAGGTCCACTCCTCCCACAGTCCCGCCAGCCCCAGCGGGCGACCATCTGCCAGACGGATGAACATCGGCACACGGTCCCGGCCTTCGTGACGCCACTCGAAGAAACCGCTGGCCAGAACCACGCAGCGCCGGCGTTGGAGGGCGTTCCGGAAGGCCGGCTTGGTGGTCAGGGTTTCAGCGCGGGCGTTGATCGCGTGTACCCCGCCGCTGGGATCCTTGGACCAGGAAGGTACCAGACCCCAGGTGAGCAGCTCGAGGACCCGGCGATCCCGCTGCACCACGGCGGCCACCGGCTGCGTCGGGGCCAGGTTGTACCGCGGG
>JBAZUN010000105.1:527-14844 GCA_041661365.1 Candidatus Latescibacterota bacterium
GGTCTGCCCCTCCTCGACGGCGAAGGCTTCGACCAGTTCCTCGGTGGTGTGGAGCAGGGCGAACCGTCCGCACATGGTTCCCTCGGGGCGACGCAAGACACGGCGATGGACGGCAATACACGGCTCCCCGCGGGCCTGGGTCAAGGAGGTGCGCCGGATCGCGGCTCCTTGACGCCTGACCGCGCCGGAATGGTTCGGCGCGCCCGAGTTCGGGTTCGGTCACCGCATCGGGCCAGCGTCCAAGGACAGACCAGGTCAAGGACCAGGACCGCTACACCCAGAGGACACACCGATTGACAGTGCTCGCTCATCGCCGTACCTCCCCTTGCAGGGCTGTTGGTGCTACCAGGCCCTGCCGACGGGAGCCATTTCCCAGGGGATTCACAACGAGGAGGGAAGAGCCGGTGGAGCCGTGGAGTGAGTTGATTCGTTGGCTTTACGGTGACGCGCTCCAGGACACGGGGTTCTGGTACGGGCACCCGCTCGCCGAGATCAAGGGGCTCAGCGACGACGAGTTGTTCTGGGTGCCGGACGCCACCTCCCTGTGCCTGCTCTGGCACGTCGGGCACATTGCCCACCGGGAGCGCCTGCACGTGGCCCATTTGATCCAGGGGCAGGAGGCGCCACTGGTGCCGGCGGCGTACGAGGCCTTTGGCACCGAGTGGTGCTCTGCCGGCGATCTGCGGCAGACCGTGGGGTCGTCGGATGAGGTCAAGGTGTGGGTCGACGGGGTGAGACAGGAGAGCGCGCGGTTCATCTCTTCGTTGACCGATAAGGACCTGCACCGACCGGCGGCCAGGAGCCCTGGCTTCACCGTGGCCCAGTGGCTGCTGATCACGGTCTCCCACGGGGCCCTGCACATAGGCAAGATCCAGGCCCTGCGCCACATGCTCAAGGGGAGTCGCGACAACCCCTGCTGACCCGGGGGCGAATCGAAAGAGGACAGGGCGGCCCGGCTCACAGATCGGTCACCAGCCCCGCCAGGTGCGCGGTGACGCCGGTCGCGGCGATGGACACGTACCGGGGAGCCCCGCCCGGAACCCGTCCATCGGGCCAGCACTCGAGTTCCGTCAGGGAGGCGTTCGGCAGGACGAACTCGTGCTGCCACAGCGCCTCTGCAGACAGCCCCACCGCCCAGCGCAGCACGGCCTCCATGGTACCGGCGTGAGAGACCACGACCACGCGCTCGTGGAGGTGACGCCGCACGATCGCCTCGGCACATGCCGCTACTCGCACGTTGAACTGGCGAAGGGTCTCCCCGCCCGGAGCGCCGGTGTGGTCAGGCTGCCAGAGGAGCAGGTCCGGGCGGTTCTCCGCGGACGCGAGCGGTGCCGTGCCCATCTCGAACTCGGCCAGGCGATCTTCGATCACCGGGGAGCGGCCCAGGCGGTCGCCGATGATGGCGGCGGTCTCCATCGCCCGCGGCCAAGGACTGGCGTAGACCGCCGCAACCGCGTCCCCTTGCGCCAGGGCCTCAGCCGAGGCGGCGGCCTGGCGCCGACCCAGCGGGCTCAGCGGTGTCCGCGGGCCGTACGAGCCGTCGGCTGATCTCGCCTGACCATGCCGCACCAGGACCAACCGACATGAACCCGGTGTCGTGGGGAGGATGCTCTGTTCCATCGGAAGTCTCCGCTGGGTAGTAAGCCGCCGCGCACCGAAGATACGGCGACAGTGCCCCCCCGGCGAAAAAAGCCAAGATCAATGCGCTAGCCCCGGGACCCCGGCCGGCACTATATTGCAGACGTCGCGGGAGCAGGAGAGCGGAGCAGGCAGAACGGGCTCGGGGTCGTAGATCAAGGGGAAGATCACCCGCTTCGGCGGGAGGTTTCGCGTTCGAGTCGCGACGGCCCTGAGCCCCTCATCTGCACACGGTCATGGATCCAGCCACGGATGCCCAGTTGGTGCAGCAGGCCTTGCAGGGTCAGGCGGATGCCTTTGCCCTGCTCGTGAGGCGGTACCAGGCCCACGCCTACGGGGTGGCCGTCGGCCTGCTCTCCGACTTCCACCTGGCCCAGGACGTGGTCCAGGAGGCCTTGGTCGCCGCGTACCGCGATCTCGGCCGGCTGCGTCAGCCCGAGCGATTCGGGAGCTGGCTCCACGGCATCGTACGGCATACCGCCGGTCGGGCCCGTCGCCAGTTGGAGCAGGCGCGGCGGCTGCAGGCGCAACTGGCGGTGACCGGGGACCTGCGGACCGAGCCGTCGCGGCCCGACGCGGATCTGGAGGCCGAGGAGCGCCGGCGCCTGGTGGAACAGGCCCTGGCGCAGTTGAGCGAGGCCAGCCGCGAGGCCGTGGGCCTGTACTATGCCGACGGCCTGTCCTACGCCGAGATGGCCCGGTTCCTGAACGTCAGTGAGGCCGCCGTGCTGGGGCGTCTGCAGCGGGCCCGGGCGCGGCTGCGAGAGGAGCTCGAGGTGGTCAAGGAAGCCTTCGCCCACGAGGATCTACCCCCGGACTTCGCCGCCGAGATCCGGCGGTTGCTGCAGACCGTGGTGGCACATCAGAGCCACCAGGGAGATGTCGTCCGCCAGTTGGTGGAGATCGGCGTGCCCGCGGTGCCTGAGCTGACCCAGTTCCTCGAGGCCGCCAACCTGGCGGTCCGCACCGTGGCGGCCCAGGCCCTGTGCTCGATCGGGGATCGCCGCGCTCTGAGTCCCATCCTCCGCCTGCTCTACGCCGACCAACCCTGGTGGAGCTGGCGGCTCTTTGTCAGCGGCAAGGTGCTGGGTATACCCGGGGTCCGCGAGGCGCTCCTCGACGCCATCCGCCAGACCGGCCAGGCCCAGACCCCGCGCGAGCGGGTGACCCCGTCCATGGCGATTCAAGCGGTGTCGCACCTCGAAGGGGACGCCGAGGTCATGAGGCTAGTGGAGCAGGTCTACCGCGACCCCTCCGTGCACGCCAACGTGCAGTTGGAGGCCTTCGCGGCCCTGTGGCGACTGCGGCCGGAGGCCCGTCTGGAGCTGGCCACCGAGGGGCTCCAGCACCCGGTCGACCGACACCGCCGGATGGCCGCCTGGCTCGCCTGGCACGACGGGGTGCAGCCGCCGGTCGACGCCTGCCTGAAAGCCTTCGGCAGGAACACCGCCTGGTGGGGGCGCCGCTTCGCGGCGGAGCTGGTGTTGCGGCACGGCGAGGAGGGACGCCGCGCTTTGGAGCAACTGCTCGCCTCGGGCTCGCCCGATGAGCGGAGCACCGCGGCCCTGGCCCTGGCGCGCTTCGGGTCGATGGCCGCGCTGGGAACGCTCAAAGAGGAGCTGCTGGGTTTGCGCGGTGGGCGGAAGTGGGCCAATGCCGTGTCGGGCGCCCTGGCGGGTCGATACGGTTCAGAGGTGGCTCAGTGGCTGACCACGATGCCCGCGGGGACCGTGGAGCTCAACCGGCTCCTGTGGACCTTGGCACGCAGCCGGGCGGACGCCGGCTCGACGATCGAGGGCTTCTTTGCCGATGGTCCACCCGCGGCCCGGGCCGCCGCTACCCGCATCCTGGCCCGTCAGCAGGGGGCCGCGTTGCTGCCGCGGCTGCGGGAGTGCCTGGCCGCCGGTCGGCCGCGCAAGGTGGCCCAGGAGGCCTTCTGGCAAGTGCATCGCCTGCGGGAGGACGCTCGTCCCATGGTGGAGGAGATGCGCCGATCACCGCTGTGGACCGAGCGCCGCGCCGCCGTGTCCCTGCTGCGGCGCTGGGGGGAGCTCACGCCCCCACAGCGGGCCGAGGCCGAGGCGGATCCGCACGTGGCTGTACAACACGCCGCCCGCTGGAAGCCGGTGAGGGGGGTGTAGTCTGCTGCGGGGAGCTGCCGACGTGTACCTTCGTGATTCGGCACGCCGGGTTCCCGGCGTGCCTCGACCTTACTCCTCGACGATGGCCACCGCCTGCTTCATCCGCGAGATGTGCCCCTGCGCTGTATCGAGGGTCTGGTCGAACGGCTTCCCCTTGAAAGCCTCACTGTAGTACCGCCGGCACTTGACGTGGTATTCCTCTGGATCAGCCTGCTTGAGTGCCTGGAGCCCCGGGTATCCCAGCGCCCAGGTCTGTCGCACCATCCCGCCGCTCATCAGCCTCAACCGCGTCAGGTCCGCGCGCCGCACCAGGTCCAGCAGCCCCTCCCTGTCCCCTGACCCTCTGTCCCGGCTTGGTGAAATCCCATCCGGACTCGTGCGTCGCCGCTCTCCTGGTCATGGACGATCACTCCTTTCCGGTATCCTTCCGGAACTGCTCCAGCGCCCTGGTGATGCCGGTGAGCATCCAGCCCTTCTGGATCTGCGGTATCGCGCTGAGCAGGGTGCGGACGGAGTGGCCACCGGAGCCGCAGTGCGCCTCAAATTCCTGCACCTCGGTTGCGAGGGCTTCCTCCGAAAGGCCGATCGCCTCGGCACAGGCAACGGCCGCGCTGATCAAGGCTCGGGCGATCTCCGGCGGGTGCTTCAGGTCTGCTTCGAGAAGGGAGCGAATCCTGACGATGTCGCGTGCGGCTCCTTCGGGGTATTGCCAGAAGCGGTTCAGGAAGTCACCGACGCAGACGTCGTCCTGGAACTCGGACCTGGCCTCGTATTCCCCGGCGAAAAGGTCCGGGTCGAGTTCCTCCACGGCCTCGCACGCATCGATCGTTCCGTTCATCACCTCGCGCACCAGCTTCCAGTCCGTTGCCATGGTTGGTCTCCTTTGTCCAGCGCCGCACGTGACCGCGAGAGGGTGCCCCCATCTTCTGGTCGTCAGCCTTCACCACCGGCCGTGCATTGCGGGGTACCCTGGCACACGGACAGGGCACTGTCAAGCCGGAGTCGGGCCTGCTTGACAACCACCCGGAACAAGGCCTTCGTAGTTCCTGTATCGTGTCGCGAACGGTTCGAGACACCGGTCGTGATAGACCGCATTACGGTATGGAGGATTGGACTATGATCCGCATCGCCCTCCTGGGCGCGGGTAGTCACAGCCGCTACAACCACGGCCCCGGTCTGCGCCACGCGGCCAGGAAGTACCCGGATCTCGTCGAGCTGGCCGCCGTCTGCGACCTGGACGCCGACAAGGCGCGGGCCTATGCCGACGACTTCGGCTTCGAGAAGGTCTACACCGACCTGCACCGGATGATCGAGCAGGAACGGCCTGACGGCATCGTCGCCATCACGCCCGTACCGCTGACCGAGGAGATCGTCTGCCAGCTCCTGCCGTACCGCATCCCCCTGGTGATCGAGAAGCCGCCGGGACCGGATTCGGCCTCGACCACGAGGATCATCGAGCGGGCGGATGAGTACGGCACCCCGCACCTGGTCTCCCTCAATCGCCGCTTCGGGCCGCCGCGGCAGAAGGCGCTGCACTGGCTCCATTTCCAGCCCGAGCCCAGGCCGGTGCGCCTGGTCATCTCGCGCATGCTCCGCTTTGACCGACGCGAGCCGGAGTTCGTCACCAGCACCGGCATCCACCTCGTCGACGCCACGCTGTCACTGGCCGGAGAGCCGTCCCACGTCTCCGCGGTCAACCTGCCCAGTGCCACTAGAGGGGCGTACCTGACCCAGGCGCGGGTGGACTTCACCAACGGCAGCAGGGCCCATCTCTTCCTCTCGCCGGTGGTCGGCAACCTGGAGGAGACCTACGAGCTACACGGCGAAGACTACACCATCCAGATCGACGACGGCGCCGGCACGCTCCGTATCTGGGACCACAACCGGCTTGTCGAGGAGTTCCGCGTGCCCGCGGACGCCGAGCCCGCGTATCGCAACGGCACCTTCGGAGAGATGGAGCAGTTCGTGCTGGCGGTGGCCGGGAAGGTGGAGTTCACCCCGGACCTGCGCGCCGCGCGGAGTTCGCTGAGGGTCGCCGAGGCCATCGCGACCGGCGGCGAGCATGACCTGGCTGTCTGAGGTTCAGCAGTCGCCCACCTACCGGGCGCCGGGTGATGCTTTCCTTCGCTGCTGACTCGACGTGGCCATCGCCGGGGCAGCGCGTGGTCGTGGTCGGCAACTGCGGCTGCGGGAAGACCTATGTCGCCCAGCGGTTGGCGGATCTGCTGGCCGTGCCCTACGTCTGCAACGACGCGGTCATCTGGGGGCCGAACTGGACGCCAACGCCCAAGCCGCTCCGGCTCGAGCGGTTCGAGGCCCTCACCCGGGGGCCGGGATGGACCTACGACGGCAACGTGGGATCCCTGACCGCGCCCGAGGACTGGCTCATCCTCGGGCGTGCC
The DNA here is from genome assembly GCA_041661365.1 of Candidatus Latescibacterota bacterium. Lineage (GTDB taxonomy): Bacteria > Latescibacterota > UBA2968 > UBA8231 > UBA8231 > CAITNQ01. Next base: position 6,709 of record JBAZUN010000105.1, read on the forward strand.
GATACCCTGGTCTGGCTCGACCTGCCGCGCTGGGCTGGGATCTGGCAACTGCTCCGGCGCTCGGTGCGGCGGGTGTGGACCCGCGAGGAGCTGTGGCACGGGAACCGCGAGACCTTTCGGGGGATGTTTCTCTCTCGGGATTCGATCCTGTGGTGGGCCTGGCGCCTGTACGGCCTGCGGCGACGGCAATACTCGGCCATCGCTGCTGATCCGGCCTGGTCGCACCTGATCTGCATCCGACTCGGCTCGCGCTGCCAGGTCGATCGCTGGCTGGCAGCGGTGCAGGCCGGAACGACCGTGTCCGGCGCTGGTCGGGATACTTCTCGCGACGGCGCGAAGCCCTGATGCTGTTGACGGTCCATCGCGCTGGCCTTGGCCGAGGGTCGAGTTGGGCGAACTCATAAACGGAGATCACCGATGCCCCTGCCCATCACCCTTCTGGTCGACGATCCGGCCCCCCTGATCAACGTCTACTGGTGGCACGCGGCCCGACGGGCCGGAACCCAGGAGCCGGTCCAGGAGTCCGGCGAGCCGGTGGCCAGGCAGATCCCCCTCGACTTCCTCGACCGCTTCATCGAGGTGATCGGCCGGTGGGGCGTGCGCGGCAAGTTCACCGTGCTCCCTTACCCGGCCGGCCTGGGGCCGATCGACCAAGGCTGGCCCGGGTGCGACTCTTCAGAGCTGACGGCCTGGCTCGACCGCGTGCGGCGGCAGGTGACGCCGCTGATGGACATCACCCCGGAGATCCTGACCCACGCCCAGGCCATCGATCTGGACTCCATGCACCTCCTGGCGGAGACCGAGCGCGAGTGGGCGCGGCACCAGACCGCGGTCACCCTCACCCCGTACATCGCGCTGGCCCTGGAGCTCCTTCAACGGGTCGGCCTGCCGCCAACCGGGGTGACCTCGCCGTGGGACTTCGGCGCCCAGGTGGAGGAGGAGTATCGCACGGCGATCCGCCACAGCCTGGCCCAGGTGACCGGCCGACAGCAGGGCTGGTACTTCCTGCACTCGGACGGAACCGGCACCGCGCCGCGGTCCGAGGTGGTCTGGCAGGACGGTGACCGCTGGCTGGTCAGCCTGTGGGCCCAGGTGTCCGACTACTGCTGGGCCACCATGGAGACCACGGCGCGGGATCGGCCGTACATCTCCTCGGTGGCCGATGCCTACCTCACCGAGGACGGCAGCGCCGGCCGCCTGGCCGAGCTGTTCCGCGCCGGCACGCCGATGGTCCTGTGCACCCACTGGCAGAGTCTGTACTCCAACGGCCGGGGCACCGGGCTCCTGGCCCTGGACGAGGTGGCCCGGCGCGTCCGCACTACCTGGGGGGACCAGGTCCGGTGGACCACCTGCACCGACCTGGCAACCGCCGTCGCCGATGGTCGTTGGCGAACCACTGTCCATTAATTTGTTGTTACGGGTGCAGCCTCCACTGTACGCAGTTTCAGGCGGCGATTATACCACTACGTTTGAGGCGCTGAGCGACGATGGTTTTGCAGGCGGCTTCCACCGGGCCACTGCCGATCGGTAAGCCCCGGGCCCGATAGCCGGCGTAGTCCATGCGCTGCTGGTTGTGGCGGAAGTAGCCGCGCTGGAGGTTGACCTCGCGCCAGCGGAGGCTGCGCTGCGGGAGGTGCTGCTGGTAGTAGTGCAGGGAGCGTTGTACCGCACCACCACCGCCTCGGGTTGATGCTGCAGCTTGTGGCGCCAGCGCTGATACCACCGTTGCGCCGCCTCGGTGCTCTTGCCGAAGAGGGCTTCGGCGGCGCGGGAGAGATGTTCGGTGGCGTGGTAGAAGTCGACGATCTGGGTGAAACCGGCGAAGACCGGACTGGCTGCCGCCCGCCAGATCTCGCGTTTGCCGTCGGCCAGCAAGACCCGCTCGGTGAAGCTCCCCGCCGCCAAGGTGACCGCGGTCTGCTGGGCGACCTGGCTGATGTAGCGCTCCAGCGGTTCATGGGGGACATCTTTCCCCGACTATACGAGTCCTTGCGCGGCCCGGTCGTGCGCAGGCGCACGGCTCTGTTTGAGAAGCGGATGAAGAATTATCTATAGGCGATAGAAACGATGGAAAGGTCGTCCACAAGCGCGACCAAGAAGACCGTTCCGATGAGACTGACCGGTTGGCATGCCGAACCCTTGGAGCTTCTCTACCTGAAGAGAGGGATGGCGAGGGTTCTGCAGAAAGAAGGCCAGTTGTTTCCTGGTCTGCGCTTTTACTGACTCTGGTAGGTCAGCCAGTTCTTTCTTGAATCGTGCGCTCTCGACAATCCTCATAGAAGGGGAGCCTTACCGCGCGGCTAACGATTCAAGGAATGCCTCGGGGGTGTCGTAGGCGGTGACCCGGCCTGCCTGGATGTCGCGCTCGGCTTCGCGCTCACCTTCCTGCCAAGATTCCAGCCACCACCACTTCTGCTCCGGGTCGATGAGGCCGACCTTGGCGGCGACGTCGGCTTCCTCCGGGGTGAGGCCCTTCGACGACTTTAAATCCTGCTGGATGGCCGTGACCTTCCTTCGGACCACAGCCACCACCCGCTGCTCCTTGGCGGACAGCTTGGGCGCTGGAGTGGCGGGCACGACACGCTGGGGGATGATGACCCCGTGGCCGTCCTTGATGTCGATCTCGATCATGTCGCCCTCTGACAGCCCCAATCGCTCCCGGATCCGGCAGGGAAGGGTGATCTGCCCTTTGGTCTTGACCTTGACCAGTGGCATGGCAACTCCTCGTAGCATAGATGGAAAGTGTTACTTTCTTACTTTATCTACCAGATGGTGTAGAGCGGCGGCTCGGGAAGGTCAAGTGATGCTCACGGCCGACGGTCAAGGCGGCGGCGGCGGGAGCAGCCTGCAGTTGGTGCGAGTGGTTGGTAACTCCAGTATTTCCAGTAAACTAGCTGTTGTCAACCTAGGCAACGAAGGGTACATTATAAAAGTCCAAATCAACCAATAACATCAGGAACATCAACTACCAGGGGTAGCGCCGATGAAGGAGTGTGTTCTGTTAACGACCGGGAAAGTGGCAGCCCATTGCGGTGTTTCCTACGAAACCGTCAACCAGTGGATCCGCCGCGGCAAGCTGGCTGCATACACGACCCCCGGCGGCCACTACCGCATCCACCGAGACGACTTCGGGGAGTTCCTCAAGCGGTACAACATGCTTCCTCTGGAGCGGATGACGGCCGGCAAGCCCCGGATACTGGTGGTAGATGACGACCCTGATGTCGTTCGCGTGATGCGCCGCCTGCTGGCGCGAACCGGCCAGTATGAGATCGCCACGGCTGCGGACGGTTTTGAAGCCGGCCTGCAGGTGGCGCAGTTCAGACCCGACCTGATCACCCTGGACCTGATGATGCCCCAGATGGATGGGTTTCAAGTGTGCCGGTTGGTCAAGGCCAATCCCCAAACTCGGCACATCATCATCCTGATACTCACCGGGTTCGCCAGCCAGGAGAACGTACAGCAGGCGCTTGAATGCGGGGCCGACTGCTGTCTGGAGAAACCGTTTCGACTCGGCGAGCTAGGCGAGAAGGTTGGGGAGCTATTGGCGCGGAGGCCGCAAACACGGCCGGGTGCCGGCCTAGCCCCGACCCGCACATTCAGACTGAGCAGAAAGGTTTGACAGGAGGGTTGGGATGCTTTCGTCTTCCGCGCGTATGGCTGCGCGCGTGGCATTGCTCTACGCGCTGCTGGCTGGTCTGTGGATTGTGCTTTCTGATCAGGCGCTCCTCTGGCTGGACCTTGCCCCTCGTACGCTCGTCCAGCTTCAGACCTACAAAGGGGGGTTCTTTGTCGCGGTCAGCGGGCTGGCGTTGCTCATGTTACTGCGCCGCGAGCTACACCACCGCGAGCAGATGGGAGAGGAATTACAGCAGACGGCGCGGCGGCTCCAGGCCCTGGTGCAGGCCGCGCCGGTGGCCATCTTCGTGCTCGACTTGGCAGGTAAGGTGGTGATGTGGAGTCCGGCGGCCGAGCGTCTGTTCGGCTGGAAGCAAGACGAGGTGCTTGGCCGTCTCCTGCCCATCATGCCCGAGGACAAGCTGGACGTGTTCCAGGCGTGGCGCGAGCGGGTGCTGCGCGGCGAGGTGTCCACCGGCGTGGAAATCCGGGTGCGGCAAAAGGACGGGTCGGTGTTGGAGGCGAGTGTATCGGCGGCGGTGCTGGGGGGGAAGGAGGGGGGCTACACCGGCATCCTGGCGGTGCTAGAGGACATTACCGAGCGCAAGCGCCGCGATGTGCAGCAGCAGATCCTCCATCGGTTGCGGGAGGAGGTGTGGAAAATGGGCACCGAGGAGGACATTGGGAACGTGCTGGTAAAGGTGAGCGAGGGCCTGGCCGGTCTGGGGATTCCGTTTTCGGTGTGCGACCTCAACCTGGTGGACTGTACTCAGCAGCCACCGGTCATCGGTCACCACAAGGTGGCCGGGCCCGAAGCCTGGCGGGACGCAGAGGTCGCCTCGGGGGAAGCGATGGAGGCTCTGTTGAGGATATGGCAAGGCGGCCAGCCGGTGTACCGCCGCGACTTGGAACAGGAAGACGTGTTCGGCGAGCGGGACGCGATCCAGGCCATGTTCGGCCTGTCGGCCCGCTCGGTGCTGGACGTGCCCTTCTCCCACGGCATTCTGGCGGTCAACAGCACCCAGCCGGAAGCGTTCTCTGTTCGTGATATCACCTTCATACAGGAGCTAGCGGCGACGCTGGGGGAGGGATTCCGACGGCTGGATGATCTGAAGGAGATGGTGCGCAAAGAGCAGCAGTTGCAGCGCGCGCAACGGATGGAGGCGGTTGGTCGCCTGGTCGGGGGCGTGGCCCATGACTTCAACAACCTGCTCACCATCCTCCTGGGGTATGGTCAATTCTTCCTGCACGACCTGGGCGCGGAGGACCCGCACCGTGAGTACGTCCAGCAGATGCAGGAGGCCGCGGGACGAGCCGCTACTCTGGTGCGCCAACTGCTGGCCTTCAGCCGGCGGCAGGTGCTCCAGCCCCAGGTCCTCAACCTCAATGCCTTGGTGGCCGACGTCGGACAATTGCTCCGACGGCTGCTTGGGGAGGACATTGAGCTGTGTCTGGGACTAGATGCCGAGCTGGGGCAGGTCACGGTCGATCCGGCGCAGCTGGAGCAAGTGGTCATGAACCTGGCGGTCAATGCCCGCGATGCCATGCCCGCGGGCGGACAACTCATCATTGAGACCAGCAACGTGGAATTGTCGGGAGATGGATTCGGCACGCCCGGGTCGGTGGAGGTACGGCCCGGGCCATACGTGATGTTGGCCGTAAGCGACACGGGGATCGGGATGGATGCCGAGACCCAGGCCCACATCTTTGAGCCCTTCTTCACCACCAAGGACTCGGAAAAAGGCACGGGGCTGGGGCTGGCCACGGTCTATGGGATCGTCAAACAGAGCGACGGATACATCTGGGTGTACAGCGAGCCTGGGCAAGGCACAACGTTCAAGATCTACCTGCCCCGGGTCGATAAGGTGGCCCAACCGCGCGAACGCGCGCTCGCGGCCGGGCCTATCCCCCATGGATCTGGTACCATCCTGCTGGTGGAAGACGAAGCGATGGTGCGGAACCTGGTCGGCCGGGTGTTGCGCGAGCACGGGTACGCGGTACTGGAGGCCGCTCGCGGCGAGGAAGGGCTGCGCCTGGGTCAGGAGCATCCTGGCCCGATCCACCTGTTGGTGACCGACGTGATCTTGACGGGAATCAACGGGCGCGCCTTGGCGGAGCAGTTGGCTGCGGTGAGGCCCGAAATGCGGGTGTTGTACATCTCGGGCTACACCGACAGCGCGGTGGCCCACCATGGCGTCCTGGCACCTGGGACGGCCTTTCTGCCCAAGCCCTTCCTGCCTGACCAGCTCAGGCGCAAGGTATACGAGACTATGAACCGCTCCGGGGAAGATGGGCGCCTCTAGTGAGGCGGCGACGGCTGGTCTGGTAAGGGCTTGCCATGAACTGGGTCTTCGTCCTGCTTGCCGCTGGCATAGTCGGCCTGATTGCGGAAATGGCAATGGGCTACAAGAAGCGGATGGAGAAGGTAAGGAACGAGTTGGAGGAGCTGCAGCAGCGCATCGCGCGCTATCGCCAGCTCAGCAAGGAGGCGCACGAGAAGGCCGAGGCCGTAAAGAACAGGATACTGGAATTGGAAGTCGAGAAAGGAGGTCTGAAAGGCGAGGTCAGCATTGCCCAACAGCAACTGGCCGCCAGGGAAGCGAAGGAGCACCGCCTGCGGCCGACCCGCTTTCGGTTCGGCGCTGAAGGCGAAAAGGGGTGAAAGGACCGCGCGGTGCCTGATGTCTTCATGATCGTCTGTCTTGCCTTGGTGTTCGCGGCGGGCGTGATCCCGTACAAGATGCGACGCAATCTCCGCGTCCTGCAGGCCGAACAAACGGCTCTGACCAGCAAGAAGGAAAAAGCCGCCAGCCAGCACCGGGTGCTCCTGGACGGACTCCAGGCCTTGGAGCTCATTGAGCGGACGTTGCGGCTGGACTGCCGCGACCTGGTGCAGACGTTGCAAGCGATCTCGGGGCGCATGAAAGAACTGGATGAGCTGGTACAGAAGCGCGTGGAAAGGCAGGAAGCGCCTGCCGGGGCAGAACCAGAGCCGCCCGAAGAGGAGTCGACGCCCAAGGACGCGACTTGACAAAAGGGCCGCCCGCCGGAGGGGGAGAGATATGAGCGTGGAAGGTAGATGCAGAGGCCGTATTCTGGTGGTGGACGACGAGAAGCCGGTGGCGGACGTGCTGGAGAGATGCCTTGTCCAGTGCGGCTACTATGTGCGCCAAGCCCTGGGGTTTGGCGATGTGCAGCGCCGGCTGGCGGAGGAGCCCTTCGATCTGGTGACCCTGGATATCACCATGCCGGAGGTGGGTGGCCTGGAGGTTCTGCGCTGGCTCAAGGAACAGTACCCGGATATGGGCGTGGTGATGGCCACCGGGCAGGGAGAGGCGCAGGTGGTGATTGAGGCCATGCGTCTGGGCGCCTACGACTACCTAGTCAAGCCGTTCTCGATGGACCTGGTGGCAGCCGAACTCGATCAGGCCATGGCGCGGCAGCGACTGGTGGCGGAGAACCGCGCTTACCGGCTGCGATTGGAAGGCATGGTCGAAGAGCGGACACGCCAGTTGGAGGACGCCAACGAGGCGCTCCAGCGCAAGGTGCGGGAGCTGGAAGGACTGGAGCAGCTCATCCGCTTCCACATGGTGTACCATACGGTCCAGGAGGCCCAGGCCGAAGTGCTCCGAATACTCGGACAGGTGCTGGACATCCAGCAGATCATCATCTACTGGGCGAGTCCGGAGAGCCAGCGGCTACAGCCCGTGGCCGCGCTGGGCCTGTCGGCACCCGGCGTCCTGGAGGATGAGAGAGGGATGGCCGCGCTGGCGGCTTTGCCGATGGCGGGAGCGGACTTGGTAGCCCGGACCTACCGCGGAAGCGAGCCTGGCCGCACGGAGACCGGTGAGATCACCATTCCCTTGGCGCACCGCGGAGTGGTACAGGGAGTGCTCTGGGCCAAGGGAATCACCGCCGACTGGAGCCAGGACGAGTCATACAACGTGCTGTGGCGCCTGGGCCAGGAAGCCGCGCTGGTCCTGTGGTCGGCCCAGGTGATGGAGAGGGTCGAGAAAGGCGGGGTACCGGTAGACGAGTTGCTGAAGTTGGGGGACGAGGACCATGGCTGAGAAGAAAGCACCGAGCGCTCCCGGTCCCGGGGACGAGGGTGACGAATCTCTAGAGCGGGAGATTGACGGCCTGGAGAGCTTTCTCCAAGAAGCGGAAGACCTGACCCGCGATGTCGCGGTGACCGCCAAGGAGCAAGCCGGAGCGGTCGCCGTCGTCTCCGGCAAGAAGGAAGATCCGCAACGTCGCTGGATCGCTGAGGGTCTGCAACAGCCAGTGGAGGTGCTGACGGAGGTGAACCCCGGACCCGAGGCCGGGAAAGATGCCGAGGCGACGTTCTACACGCTGACGGACTCCGGAGTCGGGGTGGCTGTCCGGCAGGACGGGTTGCGCGTCTACCTAACGAAGGTAGCGCCGGAGGTAGAGGAGGGGAGCCAGGTGGAGGCGGTGCTCCGGTCCCTGCATCTGGCCAAGGTAGATGCGGCGGCCATCAAGAGCGCGCTGAAGCGCAAC
>JBAZUN010000106.1:0-14750 GCA_041661365.1 Candidatus Latescibacterota bacterium
GCCGGCAAGTCCACCCTGATCCAGCTCCTGGCGACCTATTACCGTCGGCGCCACCTCCATCCCCACCTCGACGACCACTTCTCCATCCCCGATGCAACCCTCAGCCCCGAGTCGCGGCGGATCATGCTGGGTCTCCCCGACGACATGAAGGAGCGGATGCAGCGGCTGCAGATCCAGTACCACGTGGACATCCTCAAGCGGTACAAGTACCCCGTCTTCGGCGGCTGGCACATCGAGGAGGCGGTCTACACGGCCCAGTACGGCGACGATCCCGACAGCCCGTACTACAAGAACTACGCCTACCAGTTCCATCGCCTGTACGAGGTCCAGATCCTGGAGGCCAGGCTGGAGGACGTGGTGATGTTCCACGTGACGGCCAGCGACGAGGAGATCGCCCGGCGGATGCGGGAGGAGCCGCACGAGTACCCGATCACCCGTCAGCGGGATATCCCCGAGCTCAAGCGCCGGTTCGCCGAGGAGGTGGCCCAGTCGCTGTTCACCTACCAGGGTCGGACCGTGATCCTCGATACCACGGGGAAGACCCCGGCAGAATCCTTCGACGAGTTGCTGCTGGCCTCCGAGCCGCTGGTGAGCGTGGGCGAGGTGGCGCTGCGCAGCCTGCCGATCCCCGACGGCGAGACCGAGGTGCGGTACCGCGACGGGGTGCGCCTGCTGGTGCCCAAGGCCGGTTGAGCTTGGCGCGACCGGCCCGCGGGTCGCGGCCGCGCTGCCGGGTCGTGGTCCTGCTGATCGCGGCGGGTCTGCTGGCCGCGGCCGAGCTGCGCGCCGACTCGGTCGACGACGCGGGGCGGCGGTTCTGGCGCGACCTGTCGGGGTTGACCACCCCCCCTGCCCTGGCCGCCCTGGCCGGTGGGGGCGGTCTGGCCTGGGCCGCGCACGCCTGGGATCGCGAGAGCCGCGGTTGGCGGGCCGACCATCCGGCGATGCGGGCCCTGGTCGCGGTCGACAACCGCTGGGCCGCCAGCGAACTGCTGCTGCCGGCGGCCGTCGGCTCGTGGGCCGTAGGGCGACGCTCCGGGCATCCGGAGCTGGCAACCGCCGCCTCGGAGGTGCTGCGGGCCGCCCTGGTCAGCAGCGCCCTGGTGGTGCCGACCAAGCGGCTTGTCGGCCGCCTCCGTCCGGACCGATCCGACCGCCGCTCCTTCCCCTCGGGGCACTGTGCCAATGCCTTTGCCGCGGCGACCGTGCTGGGCCACCGGCGCGGTCCGGTCGGCAAGACCCTGTGGTACCTGCTGGCGGCCACGGTCCCCGCGGCCCGGATCCACGCCGGGAAGCACTACCCTTCTGATGGGATAGCCGGGGCCGGGATCGGGCTGGCCGCCGGCTGGGCCGTGATGCGCCCTGGGCGACCCGGGCCGAGCCGGTTCCACTGGTTCTCCACGCCCCTGCCCGGGGGATGCCTGGTGCAGGTCACCTTGGCCTCACGCTGACGCCGCGGTGTGGCGCGAGGGGCAGGTCGTTGACAGAGCCCCCGGCCTGTGTAGGTTCCCGCCGTCAACCCCCGGTACGTCCGCGTCAGTTGATCACCAGAGGAGGAATCCCATGGATCGCCGTGCTCTTGCCCGTATCGCCCTGGCCGTTCTGCTCGCCCTGGCCGCCGGTCCCCGTTCGGCCATCTGGGCCGAGCCCTCGGCCGCGGCGCCCGACACGGCGGCGATTGCGGCCCCCTACCCCCTCGAGGTCTGCGCGGTGAGCGGCGAGAAGCTGCGCAAGCCGGTGATCCGCACCTTCGAGGGAAGGGAGGTCCGGTTCTGCTGCACCTCGTGCGCGAAGAAGTTCCAGGCCGATCTCAAGACCGGCTTCGCCAGGCTTGACTCCCTGATCGTCGCCGCGCAGAAGCCCGGCTACCCCCTCGAGGTCTGCCTGGTCAGCGGGGGGAAGCTGGGCGAGATGGCCGCGCCGTTCGACTACGTCCACGAGAACCAGCTCGTGCGCTTCTGCTGCCCCTCCTGCCTGGACACCTTCAAGGCCAAGCCGGCCGAGTACCTCCTCAAGCTCCGGCAGGCGTACGAGGCCAAGCAGGCCGCCAAGCCCGAGGCGCGCTGATCGCCGGCTGACGATCCTCTCGCCGGATCCTCCGCGGCTCAGCGGGTGAAGGTGATCCAACCGATGGCCTGGTCCTTGCCGGCGTTCAGCCGGTAGAGGTAAAGGATGGGACAGGGAGAGGGGATCGAGCGGCCAGCCCGTGAGGCCGACCGCCGGGATTGAGCAGAGCGGAACTGTCGTTACCTCGGGGTCTCAGCTCAGTTGGTGCAGAACTCCGCGAGCACTGCCCCGCCCTGCTCGCGGATCTTCTTGAGGGCGCGGTTGCGGAGCTGGCGGACGCGCTCGCGGGTGACGCCCATGGCCTCGCCGATCTCTTCGAGGGTCATCGGCGCCGTCCCCTCCAGCCCGAAGTAGGCCCGCAGGATCTGGTATTCCCGCGGTTCGAGGGCCTCCAGACAGGTGCGCACCACCGCCTCGAGCTGCCCCCGTTCGTATTGCTCGGCCACCCCTTCCTGTTCGGCCAGGAAGACCGCGTGCAGCGGGGTCTCCTCGTCGGGAAAGGCCGGACCGTCCAGCGACAGGTCCTGCTGGCCGACCACCAGGGCGTTGAGGATCCGTTCGGCACTGAGGTTCCCGTGGGCGAGGATCTCGTCGTAGGTGGGGGCGCGGCCGAGGGTCTGGGCCAGTTGGCCGCTCTCCTTTTCGATCCGCTGGAGGTCGTTGACCTGGCTCATCGGCGGTCGGGCGGCCTTGCCGTGTTCGGCCAGGGCGCGGAGCATGGCCTGGCGGATCCACCAGACGGCGTAGGTGATGAACTTGAAGCCGCGGGTTTCGTCGAACCGCTTGATCGCCTCCAGCAGCCCCACGTTCCCCTCCGAGATCAGCTCGGCCAGGCTGACGCCGCGGTCCCGGTACTCGTGCGCCACGCTGACCACGAAGCGGACATTGGCCAGGATCAGCTCGTGGAGGGCTTCCTCGTCGCCGGCGTGAGCCCGCTGGAATACCTCGACCTCCTGCTCGCGGGTGAGGGGTTGGGCGGTCCGGATGTCGCGCCAGTACAGGGCGACGGGGTCCAGCGGTGAACGGCTCGTTGCCATCGGGTTACCTCCTGTCCTCGCCGCAATCCGGCGGTCGGTCGGTCAACGGCTCGGTTATCTGCCCGGGCCGGGGAGTCCGTGTCCGGCGGCGGGGCGCCCTGGCACCCCGCAGAACTGCTCGTAGTCGACCAATTGGGTAATCGTGGGGTGATCGCCGCAGGTCGGGCAGGCCGGATGGCGATGGGTCCGCACCTCCCGGAAGCCCATGGCCAGGGCATCGTACAGCAGCAGGCGTCCCACCAGGAGACCGGGGACGTCCAGGATCAGCTTGATCGCCTCGGTGGCCTGGATCAGACCCACCAGCCCGGGGAGCACGCCCAGTACGCCGGCCTCGGCGCAGGAGGGCACCTCGCCGGGCGGAGGGGGTGCGGGGTACAGACAACGGTAGCAGGGGCCCTTCCCGGGGTGGTAGACCGTGGCCTGTCCCTCGAAGCGATAGATGCTGCCGTCGACCACCGGCTTGCCGCTCAGCACCGAGGCATCGCTGACGAGGTACCGGGTCGGGAAGTTGTCGCAGCCGTTGATCACCAGGTCGTAGTCGGCCAGGAGTTCCAGGGCGTTGGCCGCGGTGAACCGCACCGGATGGGGCTGCACCGTGATCCCCGGATTCAGCTCGAGGAGGCGACGGCGGGCGGCCTCGACCTTGGAGCGGCCCACGTCCCCCTCGCCGAACAGGATCTGACGCTGCAGGTTGCTGCGATCGACCAGGTCCGGGTCGACCAGCCCCAGGGTGCCCACGCCGGCGGCCGCCAGGTACAGGGCGGCCGGACATCCCAGGCCGCCGATCCCCACCAGCAGGACCTTGGCCTTGAGCAGGCGAAGCTGTCCCGACTCCCCGATCTCGGGGAGGAGGAGGTGGCGGGAGTACCGCAGTAGGTCAGTACCGGTCAGGGCTTCGTCCCTGACCACCTCGTACCCTGCGGCCTTCCAGGCCTGGAATCCACCGGCCATGGAGCAGGCGCGGGTGTATCCCATGGCGGCCAGATCCCGGGCCGCCAGGGCCGAGCGATTTCCGGCGGCGCAGTAGAGGAGGATGATCGCGTCGCGATCGGCCGTGACCTCGGTCTCGATCCGCAGCTCCAGCGAGCCGCGCGGGATCAGGCTGGCCCCGCGGATATACCCGTCGAGGGTTTCCTCCCGCTCGCGCACGTCCACCAGCCTGACCAGGGGATCGGCGGCCAGTAGCTCGCGCGCCCGGTCTGTCGGGACCTGCTCTATCTGTCGCTTCACCAGCGACAGCAGCTCGGTGGAGGTCAAGGGCATGGCAACCGCCCCGCGGCCGGTCGGCCGCGTCCTTCTTCAAATGATGTAGATCGGCTCGCAGGAGATGGGTACGGCGTCGCGGCGGAGTTCCTCGGTGCGGGTGCAGATGTCGGCCAGGGTGACCCCTTCGAGCAGCCCTGCCAGCGAGGCGCGTAGCTCGACCACCACGCTGCGCAGACCGCAGACGTGGGCCGAGCCGCAGGAGCAGCGGGAGGGCTCCTGCTCGGCCGCGCATTCGAGCAGGTCCAGCGGCCCGTCGACGAGTCTGAGCACCTCGCCCAGCGAGATGCAGTCCGGCGATCGGGTGAGGATGTACCCTCCGCCGGCACCCCGGCGGCTCTGCAGCAGACCCGCCTTGGTGAGGGTGCGCAGGATCTGCTCCAGGAACTTGACCGAGATCCGCTCCCGCCGGGCCAGCTCCTGGGCCTGCAGACTGCCCCCGTCCGGGTTCATGGCCAACTCGGTCATGGCCCGCAGGGCGTATTCGGCCTTTTTGGAAAACCTCACCCGACCCTCCCCGGTACCGCCTTAGGTATCGGGCGTCAATCCATAATTCCCACGGAATTAGTGGGAAATAATATGACATGCCGGGAAAGGTGTCAAGCGGCGAACTACTGCCGGTCTTGCCGGCTCCGGCCGCGGCTCGGTTTCTCCGGGGAAGACTCTAGCCCGTTGAAAAAGCCGCTTTGTCAGGCGAGGCCGAGGGATGACGGGGCCTTGCTAGGCGCGCGAGCAACAGTGCATCGAGGGAAGATGCGCAGCGCGAGCGGCACAGGGACGTGGCCGGATCAAGAGTGATACGGCACACGACGCAAGGGCCCGTCAGCACCGGCCGCAGCCCGAATGGGCTTTTTCAACGGGCTGCTAGGCAGGCCGGGTCCCGACAGGCCGCGGGCTCCAGGCGCGTTCGGTCATCGACCGCCGCGGTTTTCGCCACTGCCCGTAGATAGCTACGCAGCCGACGACCGAGCGGCGTCTCCGGCGCGCTCAGGGAATAGTGGACCCAGGCCCCCTCGCGCCGGTGGCGCACCAAGCCGGCCTGCTTGAGCACCGCCAGGTGACGGGAGACCTTGCCCTGCGGCATCCTCAAGGCCGCGACCAGCTCGCAGACGCACAGCTCGCCGCCGTCGAGCAGGAAGAGCAGGCGCAGCCGAGTGGCGTCGCTGCAGGCCCGGAAAACGGCAAGGTCGGCCTCCAGGTTCACGACCGGCCTTTCCCGGCGCCGGAACTGACCGCGGTCTTGCGGCCGGTCACGTACAGGGAGGTGATGAAGTCCGCGGGTTTCGTGCCCTCGGGAAGGTGGGCGAGGATGGCCCGGTAGAGCGGGTCGCTCCATCCCTCCATGGCCTCGACGTACCCCGGTGTGCGTTCCAGCGCCAGCGACGACAGACCGGCTTGGGTGGCCATCCGCTCGGTCTCCTCGACCAGCACGGCGCCGGCGACGCAGCCGACCAGGGCCTCCACCATACCGGCGACCTCGGGCGGCAGAGGGCGCAGCAGGGCCAGGTCGGAAACGGCCACGCGACCACCGGGTCGGAGGACGCGGACGATTTCGCGCCATACCTGCCCCTTGTCCGGCGACAGGTTGAGGACGCAGTTCGAGATCACCACGTCGACGCTGGCGTCCGCCACCGGCAGATGCTCGATCTCGCCGAGTCGGAACTCCACGTTGCTCAGGCCGGTGCGCTCGGTGTAGGCCGCGGCGTTGCGGCGCGCCCGGGTGATCATCTCGGCGGTCATGTCCACGCCGATGGCCCGGCCGGAGGCGCCGACCCGCTGGCCGGCCAGGAAGACGTCGAAGCCGCCGCCGCTCCCCAGGTCGAGCACGACCTCCCCGGGATGCAGTTCGGCGAGGGCCGTGGGATTGCCGCACGACAGCCCGAGGTTGGCCCCCTCCGGGAGCGACGCCAGCTCTTCGGCGCCGTACCCGACCGCCTGAGCCACCTGGTCGGCAGAGGTTCCGCCGCAACAGCACGAACTGCCGCAGCAGCCGGTTTCACCGTCCTGCGCGATCTGGGCGTACCCCTCGCGCACGGCCTGGCGTACGGCCTCGGGGTCGGTCGGGGTCTGAGTCCTGGTCATCTCTGCCTCCTCGGTCAGGGGTGCGATGCGAGCGCCTCGAAGAAGGTACTCGCGAAGAACCATATCTGTCAATACGTATATTCGGTTTTCCGGTGGTCGACACGCGTCCCGGAAGTCCGGCCCCTCGCGCGAGATCGGGCCTTTGGTAGATTATAGGGTCGAGCGGTACCGCGAGGAGCGTTGCCCAGCCGCGGCTCTGCTGTTGAGCAGGTCCGCCCCGGCTTCATCGCCGTAGCCGTTGTCCATCGTGCTTGTCACCAGGGACCGGCCCCGCTTTTTCTCCGGCCGTCGCGGCTGGTCCGCGTCCCTCGCCTCTTGTCCGTGGCGGCCCCTTTTCCGAGGAGATCTTCCATGATGCGACAAGCCGGTTTTGCCACCGTCCTGACGCTGGCCCTGCTGACCTTCGGGCCGGCCGCCCGTGCGTGGGCCCGTCCCTTCCGCGTGGCCCAAATACCCAATGGATTGGTGGTCGGCTGCGCGGCCTGCCACGTGGACCCTGCCGGCGGCGGTCCGCGCAATGTTTTCGGGCAGCAGATCGGTACCCGCTTTCTGAGCGAGCCCGGACCGTTCGGCAACGTGGTTTGGGGCCCCGAGCTGGCGGCGATGGACGCCGACGGTGACGGCAGCACCAACGGCGAGGAGCTGGGCGACCCGGATGGTTCCTGGAAGGGCGGTGATCCGGCTCCGGGCGACCCGACCGCGGTCACCAAGCCCCAGGACGCGGACAGCTATCCGCCCTCCGTGCCGACCGCCGTGGCCCAGTCTACCTGGGCTCAGGTGAAGGGCCTGGTCAAGGAGCTGCTGGACCGTTAGTGCTCCGTTAAGGAAATGATCTGGTATTCGGCCCCCGATCCATCCCGACCTACGGCGTTGCCCTCGCTTGGCGCATCTCCCCTCGATGCGCCGCCGCTCGTGCGCCTGGTAGGTCGGGCGCCTCGGGGGCCTCGGTACACAAGCTGATTTCCTTAACGGAGCACTAGCCTGATCTCCGGGCATCCCATCATCCGCCGGCCTCCCGCGGTGCGCACGGACCGGGGAGGCCGGTGGGGGGCACCCATCCGCGCTGCGCGATCGCCCACCTTGAGGGATTCATTGGACCACGCATGAGCCCCGTTCCTTCCCCACCGGCCACGGTTGATCCGGTTGCTTCCCTGACCCTCGAGATCGGCGGCATGACCTGCGCCGCCTGTGCCCGCCGCGTCGAACGCGCCTTGGCGAGGGTCCCCGGGGTGAGCACGGCGGCGGTCAACCTGAGCACCGAGCAGGCCACGGTGGCGTACGCCCCCGGGCTGGTCTCCGAAGCGCGGCTGCGGCAGGCCGTGGTCGCGGCAGGGTACTCCCTTCGCGAGGTCGAGAGCCCGGACGCACGCCGGGACCGCGAGCGGGCCGCGACGCGTCGCCAGCGGCTTGATCTGATCGTCGCTGCCGTGCTGTGGGCTCCCCTCTTCGCCCTGGAGATGGCGGAGATGGTCGGGCTGCCCGTCCCCGCCTGCCTGTCCCTGGATCAGCGGCCACTGGCCGTCGGCGCGGGCCAACTTGCCCTGCTCCTCCCCCTGCTGTGGATCGCCCGCCGGGTCTACGCCGACGGCGTACGGGCCCTCTGGCGGGGCGGCCCCAACATGTTCTCCCTGATCGCCCTGGGAACCGGCGCGGCCCTCGCGTACAGCGGTTGGGGGCTCGCCGAGGTGGTCCGGGGTAGCACTCCGGGTTTTCACTCCTACTTTCCGGCCGTGGCGACGATCCTCGTGCTGATGCTCGCCGGCCGCTATCTCGAGGATCGGTCGCGGGCTCGCGCCGGACAGGCGATCCGGACCTTGGTCGATCTGCAGCCGCGTACGGCCACCCTGCTGGTCGCGGGCCAGGAACGCGTCGTACCGGCGGACCAGGTGCGGGTGGGGGATCTGGTGCGGGTGCGACCGGGGGAACGGCTGCCGGCCGACGGCGAGGTGGTCGAGGGCAGTTCGGCGGTCGACGAATCGATGCTCACCGGCGAATCCCTGCCCGTGGCCAAGGGACCCGGTGACCGGGTGGTGGGGGGCAGCATCAATCGCGACGGTCTGCTCACGGCGCGGGCCACCCGCGTCGGTCGCGACACGGTATTGGCGCAGATCGTCCGGTTGGTCGAGCAGGCCCAGCAGGGGAAGGCCCCGATCGCTCGCCTGGCCGACCGCGTGGCCGGGTACTTTGTCCCGACGGTGCTGGGGATCGGTCTGGTTGCGGCCGGGGCCTGGCTGCTGGCCGGCGCGGACCTGCCCTTTGCCCTGCAGGTCCTCATGTCCGTGCTCATCATCGCCTGTCCGTGCAGTCTCGGGCTGGCCACGCCGGCGGCCATCCTGGTCGGCACCGGACGGGGAGCCCAGCTCGGGATCCTGGTCAAGAGCCCCGAGGCCCTGGAGACGGTGCACCGGGTCGATACGATCGTGGTCGACAAGACCGGCACCGTGACCCGCGGTGAGCCGGGGGTGACCGATGTGGTGGCGAACGAGGGGTGGGATGAGGTCGAGATGCTCAGGCTGGCCGCCTCGGTCGAACAAGGGTCCGAGCATCCGCTGGCCACGGCCGTGGTCCGCTACGCCGGGGCTCAAGGGGTGCAGCCGCTTCCCGTGGTCGATTTCAAGACCGTGCCGGGACAGGGGGCCAGCGGCGTGGTGCACGGCCGGACCGTCGTCGTCGGGAGCCGCAGGATGATCGCCGCCGCCGTGACCGGGGAGCTTCCCGAGCGGTTGGCCGAGCCCCTGGAGGCCGGGGGACGGACCCCGGTATGGGTGGCGATCGACGGCCGGGTCGCGGGGGTCCTGGGGCTGGCCGATCTACCCCGGCCGGACAGCGCCGAGGGGATCGGGCAGTTGCACCAGGCAGGACTGCGCGTGGTGATGATCACCGGCGACACGTGGCAGACGGCGGCCGCCATCGCGGCCCAGGTAGGGGTGACCGAGGTTCGGGCCGAGGTGCTGCCGGACCGCAAGGCCGCGGCGGTGCGCTCCCTGCAGGACGAGGGCCGGCGGGTGGCGATGGTCGGAGACGGGATCAACGACGCCCCGGCCCTGGCCCAGGCCGACGTGGGGATCGCGCTCGGCGCCGGGACCGACGTGGCCCTGGAGTCCGCGGACCTCGTGCTGATGCGCAATCGGCTCACCGACGTGGCCAGGGCGATCCGGCTCAGCCGGGCCGTGATGCGCACCATCCGGCAGAACCTGTTCTGGGCGTTCTTCTACAACGCGGCCGGGATCCCGGTCGCGGCCGGGGTGCTCTATCCGTTCGGCGGGCCGCTCCTGCACCCGATGCTGGCCAGCGTGGCCATGGCCTTCAGCTCGGTCTCGGTGATCGGGAACGCGCTGAGGCTGCGACGGTTCGAGCAGGGATAACCCGACGAGCGCGTCCGACGCGGGACGTCTACTATTCGATTACGGGAGACTGGCGATGATCGAGATTGCCGTGGAGGGGATGAGCTGCGCCAACTGCGTGCGGCACGTGCGCGAGGCCCTGTCCCGTCTGCCCGGCGTGGCCGCGGTGACCGTGGATCTGGCCAAGGGTCGCGCCGAGGTCGAGGGTGGGGCCGAGGTCGCGGACGAGGCGATCATCCGCGCCCTGGACGAGGAAGGGTACCCGGTGACGCGGATCGCGCGGGGCTGAGGGGAGGTGCTCTCCCTTCGCAAGGTCGAGGTCAAGCGGCTCTTTGCCGAGGCCGCGACGCGGTACCCGCCCAAGTCTGAGCTGGTCTTCGTGCTGCAGAGCCTAGAGGACCCGCTCAACGTCGGCTCCCTCTTCCGCATCGCCGACGCCTGCGGCGTCCGGGAGATGGTCTTCTGCGGCCGCACCCCCACCCCGCCGCACGAGGTGATCGACCGTACCTCGCGGGGACACGATCGGCGCGTGTCCTGGCGCCGGGTCCCGCCGGTCGAAGAGGCGCTCGACGGCCTGCGGGCCGAGGGGTATCACCTGGTGGCCCTGGAGACCGCCCAGGGAGCCCACTGCTACCTGGACTACCCCTATCCTTCGCGGGTGGCCCTGGTCCTGGGGAACGAGGACCAGGGGGTGTACCCCGCCACCCTCGGCCGCTGCGACGGGGCGGTCTACATCCCGATGTACGGCAAGGGACCGTCGCTGAACGTGCACGTGGCCGCGGCCCTGGTCGCGTACCAGGCCCTCCTGGGACCACGGTCCTGAGCCTTCGTCCGTCCCGTCGCTCAGACGAGGTGGGCCTGTTCCAGGGCCTCGTACCGGGCCAAGGCCTCCTCGTAGATCGCGGCGGTTCCCGGGTCGGGCTCGACGGTGGCCCCGGCCGCCGGTCGGGTGAACGGACCGACGACCTCCTTCCAGGTGGGGTTCGTCCCGGCGGCCTGGCGATGGCTGTAGCAGGCCCGCAGGGCCGCGCCCAGGGCCGCGGCGTTGGTGGTCTCGAACCGCCTGGCCGGGCAGCCGTGCACGTCGGCGTAGACCTGCAGGATCTCGCGGTTGGCCGAGGCCCCGCCGGTGACGTTGAGCGAGGAGAGGCGTACCCCCATCCACCGCGAGTGAAGGCGCGAGGAGAGGGCCTGGGCCTCGATCACCGCCCGCACGGCCGCGGCCGCATTGCCGTCCGGGAGTCCCTGGCTGACCACCCCGGCCCGGGGGACCCGCGGCACGATCTCCGGGGCAAAATAGGGAAGCATCAGCCCGCCGCCGTTCCCCGGTGGCGTGGCCTGCAGCGCGGCGCCGAAGCCGGCCCAATCCAGCTTGAATTGGTCGCGTATGGCCTCGCGGGCCAGGCTGCCGTTGAGGAAGCAGACCAGCGCCATGTAGTGCCGGTCGTCCGGCGAGGCAAAGACCGCGCCCTCTCCCTGGGCCGAGACCCGCGGGGCGTCCATGCAGACGAAGAGGGTGTCCGAGGTGCCCAGGCTGAGGGCCACCTGCCCCGGCTCGATCAGGCCGAGACCGATGAGGCTGCACGGATTGTCGCCGGAGAAGGGCACGACCAGGCAATCGGGGGAGAAGCCGTACCGGCCGACGAAATAGGGGCTGAGGCGACCGACCACGCGGGTGGCCGGGGTGATCGACAGCAGTCGGTGGTCCAGGTCCGGGGCCGTTGCGGCCAGGGCCCGCGGGCTCCATCGGCGGGTGCGGATATCCATGAGATTGGTGCCGCTGCCGTCGCCCGGGTCGACCGGCACCAGGGTCCCGGCGAGGAGGCTGGCGACGAAGGAGCTGACCAGGCAGATGCAGGCCGTGCCGGCGTACCCGGCCGGGTCGGTCTGGAAGAACTTCCGGATCTGCGGGCCGCTGAATCGCTCGAAGGCGGTGTTGCCGGTCAGCTCGAGCAGCGCCTGCCTGCCGCCCACGGCCTCCTCCAGCTCGCGGCACTGGGCGCCGGTGGAGGTGTCCATCCAGACCGGGGCCGTGGCCCGCGAGAAGATCCCGGCAAGCTGATCGCGCAGGGGACGGGAAGACGACAGCCCGGCCAGTGCCGGGGCGGTCCGGTCGTTGAGGTACACGGTGCCGTGCTGCTGGCCGCTTCCCGAGACCGCCTCGATCCGGCTCAGGTCGTGGCCGTCGTCGCAAAGCGACCGGAGGAGCAGGTCGAGGGCCTCGATCCACATCAGCGGGGCGCTGTGCACCACCCCGTCGCCGAGGTGCAGCACCCCGTTGGTGACGCCGTAGGCCGGGCCGAGGTGGGCGTCGAAGCTGATCGACTTCTCGGCCGTGAGGCGACCGGTGTCGGTATCGATGATCAGCCCGGTCATCGACTGCGTGCTGGCGTCGATCCCGAGGTACTTGCCCATGGGGAACCTCTGCGTTAAGTTGTGAAAACGCTGCCGCGAACAACGGTACAGCAAACCCTCGCGGCGGGCAAAGACGGCTCGGTCGGGCGCGCGTCGGTCGGGCGATGCCGCCACCGGCCCTCGGGTAAGGAGGGGTATGTCAGGTCTGCGGGACGCGGATCCCGAGGTGGCGCGCATCCTCGCCGCCGAGAACCGAAGACAGCACGCCAAGATCCGGCTCATCGCCTCGGAGAACTACGTCAGCAAGGCCGTGCTCCAGGCTACCGCCTCGGTGATGACCAACAAGTACTCCGAGGGGTACGCGCACCGGCGCTACTACGAGGGACAGCAGCAGGTCGACAAGCTGGAGGAGCTGTGCGTCCAGCGCGCCCGCGACCTGTTCGGCGCCGAGCACGTCAACGTCCAGCCCTATTCCGGCTCCCCCGCCAACCTCGCGGTGTACGTGGCCCTGGCCAAGCCCGGGGACACCATCATGGGCCAGTCCCTGGCCCACGGAGGCCACCTCACCCACGGCGATCCGCTGAGTATCTCCGGGATGATCTACCGGGCCGTCCACTACGGCGTGCGGGTCGAGGACTGCCGCCTCGACTTCGACGAGATCGAGCGCCTGGCCCGACAGCACCGGCCGCGTCTGCTCGTCTGCGGTCACTCCGCCTACCCCCGCACCATTGACTTCGAGCGCTTCGCGGCGATCGGTCATAGCGTCGGCGCCCTGGTCATCGCCGACATCGCCCACCTCTCGGGGCTGGTGGTCGGCGGGGTTCACCCGAGCCCCGTGCCCCACGTCGACGTCGTCACCACGACGACGCACAAATCGCTGCGTGGTCCGCGCGGCGGGATGATCCTCTGTCGCCGGCAGTTCGCCGAGGCCGTCGACAAGGCGGTCTTTCCCGGCCTGCAGGGCGGCCCCCACAACCACGTCACCGCGGCCCTGGCCGTGGCCCTCGGCGAGGCGGCCCGGCCCGAGTTTCGCCAGTACGCCCGCCGGATCGTCGACAATGCGCGAGTTCTAGCCGCCGCGCTCCAGGAGCAGGGGTTCCGGGTCCTCACCGGCGGTACCGACAACCATCTGGTGGTGATCGACGCCACCTCGCGCGGGGTTACCGGCCGGCAGTTGGCCAAGGCCCTGGACGCCTCGGGGATCGTCTGCAACTTCAACCGCATCCCCTTCGACCAGCAGCCGGCGCTCCACCCCAGCGGGGTCCGGCTGGGAACGCCGGCCGTTACCAGCCGCGGTTTCGGCGAGGCCGAGATGCGGCTGGTGGCGACCTGGATCTCGCGGGTCGCCGCGATCCGCGCCGAGGCTGGTGGTGCTCTCGACGATCGACGTCGGGCCTACGCCGGGATCGCCGCCGAGGTCCGCGTCCTCTGCGACCGGTACCCGGCCCCGGGCCTGGCCTACACCCGCGACGGCCGTCCGCGATGAGCAACGTCTACGAGCGACTGGGCGTGCGCCCGGTGATCAATGCCGTCGGCGCGGCCACCCGGCTGAGCGGCGCGATCATGCCGCTCGAGGTGGCCGACGCCATGCGCGAGGCCTCGCAGTTCTGCGTCGAGATCGCCGAGCTGCAGGCGCGTGCCAGCGAGATCATCGCCGAGGTCACCGGCGCCGAGGCCGGATACGTCACCTCGGGAGCGGCCGCGGCCCTGCTGCTGGGCACGGCGGCCTGCGTCACCGGTCTGGATCCGGGGAAGATGAACCGGCTGCCCGACACCCGCGGGATGAAGCGCCGCGTCGTCATCCCCCGCAGCCACCGGAACTTCTACGACCACGCGGTGCGCACGGTCGGCGTCGAGCTGGTCGAGGTCGGGATCGCCGACCGCTTCAGCGGCGCCGGGGTCCGCGACACCGAGGCCTGGGAGATCGCCGCCGCCATCGACGCCGAGACCGCGGCGGTCTGCTATGTGGCCAATCCCCGGTCGCTTCCCCTGCTCCCCGAGGTGGTGGCGGTGGCGCACGCGGCCGGCGTGCCGGTCCTGGTCGACGCGGCGGCTCAATTGCCGCCGGCCGAAAATCTGAGACGGTTCATCGCCGCGGGCGCCGACCTGGTGGCCTTCAGCGGCGGCAAGGCGATCCGCGGACCGCAGGCCTCGGGCTTCCTCTGCGGTCGACGCGACCTGATCTCGGCCGCGGCCCTGCAGCACCTCGATCTCGACGTCTATTGGGAGTTGTGGAACCCGCCGCCCGGGCTGATCGACCGAGACCGGCTGCCCGGCGCCCCGCAACACGGCATCGGCCGGCCGTGCAAGGTGGGGAAGGAGGAGATCGTCGGCCTGCTGACGGCCCTGCGCCTGTTCGTCGAGGAGGACCCCGCCGCCCGGCGCGGCCGGTGGCTCGCGTTGATGGAGGGCCTGGTGACGGCTGCCCGCGGGGCGCGGCACGCCGAGCTGCAGGTGGTCTCCGACCCCAAGCGGAGCGAGGTGCCGCTGGTGCAGCTCCAGCTCGATGAAGAGCGCGCGGGGATGACCGCCTTCGAGCTGGTGCGGCGGCTTCGCGACGGCGAGCCGGGGATCCACGCCAACCCGGCCCGGGCGTCTGAAG
>JBAZUN010000107.1:0-14737 GCA_041661365.1 Candidatus Latescibacterota bacterium
ATAAGTAGAGGGCCTCGAACGTCGAAGGTGGGTCGTTTTCGCATGCAGAGCAGAAGGTGCCCAGCAGCTCAGAGTTCAGGGTGAAACGGTCGTCGCCCACCCAATACCAGAGCTTGGCGAACCACCTCCCGTTCCAGCCGGCCGAGTGGGTGGGGACGCCATAGGCCGCTTCCACGGCGCCGCGAGTGTCACCCAAAGTGGTGCCTTCCCGGCTGGCGAAGCCCGCCGCCACGAGCGCATCCCGCTGTTCCGTGGTCAGCTGCGCGTTCGCCGGGGTAGCTAGGTGAATGGCGACCGCGGTGTTCACCCTCCCGTACTTGCTATAGACCGTGTAGGCCGCAGTAACCCTGGTGTCGCCGATGAGAAAAACCCACCCGAAGTAGATGTCGTGTGGGTACCGTGCATCGCTCAAAGCGACCTGAGATACCGAATCGGCGAGGGGCTGCCATTCAACCGGGATCATTACGCCGGTTATCCCGTAGTCGACGAAGGCAAAAACGTCCGCGACTTGGACGATCTGCGCATTCGCGCCAGTGGCTAGCGCCCCGACGACTAGCAGCAGTGCGCAAGTGGCACCAAGGGATGTCCAGCGTCGCGGTGCCGCTCCGGCTGACTTGGGGTGTCGCATGAGATCGGTCTCCCATCAGGCCAACGTTCGGCATCAGCGGCCGGCACCGCCGGTCCGCTGCATGCCGTGGTTAGGCTGTTCGTCGGTTCGCGGTGGCATTCTTGTCGGTCCGTTCGCACTCGACCACGGGCGTCCGAAGGTGCGCAAGGTTGCAGGCTGGTACCCGGGTGCCCGCGAGCGACGACTTTCATCGCCAGCTATTGGCGTCCACATCACCACGTGGGCACTGGCTCCGAAGCGGGGCGCACTTCGTCGGCTCGTCGTCCCGACCGCATCAAGCGCTCGCCATGATCGCGGTCAGTGACCATGCAGGTCGACGCGCGCCCCGCCCCGCACAGTTTCGGTCTACATGAGCCACAGCCAGCGGTAGAGGCCAGACCCTTGGCCGTACGTCTTCATCGCCGGCCAACCCGTGCCGTCCTTCCCGGTTACGCTTTCGCCGGCAGACTGCGGCAAGGCCGATCATGTCTTTATCATGATCGTGATCGTCGTTTGTGCTTTCAGCCTAACGTTCGGCATCAGCGGCCGGCGCCAGCCGGTCCGCTGCATGCCGTGGTTAGGCTGTTCGTTGCTTCGCGATGGCATTCTTGACGGTCCGTCCGCACTCGACCACGGGCGTCCCAAGGCACGCAAGGTTGCAGGCTGGTACCCTGGTACCCGCGAGCGACGGCTTTCATCGCCAGCTATTGGCGTCCACAGCATCCCGTGGGCACGGGCTCTGAAGCGGGGCGCACTTTGCCTGCCCGCCGTCCCGACCGTAGCAAGCGCTCGCCGTGGTCGCAGTCAGTGACCATGCCGGCCGACACGCGCCCCGCCGCGCACGGTTTCGCTTCACATGAGCCACTGCCGGCGGTAGAGGCCAGACCTCTGGCCGGACGTCTCCATCGCCTGCCAACCCGCACCGTCCTTCCCGCTTGCGCTTTCGCCGGCAGACTGCGGCAAGGCCGATCATGTCGTTATCATGATCGTGATCGTCGTTTGCTCTTTTCAGCCTAACTACTGAATGAGCGGAAAAAAATCGGTAATCTGGCAGTTAGCCCCGAAATCATTCTGTGATAACCATTCGACGAAGACATCGGATTCGCGAGCTGACCTGACCTTGGCCGGATCGGAGCACGATTGCAGCCGGGTTTCAGCATCCTTCATATGGCCAATAGCAGGCCGGCGCTGGAGAGGAGCTAACTGTATCCGCTTGCCGTCGGCCAATCCCTGCTTGGTCAGCCTCACTCCACCTGCAAGCTAGATCGCTCGCGTCTAGCCACCAGCAGCAACCTGGTCCACGCCGGCTCCTTGTTTGCTATATATGGCTCATCGCGCTGCCCTTGGTTGGCCTAAGTCAATTAAAAAATAATCACATATTGGCGACGGCAAATTATCGACTTGCGTAGCCGGATACACACCTATGATTCCAAGATACCACGCATCCGGATCAAAACCAAACACTTTGCGTGGAACTCCGGCGATGCTGGAAGCTCCCGTAAGGCTGCTCGACCGGGTCCGCCAAGCGATGCGGCTGAAGCACTACTCGCCCCGGACCGAGCAGTGCTATGTGCTCTGGATCAGGCGATTCGTGCTCTTCCACGGCAAGCGCCACCCCGATGAGATGGGAGCGCCTGAAATCGAGGCCTTCCTCTCGCACCTGGCGGTTGATGCGCGGGTGGCGACCAGCACGCAGAATCAGGCCATGGGCGCGCTCCTTTTCCTCTACCGGCAGGTTCTGGGGAAGACGCTGGACGACAAGATCCAAGCTATCCGGGCACGGCGGTCAGAACGGATTCCGGTGGTACTCACTCGGGACGAAACCCGTCAGGTTGTCGACGCCATGTCCGGGGCGCCACAACTGGTGGCCAAGCTGCTCTACGGCTGCGGTCTGAGGCTGATGGAGGGGCTGCGGCTGCGGGTCAAGGATGTGGACTTCGAACGTAGCGAGATCCGCGTGCGCGACGGCAAGGGCGCCAAAGACCGCGTCACGGTCCTGCCTGTCTCAGTGTCTCCGGCTCTACGTGAGCATCTGCACCGTCGGTGCCTGCAGCACCAGGCTGACTTACGGGTTGGCCGAGGAGCCACGGCACTGCCGTATGCGCTGGCTCGCAAATACCCGTCAGCCTCGCGCGAGTGGGGATGGCAGTTCGTGTTTGCCGCCTCGGGACATTACCAGGACAAGGAATCCGGTGAGTGGCGCCGCCATCATCTGCACGAGACCACGGTGCAGAAGGCTGTGCGGCGCGCGGCAACGCTATGCGGCATGACCAAATCGGTTCACTGCCACACCTTTCGCCATAGCTTCGCCACCCACCTGCTGGAGGCAGGGTACGACATCCGCACGGTTCAGGAACTGCTGGGCCACCGCGACGTAAGCACGACGATGATCTATACCCACGTGCTCAACCGGGGTGGGTTGGCGGTCAAGAGCCCGCTGGACGGATGAGCAGGCGCGCGGGGACGCGCACAATCGGCGACGGCGATGACTTGATAGCGTGCAAGCCGACGGTCTCGACGACCCGGGAGCTGGTCGGGCAGTCGTGAATGCGTACGGCTCGATCACGTCTGCAGGCGAAGGCTCGCAGCAGGTGACGGTGGTCCTCCGGCTCGGGCTTGGCCAGCCGGAGAGCTCGGTGACGTACATCATGCCGCGGAAGCAATGGAGAAGGGGGACTGCTGCGGTCCGGCTCATGGACCAATGCTCCGCGAGCACCTCCCCCGCGTCCCAACAGCCCGTTGAAGAAGTCGCTTTTGACGAGCGAGGCCGAGGGATGACGGGGTAGGCGCGCAAGCGGCGCCGCATCGAGGGGAGATGCGGCAAGCGAGGGCAACGACGCAAGAACCCGTCAGCACCCGGCCGCAGCCCGAACAGGCTTTTTCAACGGGCTACTAGGCCAGACCGACTGGGTAGGATTTTCAAGGCGCCGCCGCGCTCCTCGACTTGCCCGAGCCCACCTTCCTCGGCTGCATGGGGGCCTTGGCCTCAAGCGCCCCGGACGATGACGGACGGGGAGGGTAGGAAGCGCGCTACCCGTGCCGCGAGTCGGTCGGGCAGCACCGCACCGTCCCGCCAGGCTCAGCCCGCTGGACGAGCCGTGGCCCTCTCAAGCATTCTGCCGCGGAGATCATCTCGGACTGTCGCACCCCGGGAATGCTGGCCCAACGAGAGGTCAAAGGACTCGCCCTTACGGCCGATACTACGCCTGAACCTCTTGCGTCCAGGACCTGGCCGGAGCTATCTTCGCAGGCGACGGAAAGACCGATCATGCAGACCTTGAGGAATACGTTGAACAACCGCCTGAACGCCGACGCCAACCGCCGGCGGGCGGGGAGGAGCGTGTTCTGACGAGGGACTGACCACACAGACCGCATTCTCCGACCCGCCGCGATCCGCGATCGCGCGCGGGTTTTTTCGTGTACGCCTCGCAACCTGGGAGCCAGCGACCATGCACCCCTATCGCACCCACACCTGCGGCGCGCTGCGCCGCGAGCACGCCGACCAGACGGTCCGGCTCAGTGGCTGGGTTCATCGCCTGCGCGACCACGGCGGTGTGCTCTTCGTCGACCTGCGGGACCACTACGGCGTGACCCAGGTGGTCTTCCAGGCGGACCGGGAAGAATCGGCTCTGGCGCGGGATCTGAGTCCGGAGTCGGTGGTCACCGTTACCGGCGAGGTGGCGTGCCGTACCCCGGAGAATCTCAATCCGGCCTTGGACACCGGCGAGGTGGAGGTGCTGGCTCGCGGTCTGGAGGTGCGCAGCCAGGCCACGGTCCTGCCCTTCGCGATCGCTGAGGAACGGGTCGTGTCCGAGCAGGTGCGACTCACCCATCGCTTCCTCGACCTGCGGCGTCGCGGTCTGCACCGGCGGATCCAGTTCCGCGCCGAGGTGATCGCCAGCCTGCGCCTCCGGATGACCGAGCTGGGGTTCACCGAGATCCAAACCCCGATCCTGACCTGCAGCTCGCCCGAGGGAGCGCGGGACTTCCTGGTGCCCAGCCGGCTGCACCGGGGCCAGTTCTACGCCCTGCCCCAGGCACCGCAGCAGTTCAAGCAGTTGCTGATGGTCTCGGGGTTCGACCGGTACTTCCAGATCGCGCCTTGTTTCCGGGACGAGGACGCGCGGGCCGACCGCTCGCCCGGAGAGTTCTACCAGCTCGACCTGGAGATGGCCTTTGTCGAGCAAGAGGACGTCCTGACCGTGGTCGAGGGCGTGCTGGCCGGGCTCTTCGATGAGTTCAGCGACTGGCCGGTAACCTCCTGCCCCTTCCCCCGCATCCCCTATCGCGAGGCGTTGCGGCGGTACGGCACGGATAAGCCCGATCTGCGGTTCGGGCTCGAGATCCGCGACCTGTCCGGCCTATTCGCCGGCTCGGGGTTCCGGCTCTTCCGGCAGATCGTGGAGGAAGGGGGCGTGGTGCGGGCGCTGCGGCTGGACGACGCTGCAAGGCAGCCGCGCGCGTTCTACGATCGGCTTGGGGAGTTCGTCGAGCGTCTCGGCGGACGCCTGGCCTGGGTGACCTTCGGGGAGGACGGCAGCCTTGGCGGACTGGCCCATGCCCTCGGGCAGGAGCTGACCGGGCGGCTGCGTCAGACTGTCGAGGCCGGGGCCGGATCAGCGGTGCTGCTGCTGGCCGGGCCAGAGCCGGAGACGGCAACGCGGGCAGGGCAGGTGCGGCTGCACCTGGCCGACCTGCTGGGGCTGCGGGAGTCGGGGGTATATCGCTTCTGCTGGGTCGTCGACTTCCCCATGTACGAGTGGAACGAGATAGAAGGGCGGACCGACTTTTCGCACAACCCGTTCTCCATGCCCCAGGGCGGGCTGGAGGCGCTGGAGTCGACGCCGCCGCTGGAGGTGCTGGCGTATCAGTACGACATCGTCTGCAACGGGATCGAGCTGTCGAGCGGAGCGATCCGCAACCATCGACCGGAGGTGATGTACAAGGCGTTCGAGCTGGCCGGGTACCCGCGCGAGGAGGTGGAGCGGCGGTTCGGCGGGATGCTGCGGGCCTTCCGCTTCGGCGCGCCGCCCCACGGCGGGATCGCGCCGGGGATCGACCGGCTGGTCATGCTACTGGCCGACGAGCCCAACATCCGCGAGGTGATCGCCTTCCCCATGAACCAGAACGCCCAGGACCTGCTGATGGGCGCCCCGGGCGAGGTGAGCGAGGCGCAGTTGCGGGAGTTGGGGCTTCTGCTGAGGAGTGCCGTCAAATGAGCGAACAGGGATAGACAGAACCGAGAGCCCCATGGTGCCGGGACTCCCGGTCGAATCGCGCGAAGCGTCGTCGGTAGACTGCCGGGGCGGCTGGCTCAGTACCGATAATGCTCGGGCTTGTACGGACCCTCGGTCGGCAGACCCAGGTACTCGGCCTGCCCGGGAGTGAGGGTGTCGATCCTCACCCCCAGCTTCTGCAGGTGGAGCCGGGCGACCATCTCGTCGAGCTTCTTGGGGAGCATGTAGACCCCGACCGGGTACTTCCCGGGGTTGGTGAACAGCTCGATCTGGGCCAGGACCTGGTTGGTGAAGGAGCTCGACATGACAAAGGATGGGTGACCGGTGGCGCACCCAAGGTTGACCAGCCGACCCTCGGCCAGCAGCAGCACGCAGTGGCCGTCCGGGAAGGTGAACTGGTCGACCTGGGGCTTGATCTCCAGGCGCTGGACCCCGGGATAGGCCAGCAGACCGGCCACGTCGATCTCCACGTCGAAGTGGCCGATGTTGCAGACGATCGCCGCGTCCTTCATCCGCGCCATCTGGGCCACGCTGACGACGTCCTTGCAGCCGGTGGTGGTGACGAAGATGTCCCCCTCGGCGACCGCCTCCTCCATCGGCTTGACCTCGTACCCCTCCATGGCCGCCTGCAGGGCGCAGATCGGGTCGATCTCGGTGATGATCACCCGGGCGCCGAAGCCGCGCATGGACTGGGCGCACCCCTTGCCCACGTCGCCGTACCCGGCGACTACGACCACCTTACCGGCGACCATGATGTCGGTGGCCCGCTTGATCCCGTCGGCCAACGACTCGCGGCAGCCGTACAGGTTGTCGAACTTGGACTTGGTGACGCTGTCGTTGACGTTCATCGCCGGGATCTTGAGGGTGCCTTCCTTGAGCCGGCGGTAGAGGTGGTGCACCCCGGTCGTCGTCTCCTCGGAGACCCCGCGGATCGCCGGCAGTAGGTCGGGCCGCTTGTCGTGGACCCACATGGTGACGTCGCCGCCGTCGTCGAGGAGCATGTTCGGGCCGCCGTTGTCGGGCCAGTTCACCGTGCGGTCGGTGCACCACCAGTACTCCTCCTCGCTCTCCCCCTTCCAGGCAAAGACCGGGATCCCGCGCGCGGCGATGGCCGCGGCCGCGTGGTCCTGGGTCGAGAAGATATTGCACGAGGCCCAACGGACCTGAGCCCCCAGCTCGATCAGGGTCTCGATCAGCACCGCGGTCTGGATGGTCATGTGGAGCGAGCCGGCGATGCGGGCCCCCTGAAGCGGCCGGCTGGTCCGGTATTGCTCCCGCAGGGCCATCAGGCCGGGCATCTCCTTCTCGGCCAGGACGATCTCCTTGCGGCCCCAATCGGCCAGGGAGAGGTCGCGGACCTTGTAGTCGGGGTTGAGGACGCGGGCGGCGGCTTGACTCATGGTTTCTGTCCTTTGACGGCGATGAGTGGGTGTCTGCCGGGGTGACCGATGACCTCGGTCCCGGCGATGGTGAATCCCAGTTCCCGGAGCCAGCCTTCTACCTCTTCCGGGGTGAACCCGAGCCAGAGGTCGGCCATCCGGTCGCGCAGGCTTTCGTCCTCGTGCTGCTGCAGGTCGACGATGGCCAGCCGGCCACCGGGCCGCAGCACCCGCCGGGCCTCGACCAGGGCTCCGCGTGGATCGGAGAGGTGGTGGAGGACCATGCAGGCCATCACCGCGTCCGCTTCTCCGTCGGCCACGGGCAGGTGACCGAGGTCGCCCAGCCGGAAATCGCATCGGGCCGCGTCGGCCGCGGCAGTGCGGCGGGCCAGCTCGAGCATCGTGGTCGAGGCGTCCACAGCGATGACGCGATCGGCCCGACCGAGCAGGCCGGGCAGGAGCAGCCCCGCGCCGGTGCCCAGGTCGACGACCGCTTGGCAGTGTTCGGGAAGCAGGGACAGGGCCACCCTTCGGTAGAGGTCGCCGTTGATCAGGGGGTGCAGGGCGTCGGGGTCGGTGATGCCGTCGAAGAAGGTGCGGGTCTGCTCGCGCCGGCGCTCGATGACGGCTTCCAAGGATTGGAGGTCTTCGGTATACCGGGCCACGTCGTGCTCGTGTCGCTGGACCAGCCCCACGGCGTCGGCCACCAGGGGGTCGGGATCGGCCGGGTTGACCTGGTAGTAGATCCAGGTTCCCTGACGCCGGCTGGCGACCAGGCCGGCCTCGGCGAGGATCTTGAGGTGCCGGGAGACCCGACTCTGCCCCATCCGCAGCACCTCGATGATCTCGTTGACGCTCAAGGGGCCGCGCGCCAGGAGCCGGACCAGACGGAGGCGGGTCGGGTCGGCCAAGGCCTTGTGCACGCGGAGGAGATCAGGCATCGGTCAGGCGGCCGGTTCGGGTGAACAGGACGCCGAGAATCTAGTCGCGAAAACGATAAATGTCAATATCAAGATTTATTGATATTGACCGGTGACGAAGCGACCGGCCAAGGGTTCCGCGGGGATACCAACTGCTGGATAGCCGGCGATTTCGGCACCCCCGCCTCTGCACACCACCAAGCGGCAGCAGAGTTGTCCGGACCTAGAATAGAGCCGGGCAAGACTACCGAGGGGATGGGCGGGTCTGGAAGCGCAGATAACGATAACGGGTGTACTGGCTCAGAGCGTGGCCAACTCCGTCAGCAGGGACTAGGGACCGCGAGGCCGAAGCGCTCGGCGGCGGCCTGCAGCTTGGCCATTGTGCCGGCCGGTAGCGGGATCCCGTGGGCCAGGCGGTCGGCCAGGACCCGCGCTTCGGGTTCCCCCGGAACCAGGATCTCCTCGACGCCGGGAAGCCGGGGCAGGCCCTTCTCCGTGCGGATCAGGAGGTCGACGTTACAGCGGTATTCGGCTGGATCGGTGAAGAAACCGACGTCGAGGACCGCGAGGAAGCTGTTCTGGGTGCCGGGCCGCACCGGCTCGGGGCCGACGATGGTCGAGGTCACCAGGGGGTTGCCGGCCATCAGGCTGGATAGGCACTCGAACATCAGGGCGAGGCCGTACCCCTTGTACCCCCCTGCCGGCTGCAGGAACTTCGCCTGACGCGGGTCCGGGGTCGGTCGGCCGTCAGCGTCCAGGGCCCAGTCGAGCGGGATCTCCATCCCCTTGTCCACGGCGACCTGGACCTTCCCCCCGGCGGCCACGCTGGTGGCCATGTCCAGGGTGAGGTCGCCGTCGGCTCCGGCCGGGACCGCGATGGAGATCGGCGAGTTGTGCACCCCGGCGGCCCGGGCCCCGGGAGGCGCCATGTTGGGCGGGTTGCAGACGACCGCGATCGCGGCGATCCCCTGGCGGGCGGCCCGCTGGGTGTAGTATCCCATGGCGCCCTGGTGGGTGGTGTTGCGGATCAGGGCCCAAGCCACCCCCTCGCGCCTCGCCTTGGCCATGGCCAGGTTCAGGGAGTAGACCGTGACCACCGGGCCGAAGGCCCGATCCCCCTCGACCAGAAGGGCCGCCGCACTCTCCTTCTCGACCCGGATCCGGGGCCGGGGGTTCATGTTCCCCTCGTCAACCGCCCGGGAATACTCGGCGATCCGCTGCACGCCGTGCGAGTCGACCCCGCGGAGGTTGGCCCAGACCAGGACCTCGGCCTCCAGCTCGGCGTCCGCCGGCGGCATCCCCAGCCCGCGAAACACGGCCGTGGTGAACCGCTGCAGGGCCTGCCACTCGACGCACAGGATGTTGTCCATCTCCGAACCTCCTGACTCCGGGGTCATGTCCTTGCACCCGCCCTGGCCGCACCTGAAGACAGGTGAGCTGGGCCATCTGCCTGTTCGCCGAGGCCGGCAGGAGCGAGGTCGCGACAGCCGACAGCCGCAAGCAGGCACGGTAATCTGCCGATCGGCCGCGGCTCGCACCAGGCGCATTGGAGGCGATCTGCCTTGATCCTCCTGCCGCATGGCTGCTGTATCACGATGATTCCGGCCAGGAGGATGCGACGGTGCTGTCCCACTTGGCGACCGCTCAATCTGGACCGGGAGTGGCGTCCCCGTCTCCCTTGTATACCTTCCTCCTGACGCCGATCTTAGCACCGGCCCGCACGCCTTGCCGCGGTTCCCCTCTGCTGCCCGCACCTGACCCGGCCGACGCACCGCGATCCATCCCATGGACGATCATCAGAAGAGCAGGGAAGAGCTGATCGAGGAGATCCGCACCCTCCGCCGCCGGCTGGTAGTGGCGGAGAACCGGAGCGCTAGCCTGTCCGCCAGCGAGGAGCGGTACCGCTCGGTGGTCGACACCGTGATCGACGGGGTCATCACGGTCGACGACCAGGGGACGATCGAATCGTTCAACCCGGCCGCCGAGCGGATCTTCGGATATCGCTCCGCCGAGGTGGTCGGCCGCAACGTGAGCCTGCTGATGCCCGAGCCGTTCGCCGGCCGGCACCGGGAGTACATGGCCCGGTACCTGGAGACCGGCGAGGCCCACATCATCGGGATCGGCCGCGAGGTCGAGGGGCTCCACCGGAACCGCGCCGTCTTCCCGATCGAGCTGTCGGTCAGCCAGTTCCGCCTGGGCGACCGCGTGATGTACACCGGGATCGTCCGCGACATCACGGCTCGCAAGCAGCTCGAGGCCCAGCTTCTGCAGGCCCAGAAGATGGAGTCGATCGGCCAGCTTGCCGGCGGGATCGCCCACGACTTCAACAACCAGTTGGGGATCATCCTGTTCGACGTTGACCTGCTCCTGGCCGGGAGCGATCACCACCCGGAGCTGCGCGACGATCTGCTCAAGATCCGCAAGGTGGTCCTGCGCGGGGCCAACCTGGCGCGGCAGCTCCTGCTCTTCAGCCGGCGGCAGCAGATGGAGCCCCGGTCGATCGACCTGAACCACCACGTGCAGGAGCTGCGCAAGATGCTCGGCCGGCTCCTCGGCGAGCGGATCGTGGTGGAGCTGCACCTGGCCGAGGACCTGGCCGCGACCAGCGCCGACGCGAGCAACATCGACCAGGTCATCCTCAACCTGGCGCTGAACAGCCGTGACGCCATGCCCGAGGGAGGCACCCTGACCTTCGCCACCCGCAACCTGGTGGTCGACGAGGAGTACCGACGGCGGTACAGTCAGGCCCGGCCCGGACGGTTCGTCTGCCTGGAGGTCGGGGACACCGGGTGCGGGATGAGCGAGGAGGTGCGGCTGCGGATCTTCGAGCCGTTCTACACCACCAAGGAGGAGGGGAAGGGGACCGGGCTCGGGCTGTCGGTGGTCTACGGGATCGTGCAGGCCCACGGCGGCTGGATCGAGGTGGAGAGCCGCCCGGGGTACGGCAGCCGCTTCCTGGTCCACCTCCCGGCTCTCGAGCGGGTCCGGCCCGAGCGGGGACCGAGCGAGCCGGTTGCCAGGGCCGGTCAGCGGGGGAGCGGGGAGCGGATCCTCCTCCTCGAGGACGACCCCGAGCTGCGCGAGCGGACCGCGCGGGCCCTCACCGAGCACGGGTACGCGGTGACCACCACCGGGACGGTGGCCGAGGCCAACGCCCGCTTCATGGAGGCCGAGGGAGGGTACGCGCTGGTCTTGAGCGACGTGCTGCTGCCGGACGGGCGCGGGACCGAGCTGGTCTTCGAGCTGCTGGGGGCGCAGCCCGGGCTGGCCGCACTGCTGGTCACGGGATTCATCGACGAACACCCGGACTGGGAGCGGGTCCGGCGGGGACGTCTCCCCGTCCTGCAGAAGCCCTTTGCCGTGGCCGAGCTGCTCGACCAGGTGCGCCGCGCCCTAGCGGCCCGTTGAAAAAGCCCATTCGGGCTGCGGCCGGTGCGGACGAGCCCTGGCGCCGCTCGCGCGCCTAGCCAGACCCCGTCCGCCCTCGGCCTCGTCAACCAAAGCGGCTTTTTCAACGGGCTGCTAGGCTGACGGAACCGCGGATCCTCAGATCCGGCGGGCCAGCACCCCCTCGATCGATTCCTGCACCTTCTCCCGCGAGGCTACCCCGGCGAACTGCTCGATGAGCTGGCCGTCCTCGATCACGGCCAAGGTGGGAACGGCGTGGACCTGATACCGCGCCGCGAGCACCGGGCGCTCGTCCACGTTGACCTTGACGGTTCTCACCGCTCCCTGGTACCGCTCGGCCAGCTCCTCGGCCAGCAGGCTGGTGGCCTGGCAGACGTCGCACCACGGGGCCCAGAAATCGACCAACACCAGACCGGGCCCTTTCAGGGCCAGGTCCTCGGGGTCGGCGCTGTCCGAGGGAGGGATCATGGGCTTTTCTCGCAATAGCGCGGATTCCTGGGTATTGCGCGGGCCGGAGCGCTCAGCAAGTTCATAACAAGATTCGTGCCATCGGGGAGACGGTCCGGTCCTGCGGGCCGCGTCCGACCGTCCCGGTCGATCTGGGACATCCCTGTCCGGTTCTGCCGGAGTCCTGGGGCTCCCGTGTCACGGCCGGCGGCGGCCTTGTCGCCCTGGCTCAGGGGGGTACGGTTCGCTATCTTACCCGCCGCCCCGCGCTTCCCGCTGCGGAGCACGGGGTCCAGGTTTGAATCCGACCGCTCCATTGCCGCGCAAAGGAGTCGAGATGCCACCGACCAAGGATCGGGCCGAGCTGGAGCGGCTGTTGGGGGATCAGCCCTTCTTCCGGGGACTGGTCCCCGAGCACCTGGCCTTCCTGGCCGACAGCGCCGACTACGCCCGGTTCGAGGCAGGGCAATACCTCTGTAGAGAGGGGGAGCGCGCGGATTTCTTCTTCGTGCTCCACCACGGTCGGGTCGCCCTGGAGCTGAGCCAGGAGGAGCACCCGGTGGCGCTGCAGTCGCTGGAGGCCGGGGACGTGCTGGGCTGGTCGTGGCTGGTGCCGCCCCATCGTTGGCGGTTCAACGCCCGGGCCCTGGAGACCACTCAGGTCATCGCCCTGGACGGCCGCCGGCTGCGGGCCCAGTGCGAGGAGAACCACGAGCTGGGGTACCAACTGCTGGTCCGTCTGGTGCAGGTGATGACCCAGCGGCTCGAGACCACCCGCCACCAGTTGCTGGCCAACGCCCGGCTGCCCCGGGGCTGATTCCGATCGGATCTTAAGGTCTAGCAGATCCGCGGCAGTTGCTCCCCGCTGAGCCGGTCGAGGGCACGGCGGGTGCCGAACCGGTTCTCCAGGACCACGCCCCCAGCGCCGCGATCGATGACC
Source organism: Candidatus Latescibacterota bacterium (assembly GCA_041661365.1). Classification (GTDB taxonomy): domain Bacteria; phylum Latescibacterota; class UBA2968; order UBA8231; family UBA8231; genus CAITNQ01. The sequence goes on from JBAZUN010000107.1 coordinate 12,939, forward strand.
CGACCGACGATCCGGGCCCCAGCGGTCACCGGGTCAGCGGCCAGGATCTCTCTCGCCCGGTCGGCCTCGGCCTCGGGCACGAAGGCGACGAACCTCCCCTCGTTGGCCACGTAGAGCGGGTCGAGGCCGAGGATCTCGCAGGCCCCCTGGACCTCGGCCGTCACCTCGATCTCCTGCTCCTGGATCGCCGTGGTCAGGCCAGCACTCTCGGTGATCTCGACCAGGGCCGTGGCCAGCCCGCCCCGGGTCAGGTCGCGCAGGCAGTGGACCTCGATCCCCGCCTCGAGCAGGGCCAGCACCGGCCCGGCCAGCGGGGCGCAGTCGCTGGTCACGGTCGACTCGAACTCCAGCCCCTCGCGCCGCGCCATGATGGCAACCCCGTGCCGGCCCACGTCGCCGCTGAGCAGGATCGCGTCCCCCGGGACCACGCGCTCCGGACCGATCTCCAGGTCGCCGGCGACCAGACCGATCCCGGCGCTGTTGATAAAGAGGCCGTCCCCTTTCCCCCGCTCCACCACCTTGGTGTCCCCGGTGACCAGCGCCACCCCGGCGGCCAGGGCCGCCCGGCGCATGGAGCCCGCCACGCGGGTGAGCTGCTCCATCGGCAGCCCTTCCTCGATGATGAAGCCGGCGGTCAGGTAGAGCGGCCTGGCCCCGCACATGGCCAGGTCGTTGACCGTGCCGTTGACCGCCAGGGTGCCGATGTCCCCGCCCGGGAAGAAGAGCGGGGAGACGACGTAGGAGTCGGTCGACAGCGCGACCCGGACCCCGGCCAGGGGGACCACGGCGCCGTCGTGCTGCCGCCGCAGATAGGGGTTGTCGAAGGCCGGCAGGAAGATCCGCTCGATGAGGTCGGCCATCAGACGGCCACCCCCGCCGTGGGCCAGCAGCACCCGCGGGTAGTCGCGCAACGGGACCGGACAGGCCAGGCTAACCGCGCCGCTCATGGGGATACCACCGCCTCCACGGGTTGGCGCCGTCGGTACCGGTAATAGGCGGCGCAGGCCCCTTCGGACGAGACCATGGTGGCGCCGAGGGGATGCTCCGGGGTGCACCGCCCCCCGAAGCAGGGACACTCGTGCGGCCGGCGCCGGCCCTGCAGCACCAGGCCGCTCACGCAGTCCGGGTCCTCGGCGGCCACGTGGTCGGCCACGCCGAACCGGTGCTCAGCGTCCAGCTCGGCGTATTCGGGCCGCAGCCCCAGGCCGCTGGCCGGGATCTCGCCGATCCCGCGCCACTTGCGGGGCACAACCTCGAACACCTGCTCGATGAGCTGCCGCGCCGACGGATTCCCCTCGGGCCGGACGTTGCGCGGGTACTGGTTCTCCACCTCGGCCCGGCCCTCTTCGAGCTGGCGGACGCAGGCCAGCAGCCCCAGCAGGATGTCCAGCGGCTCGAACCCGGTGACCACGATCGGCACCCGGTAGCGGTCGGCCAGCGGCTCGTACTGGCGGTACCCCATGACCATGCAGACGTGCCCGGCGGCCAGGAATCCCTGGACCCGGCACTCGGGGGCGGACAGGATCGCCTCGATGGCCGGCGGCACCAGCACCTGGGAGACCAGCAGGGAGAAGTTGGGCAGCCGGTCCCGCCGGGCCTGGTACGCGGCCATGGCGTTGGCCGGCGCCGTGGTCTCGAAGCCGACGGCGAAGAAGACCACCTGGCGGTCCGGATGCCGGCGGGCCAGCTCCAGGGCGTCCATCGGCGAGTAGACCATCCGGACGTCGCCGCCCCGGGCCTTGACCGAGAGGAGGTCCTCGCCGCTGCCCGGAACCCGCAGCATGTCCCCGAAGGAGCAC
>JBAZUN010000108.1:0-14690 GCA_041661365.1 Candidatus Latescibacterota bacterium
TGGTCCTGATGGTCGCTGCCGCGGCCATCGACGCCGAGTTGGGGGCGTATCCTCCCGAGACGCGGGGGGATCGGACCTTGCTCGCCTCCTACGCCCGGCTGCAGCGACGGAACGATCCTCACAAGAGCTCGAGCAACAACCTGGGGTACGAGCTGATCGATCGGTACTTGCGTCCCATGACCACGCCGGAGCGGATCGGGGTATTGTCCGAGGGGTGGGGGACCGTGGCCTACACGGGTGCGGACCAACTTCCCGTGTCGCGGCGGTACATGGACGGCGCCTGCTGGGAGATTCTGCAGTTCGAGTTCCTCGAAGGACGACCATTCACCGTGCAGGAAGACGCGGAAGGGGCGCCACTCGCGGTGATCAACCAGGCCACCCGAGACCGGTTGTTCGGTGGGCTCCCCGCCCTGGGCCGGACGATTCAGACTGCCCTTGGCGACTTCCGCGTGGTCGGGGTGGTCCGCAACGTCTCCGAGGCACGGACCGTCTTCGCCGACGTGTGGTTGCCGCTGGGTACGGTATCCTGGCCGCGCGAAGGGCTGCCGGGCATGGTCAACAACCTGGAGGTGCTCCTGCTGGCTCGCTCCCCGGCCGACCTCCCCAAGGTGAAGGCCGAGTTCCAGACCAGGATCGCTCAGGTCGATTTGACCGGTGTAGCGCCCTACGAGGAGCTCATCGCCTTTGCCGATACGCCATTCGAACGCCTGGCGCGCTCGGTCCATGGCTACTCTAGCGAGGAGACCGCCGCGGCGACGGTGCGGCTGGTGGCGACCCTGTCCCTGGCCGCGCTGCTGTTCATGCTGCTGCCGGCACTCAACCTGGTCAACCTCAATCTCAGCCGGATCCTGGAACGGGGCTCGGAGATCGGCGTGCGCCGTTCCTTCGGCGCGCCTAGACGCTCCCTGGTCTGGCAGCTTCTGGTGGAGAACGTGGTCCTGACCCTGGCCGGGGGAGTTCTGGGCGGGATGCTCTCCGTGCTGGTCCTGCACACCTTCTCCTGGTGGGGGTGGGCCCAGTTCCTCGAGTTCCACCTCAGCCCGCGGGTCTTCCTCTGCGGTCTGGGAGTCACCCTGGCCTTCGGCCTGTTGTCCGGGGCGTACCCGGCCTGGCGGATGGCCCGCCTGCACCCGGTGGCGGCCCTGAGAGGAGAGCGGCGATGACCCGGCACCTGCTGCGCCTGATCTGGAATCGGCGGCGAGGGTATGTCCTGCTCGCGCTGGAGCTGCTGGTGTCCTTCCTGATCCTGGTGACCATCGGCGCTAATGGCTGGTACTGGCTCTCCGAGTCCAGGCGCTCGCCCGGGTTCGACTACCAAGACGTGTGGTCGGTGTACCTGCGCCGGCCCGAGCTCGCGGGATGGGGGGACTGGACGCCGACGGACTCCGCCGCGGTGCAGCAGGTGTACCAGGATCTGGCTAGCCTACCGGCCGTGGCCGCGGCGGCCGAGGCCGGGTGCGGACCTTTCTCGGGCAGTTGCTCCAACTGGACCGAGGTGGATGGCCGAACCCTCGACTACTACCACAGCTTTGTCAGTGACAGCTTCGTCCGTGTCCTTTCCGTCGACTTGGTCGCGGGCCGGTGGTTCGGGCCAGAGGATGACGGTTCGGACGTCGAGCCGGTGGTCGTCACTGCGGGGATGGCCCGCATTCTATTCGGGGAGGCTGACCCGGTGGGTCGGGAGTTCCCCCTGAGCAAGGAGGGCTTGCCAGGTCGCGTGGTCGGCGTGGTCTCGCATTGGCGTCCCTTCCTGGACATGGAGGAGCCGGCCCACTTCGTGTTCCACCGGGTACGCCTGCAGCGCCCGGTGACGGACCCGTCGCTCCGTGGGGGGGGCAGTCGCTACACGATCCAGAAAGGCCTGGCCGGGGCTGGACCGCCGACCAGTTTCGTGCTGCGGCTCCAGCCGGGCGTGCCGCGGCGGTTCGAGCAGGAGGCGGTCGGTCTGGTCCGCCAGCTCGCCCCAGGATGGCGAGTCGAGCTCGCGCCCCTGGCCGAGATCCGCGAGGAGAATTTTCGTGCCCGCGCCCGTCCCTTGATTACCTTCGGCGTCATCAGCGCCTTCCTGCTGCTCATGGTCTGCCTCGGCCTTACCGGGGTACTCTGGCAAAGCGTCACCCAGCGGACCCGGGAGATCGGCGTGCGCCGGGCGGCCGGGGCCAGCGCCGTTCGGGTCTGCGGCCAGCTCATCGGGGAGATGCTGCTGCTGACCACCTGCGCCGTGGCCATCGGCGCCGTGCTGGTGCTGCACGTGGCTGCCCTGCACCTGACCCTCTACTTGACACCCGGGGACTACCTGGTCGGCCTAATAGCTGCCGCCGTGGTCCTCTATCTTCTCGTCGCGGCAGCCTCGCTCTACCCGGGTTGGCTGGCCACCCGAGTTCACCCGGCCGAGGCCCTGCACTATGAATGAGCGCCAACGAACCGGCAACAAGTGAGTTGACGATGCTGCGCCACTACCTGCGGATCGCCTTCGCCGTGTACCGCCGGCGGAAGCTCTTCACCTTCGTCAGCCTCTTCGGCACCTGCTTCACCCTGGTGGTGCTGATGGTCGCCGCCGCGGCCATCGACGCCGAGCTGGGGGCGTATCCGCCTGAGGTTCGGGGGGATCGGACGCTCAGTGTCAGTCGGGTGATGCTGACGCGGAGCGATGACCCTCACACACGCCGCGGGATCGCCGGGGCCGGGTATCTGCTGGCGGACCGGTACCTGCGGCATCTGCAGACGCCCGAGCGTATTGCCGTCTATACCCGCTGGGCTGAAGACGTCATGACCTACCTGAACGGGGACCAGGTCAGGCTTCGCCTGCGCCGGCTGGACGGTGCCTGCTGGGAGGTGCTGCAGTGCGAGTTCCTCGAGGGGCGACCGTTCTCGGCGCAGGAGGATGCCGAGGGCGCGTCCCTGGCAGTCATCTCCCAGGCCACTCGCGATCGTCTCTTTGGGAGTGCCGCGGCCCTGGGACGCACGTTCCGGCTGGGAGGGCGGCAGTACCAGGTCATCGGTGTCGTTCGCACTGTTTCCGATGCCCGGGCGGTGGTTGCGGACGTTTGGGTGCCCTTGGGCACGGTGGCTAAGCCCCAACAAGGGCCGGCCGGACTGGTGGACGACCTGACGGTTCTCCTGCAGGCTCGCTCTCCGGTGGACTTCCCTGCCATCCGACAGGAACTCGCGATGACACTCGCCCAGGTCGATCTGTCCGATGCTGCTCCGTACGACCGGTTGGTAGCCTGGGCCGACACCCCCTTGGACGCTCTCGCCGCGTCGGTGGCGAGCTCGTCGGACCTGACGGGGGATGAGGCCCGGTTCCGCCTGTTGCTGCTGCTGTGCAGTGGTGCTTTGCTGTTCATGCTCCTGCCGGCGCTCAACCTGGTCAACCTCAACATCAGTCGGATCCTGGAGCGGGGCTCGGAGATCGGAGTCCGCCGTGCTTTCGGCGCACCCAGGCACTCCCTGGTCTGGCAGTTCCTGGTGGAGAACCTGGTGCTGATCCTGGCCGGGAGCGTCATGGGTGGGCTGCTCTCGGTCTTGGTCCTGCACGCCTTTTCCTGGTGGGGGTGGGCCTACTTCGCCGAGTTCCATTTCAATCTCAGGGTGTTCCTTTGCGGCCTGGCCGTGACCCTGGTCTTCGGCCTGCTGTCCGGGGCGTACCCAGCCTGGCGGATGGCCCGCCTGCACCCGGTGGCGGCCTTGCGAGGAGAGCGGCGATGATCGGGCACCTGCTCAGGCTGGCCTGGAATCGCCGCCGCACGGCCTTTCTCCTGTGGCTGGAGATGCTGGTGTCATTCCTGGTGCTGGCCGCGCTCGGAGTCGGCGCCGCTTCCCACCTTGCCGAGGTTCACCGTCCCCGGGGCTTCGACGACCGAGACGTCTGGGCAGTCACGGCCGAGCCCGAGGACGGTGCCCACTGGGGCCGGTGGACCGTTGCCGACTCGGTAGCGGCGCAGCAGGCGTACCGGGTGCTGCAGGCCCAGGAAGGCACCGTGGCGGTAGCCGAAGTGACTGCCCTGCCCTACACCGGCATGAGCATGAACGTGGTGCAGCGAGACGGACGCACCTTCGACTACTACCTGACCCAGGTGGGCGATGACTTCCCCCGCGCACTGTCCGTGCCGCTGGCGGCGGGTCGCTGGTTCGGGCCGGAAGACGATGGCCTGGATAGCGAGCCGGTCGTGCTCAATCAGTCCCTGGCCACGGCCCTGTTCGGCACTGAGGATCCCCTGGGGCGCACCTTCGCGCTCGACCGCGACGGGCGGCAGGGCCTCGTCGTCGGCCTGGTCAGGGAGTTCCGGCCCTTCCTCTTCGCCGAGCGGCCGGGGCGGTTCGCGATCTGCCGGGTGCGACTCGACCGAGCGATCCCCAAGGAATGGCCAGGCCTGCCGATGTCCTACCTGATCCGGGTCAAGCCCAGTACCGCCGTTACCTTCGCGCGAGACATCGAGGAGGGCTTGGCAACGGCAGCACCCACGTGGCGGGTCCGGCTGGCGGCTCCCCTCGCCCAAATGCGCCAGCAGGAGCTTCGGTTCTTCCTGCGGCCTCTGGTGGTCTTCGGAGTCATTAGCACCTTCCTGCTCCTCATGGTCTGCCTCGGCCTGGTCGGGGTGCTCTGGCAGAGCGTCACCCAGCGCACCCGCGAGATCGGCATCCGTCGGGCAGCCGGCGCCTCGAGACAAGGGATCTGTCTGCAGGTGGTCGGCGAGGCGGTGGTGCTCACCACGCTGGCCGTGGGCCTGGGCGTGATCCTGGTCCTGCATTCGGCCGTGCTGGATCTCTTCCCGCAGATCGAGCCCGGTACCTACCTGGCCGGTCTTCTGTCCGCCGCCGCGGTCCTCTATCTTCTCGTCGCGGCAGCCTCGCTCTACCCGGGATGGCTGGCCACCCGGGTCCACCCGGCCGAGGCTCTGCACTACGAATGAGCCACGCGCGCCTCCTCGTGGTCGACGACGACACGGGAGTGGTCCTCTCGCTGGGGCTCCTCCTCAAGCAGGCCGGGTACGCCTCCCTGTCCGCGGCTACCCCCGCGGAGGCCCTGGCCCTGCTCGACCGCGAGCTCGTTGACCTGGTCCTGCAGGACATGAACTTCTCCCGCCAGACCACCGGCGAGGAGGGGCTGGAGCTGCTGCGTCGGATCCGCCTGCAGCGGCCGCAACTGCCGGTGATCCTGATGACCGCCTGGGCCTCGATCGACCTGGCCGTGCGCGGGATGAAGGCCGGGGCCACCGACTTCGTGTCCAAGCCCTGGGCCCCGGAGCAGTTGCTGCAGGAGATCAAGACGGTGCTGGGGTTGGCCGCCTCTGGACCGACCGTCGAGGGACTCACTCGGGAAGAGCTGGACCGGCAGTTCGACTTCGCGGGGGTGATCGGCCGCGATCCCCGGTGGCTGCGGGTGCTGACCATCCTGGGCCGGGTCAGCGCCACGGATGCTTCGGTGCTGCTGACCGGGGAGAGCGGTACGGGCAAGGACGTCCTGGCCGAGGCGATCGTGCGCAACAGCCCTCGTCGCGACGCCCCCTTCGTCCAGGTCAACCTGGGCGGGATCTCCTCGACCCTGTTCGAGAGCGAGATGTTCGGGCACGTGCGCGGTGCCTTCACCGATGCCCACGTTGACCGGCAGGGACGGTTCAGCCTGGCCCACGGCGGCACCATCTTCCTCGATGAGGTCGGCGACCTCGACCTGAGCTGCCAGGTCAAGCTGCTGCGGGTGCTGCAGGACCGCACCTACGAGGTGCTGGGGTCGAGCCGCACGCAAAACGTCGACGTGCGGGTGATCTCGGCGACCAACCGCAACCTGGCCGAGATGGTCAGCCACGGCCAGTTCCGCGAGGACCTGCTCTATCGGCTTAACCTGATCGCCGTGCACCTGCCGGCTTTGCGCGAGCGGCCAGGCGACGTGCCCCTCCTGGCCTGCCACTTTGCCGAGCAGCTTGGCCGGGCCTACCGCCGGCCGTCGCTGACCATCCCCGAGCCGGCCCTGGCCTGGCTGCAAAGACCATCCTGGCCGGGGAACGTCCGCCAGCTCCGCCAGCTCGTCGAGCGGGCGGTACTGCTGAGCACCGGGGATCAACTGGACGTGAGCGAACTACAGTTGGCCCTGGAGATGCAGCCCGAGGAAGCTGGCAGGGATCGCCTGCCCGCGCCGGGGAGCATGACCCTGGAGGCGATGGAGAAGGCGATGATCGAGCGCTGTCTGGTCCACTACCAGGGGAACCTGACCCGGGTCGCCGAGGCCCTCGGGCTCAGTCGGGCCGCGCTGTATCGTCGCCTCGACCGGCACGGGATCGCGCCGTGAGCCTGCGGGTCTGGTGGGCCGCCTACCTCGGGACGCTGCACCTGGTGCTGGCGGGGCTGGCCGGCCTGCTGCTGTGGACTCATCCCTGGGGCCTGGTGGTCGCCGAGATCGGCCTGATCCTCTCGGCGCTCGTGGCCTTCCGTCTCTGCCGCCGTCTGCTCGAGCCGCTGCGCCTGGCCCAGGCCGGGGCCAGCCTGATCGAGGAGCAGGACTTCTCCTGCACCTTCCTCGAGGTCGGCCAGCCCGAGGTGGACCGGCTGATCCGGGTCTTCAACCGGATGATCGGGCAGCTCCGCGAGGAGCGGCTGCGGCTGCAGGAGCAGGGGATCTTCATGGACCAGATCCTGGCCTGCAGTCCCTCGGGCGTGGTCACCCTGGACTTCGACGAGCGGATCGCCCTGGCCAACCCGGCGGCGGCGCGGTTGCTGGGTCGTCCGGCCGAGGAGCTGGTCGGCCGGCGGCTGTCGGAGATCGCCTCGTCCCTGGCCACGGCCTTGGCCGGGTTGGGCACCGGCCAAAGCCAGGTGGTGCCTCTGCAAGGGCCGCGTCAGGTGCGCTGCCGCCGGGCCCAGCTCGTCGACCGCGGTTTTCCCCGCGCCTTCTTCCTGCTCGAGGAGCTGACCGAGGAGCTGCGCCAGGCCGAGAAGGCGGCGTACGAGCGGATCATCCGCCTCCTCTCCCACGAGGTCAACAACTCGGTGGGGGCGGTCAACTCCCTGCTCCACTCCTGTCTGCACTACCAGGACCAGGTGCGGCCCGAGGACCGCACCGATTTCGGCCAGGCCCTGCGGGTGGCCATCTCCCGGGCCGAGCACCTGAGCACCTTCATGAAGGGGTACGCCCAGGTCGTGCGGTTGCCCGCGCCCCGCCGGCTTCCGGTCGACCTGCGCTCCCTGCTGGCCGACACCCAGCGGCTGCTGCAGCCCGAGAGCGAGCGGCGCCGGATCGGCTGGACCTGGGAGGTGGCCGAGCCGCTGCCCCTGGTCCAGGCTGACCGGGATCAGCTCGAGCAGGTCTTCATCAACGTGGTGCGCAACGCGCTCGAAGCGATCGGCGAGGACGGCCGCATCACCTGCCGGCTGGGGTGCGACCAGGGCCGCGTCTGGGTGGTGGTGGAGGACTCTGGGCCCGGAATCCCGGCCGAGGTGCGGTCCCATCTATTCACTCCGTACTTCAGCACCAAGGACCGGGGCCAGGGGCTGGGGCTGACCCTGGTGCAGGAGGTTCTGTCGCGACACGGCTGTCAGTACGCCTTGGACAGTCAGCCGGGCCAGCCGACGCGATTCACCGTGCACTTCCCGCCGGCCGGCGACGCACCGGGGCCGGCCCTGGCCACTGGCCGGAGGACACCCAGCACGCCAGGAAGGGCTCCGTGACACTGGACACCCTGACCGGTGCCGTGGTCGGGCCGCTTACTCGTGGGCGGGCAGGACGAGGGTGGCCACGCCACTGCCGGAGGCAAACCACGGGTTGCCGGCCGGATCTACGGCGATGTAGGTCACGGGCTCGTTGGTGAGACCGGTGACCCAGGCCGTGCCGTCGAACACGCTGATGCCGTCCCGCTCGCGCGTGTCCCAGCCGCCGATGCCGACCCAAACCTGGCCTTGTCGGCCGACGGCGATACAACTGGCCGAGGCGTCGCCCAGGCCTTCTTCCTTGGCGTAGGTGACCCAGCGTTCCCCCTGAAGATGGGAGACGCCACCCGCGTCGGCGCCCACCCACGGCGTACCCTGGGCGTCGAGCGCCACGCAGAGGGCGTGGTTGTCGCCCAGGCCGCTCGAGTGGGTGGTGTAGGCCCTCCAGGTCTGGCCGTCGTAGCGGATGGCGCCGCCGCCGTAGGTGGCCAGCCAGACCGTGCCGACGCCGTCCGCGGCCAGCCCCATGACGTTGATGTTGGGCAGGCCGTCGCCGAACCCGAAGGTCCGGGCCACGGCGCCGTCGTGGAGGCTCAGTCCGGACTGGTATCCCCCCGACCAGATGCGGCCACGGCCGTCGATGACGAAGCCGCCCTTGAAGCTGCCGCCGCCGAACCGGCTCTCCCACTTCTGGCCGTCGAATTCGAAGGCCCCTTTGTCGGTCATCGCCCACCATGCGCCCTGGGGATGGCGCGCCAGGGCCAACACCCAGCGTACGTCCAGGCCCTCCTCCTTGCCCCACTTCGTCCAGGCCGGGCCCCGACGGCAGGCCACGCCGCCTTCGCCACCCACCCAGACCGAGCTGTCCGGGCCGAAGGCGATGCAGGAGGTCCGGCGCAGGGGGAAGCCCTCGTCGCGCGAGTAGGCGACCCAGTCCGCCCGGTCGAGCCAGTCGGGTACCCGGCCGCTCAGCCACTCCTGGATGCGCAGACCCGAGGCCTCGGCGGCCGGGATCTGACCGCCGCGCTCGACCGACGGCACCGTGAACTCGAGTCCGGCCACGCGGTTGCCGGCATACCTTTCGTCGGTCTCCACCTGGCACAGGTTCAGGCTGAAGTCGAAGGCGCCGCGAGTCTGCTCGGCCCGCACCAGCAGCGTGTGTCTCCCGGCGCGAAGCTGGACCGCCGGCTTGTCGTTGGGGAGCTTGTGCTGCCGCACCTGCTGGGACCGGTAGACTTGCTCGCCGTCGATCCATACCTGCAGTCCCTCGCCGGACCCCACCCACAGCTCGGCCCCTTCGGTCCGCGGCGCGACGAACTCGCAGTACGCGTAGGCCGCGCAGTTGACCGGCTTCTGCAGCCAGGAGCGCAGGTCGATCTTGTCGTCGCCGAAGTAGACCGGGGCGGACCAGCCGCGCTGACCCGGCACGACGGTGGTCCGCGGATCGACCGCGGTGCTGTCCGCGAGCGCCACGGGGCCCTTGAGCAGCCAGGTGCGCGGCGTCTGGCCGTAGCGAGCGCGCTCGTCGGGCTTCTTCTCGAAGCGGCGCTTGACCTCGGCCAGCGGCTGGCCCGTGAGGGCGATCCGCGCCGGATCGGCCGTGCCCAAGCCCCGCCGCTGGGCCAGGGTGAGGAACTCGAAGTCGGCCGGGTTCATGCCGGCCACTTGGACGGCCACGGCATCGACGGCCACCGGATCGGCGCCGGCGATGATCGCGTTGAGCCGCACCGGGCTGCCGCCGGCGCTGGCGGTCAGGCCCCGCTCCATCCCGACGGTGGCGTCGACGACCGCCAGGTTCACCCGACCCAGCGTGGTGAGGTCGACGATCATCTCGTCGAAGACCATGTCGGTGTGGGGGATGCCGGCGCCGATACCCGGCGGATTACCCGCGTTCTTCGCCCAGCCATAGCGCCGGCCCGGACAGATGCCGACCAGGTTCTTCATGGCCCCGGTGAAGCCGATGGAGTTGGTCACCTTGAGCACCGGCACGTCGATGAAGACGTCGCAGTCGAGCACGGTCCGGGGGATGAAATACTGGTCGCGGGCGTTGCCGCCTCCGGGCACCGGTCGCTCGACCGACTCGTCGAAGTTGAGATCGACGATGTCGATCTGAGCCCCGACCAGGGTCGAATCCTGCAGGATGTCCCGGTAGCCGGTGGCCTCGAAGCCGTCGACTACCTGGGTCCAGAACACCTTGGCGACCTCCGGGTGGCCCGGGGAGATCCACCCGCCCGCGCCCTCGGCGATGGTGATCCGCGCCGCCGGCGCCGCCTCGTGCACCATCCGGACCAGGGCCCACACGACGTAGCTGTCGGTGATATCCCCCGACCCGCGCTGGCTTACCTCGACGATGTTCGGCTTGATGACCACCCAGCGATGGTCGGGCTTGACGAACCGGGACAGGCCGCCTAGCTGGTCGAGGGCTTTGCGGACCAGGGACTCGATCTGGGCTCTGGTCAACACCGAGTCCCGTGATACCGGCTGGTCGAGCCCCTGCCAGTCCGAGCCGACCAGGGCGACCTCGGCCCGGTCGGTGGCAAGCACCGGGGCCGTCAGCAGCAGCGCCGCCAGGCCGGCGACGAGAACTTTTTCCAGGCTGCATCGCATCTCGTGCCTCCGTTCCGTCAGGGCCCCGCGTGGTCAGGTCTGCCGCCGCTCGCCCCGGAGGGCCTGGCAGCGGCGCTACCTGCTGGCGCCAACCATGCGACGCCGGCGGCACCATGTCAAATCGATCCCGTGGGGGTTGGGTGCACCGGTGGCAGGACGCGCGAGCCGTCGCGGTGCGCCGCGTCGATGAGCGGGTGGCCTCCTGTGGAAGCGGGGCTCACCGAGCTGGTATGCGGACCGTCTGGCCCAATCGCTCCGGAACTCCCCGGGCTGCCGGTGGCCCCGAGCCTGACGTGGAGATGCGGCGCTGGCCGACCTGCCCCCCCGTGCTGACGGAGATGGGGGCCTGCGGCCCCGCGCCAGGGAGCGCTCACCGGAGATCGCCAGCGTACTCGGTAAGCCAGCGGGTGATGTTGTCACCATGTCGGAAGACCAGGGCCCCCTCGTCGGGTGCGGGGGGCTCCATGACGGCGACGATCTCCTCGAAGGCCTGCTCGCTGACGTCACGGCGCGTCCGGGCAGCCCGGTTGGCGGCCCAACGCCGTCGGGCCACGGCCTCGGGGGTGTCCACATGTATCAGCACCATCTCGGCGCCGGTGCTTTCGGCCAGGGAGCGAGCCCGGTCGCGCTCGCGCCGACGGAAGCCCCTGGAGCCGTCGACGACGCTGGCCGCGTCGCGCAGCAGATCCCCGGTCCTGCGGTCGGTCTCCTCGTAGATCCGCTGCCAGGCCGCAGAGTTGAGGTCGCAGTCGTCAACGCCTGGCCCGTACAGCGCGTCTTTAGTCTGGTCGACATCGACCTGAGCGTGGCCGAACGCCGCACAGAGGGCGTCCGCCAGGGTGGACTTGCCCGCGAAGGACAGGCCGCACACCACGATCAGGCGACGGCGTCGGTCCGGGCTGCCACACGCTGAAGCGGTATCGGTCATCCAGTACCTCCGGCCGAGCGCGCTTACCCCCGAGACGCCCGCGTGGGCACGTGGGTGCCCTCGGTCCATGGAGTCTGCCAGCAGCTTGCACCACAGAGCGAACGCAGCTTTGGCCGGGAAGGAGTCCTCCCGCATGCGCCGGATCAACCTGCAGGCTCCCTGTTCCCGCAAGGTCGCCGACCTCGCTCTGGGCCTGTTGCTGGGGCTGATCCTCACCGCCGACATGGAATCCGCCTGGGCGCGGCCGTTCCGCTGCGCCGGGACGGCAGAGTCCGGCACCGCGGCCTTGGTCAATCCGGTAGCGGCCAAGCCGACCCTTGGTTCCAGCACCGGTACCCGTCGAGCCATTGCGCTCTTCGCCCGGTTCAGCGGTGATGCAGAGCGCCCGGTGCCGGACTGGGCCGCCGGGATCTTCGCTCCGGGCCAGCCCGGCTCCCTGTCCCACTTCTACGACACCATGTCCCTGGGCAAGCTGCAGGTGCGCGGCGAGGTCGGGCCGCGGGTCTACGCCTCGACCGAGCAGGGGACGGCGTACCTGGCCGATGACTCGACCCGGGTGGGCCAGTTCGGCCGGTTCAGCCTGGAGATCCTGACTCAGGCCGACGCCGAGGTCGATTTCTCCCGCTACGACAACGACGGGCCCGACGGACTGCCGGACTCCGGCGACGACGACGGGGTGGTCGACGCGGTCTTCCTGGTCGTGGCCTCGGCCCCGGAGGGGTTCATCCTCGGCGCGGCCACCGGGGTTGCGGGCCTGGGATTCGCCGAGGGACCGGCCACCCTCGGGATGCCGGTGGTGCAGACCAGCTTCGTCACCGGCGACCGCTCGGTCAGCGGGGAACCGATCCGGATCTCGGCCGATCGGGGCACCATCCAGCAGGGCCGGACCCTGGCCGAGGTGGTGGGCTCGATGTGCCATGAGTACGGCCACGTGCTGGGCCTGCCCGATCTCTACAACGTCGGCTATCTGAGGGAGCCAGGGGCCGTACCCGCGGCGGACGGGGCCGGGGTGGGGGCCTGGTGTCTGATGGGCTGGGGGGCGCTGGGCTGGAACGGCGGCGATGGACCGAACAGCCTGTGTGCCTGGAGCCGGGCCAGGCTGGGCTGGGCCCAGGTGCTCGAGCCCGATCAGGCACGGACTGAGATGGCGTTGGAGGAGGTGGGGCTGCACGGTCAGGTGTACCAGCTCCCGCTCAGCCGCCGCGAGAGCTTCTACCTCGAATACCGCCGGCGCACCAGCACCTGGTACGACCGCCACCTGCCGGCCGAGGGGGTCCTGGTCTGGCACGTGGAGCGGACCCTGGCCAGCGGCGACCAGCCGCCCCGGACCCGGGTGGACCTGGAGTGCGCCGACGGCCGCTGGCAGGACGCGGGGTACCCCCTCGGCCGCCAGGCCGACCCGCTGGCGGGCGGCACCAACCTGGACTTCTGGGCTCACGACGCGGCCTATGCCCAGGCCCACGCCGGCAACCGCGGGGACGCCACCGACCCCTTCGACGGGGTGAGGTTCGCGGCCTTCACCCCGGAGACCAACCCGGCCGCGGTCAGCCATGACGGGCAGCACCGGCTCCGCCTGGAACGGCTCAGGCTGGAGAACGGCCTGGCCCGAGCGACGGTGGAGCTAGAACCGGCCTTGGTGGAGTTCACCTCCATGGCCGTCGGCGACAGCCTGGCCATGGCCGGAGCCGCAGTGCCGGTCGCCTTCACCGTGGCCAACCGGGGCGGTACCCGGGCCATTGGTCTGCGTGTCCGGCTGCTGACCGAGGATCCTCTCGTCGAGATCCTGGACCCGGAGATCGTCCTGGCGGACCTGGGCGTGGGGCAGACCTCCCTGGGCCCTACGGTCAGCCCCCAGGGATATCCCCGCTTCCGCTTCTTCGCCGGCCTGCAGGAGCCGCACCAGGCGGTGCTCGCTTTGGAGCTCTACGACGCCGAGGGCGTGCTCCTCGACTGGGGCGAGGTGACGGTGACCGGAATCCCGTCCTATCTGGTCAGCGGGGTCGTCCGGGACCCGACCGGCCAGCCCCTGCCGAGTATTCCGGTCAATATTCAAACCTATAGCACCTATGCTTCCAGGGGGGGCATGGCTGCGGTACAGGTTCACGAAACGACCAGCACCGGCAGCGGCGGTAGGTACGCGTTCCGCGTGCTTATGGGCACCTACTCTCTCAACGTGTGGCCGGTCCAGAGTAGCCCGTGGGGTGTGCAGAGTCTGTCCCTGATCTCGGTCTGGTCGGATACGACCTTCGACTTCATCCTCCCCCGGGCCTACCGGCTTCGCGGGCACATATTCACCCCGGATGGGAATGTGGTGGGGCTGCTATCGCTGCAGTTAGTGGGCCTGGACAGCACCTCGAGCACCTCCACCTGGAGCGGGGGAGACGGGGTGTACGACGTGAAGGTGCCAGCCGGCCGCTACCAACTCATCACGGGAGACGTGGGGCCGTACCCAGCCCAGGTGGTGGCCGAGGTCCGGGTGGAGGCCGATCAGACCCTCGACCTGCACCTGCGGCAGGGGATGCGGCTGACGCTCCGCGTGACCGGCGAGCAGGGAGAGCCGGTGCCGGACCAGTTTTTCTACGTCCAGCTCCTGGACGGCCAGCTCGGTTCCACCGTGCGCACCGTCATCAGCGGGCCCGAGGGGGTGGGTGAGGTCGGGGTCGGGCCGGGCAGATACATCATCGAGAAGAACCTCACCCCCGCGCCCTACCTGCCACCGGCCAGATTCCAGGTCGAAATCAGCGGCGACACCACGGTGACCGTGGTCCTGGCCCGGGGGGTGCGGGTCTCCGGCCGCCTGCTGGACGAGTCCCGGAACGAGCTGCCTTCCGGGGCCGGCGGATCCCTATCGTTTTCGCCGTTGGCAGGAGGGAACGGCAACCAGTGTTCCTTCGGCATCGGGGCGGCACACTTCAGCCTAGGGCTGGCTCCGGGGGAATACCGGGCATTCGTCAATTTCTATTACTGGCCGCTCCTGACCCGAGCCCTACCCTCTCAGGATCTGGGGACGGTCGAGGTCAGGGTAGACACGACCTTCGACCTGCTGGTGAGACCGGGGATCACGGTCCGTGGCCGGCTTCTCGACGAGGCCGGAGGCAGCCTCAGGACGACCGAAGCCACGCTGCTCTTCGAGAGCACAGAGGGACAAAACGGCAGCAGCACCTCGGTACAGCCGGACGGCAACTACGCCACCACGCTCCTGCCGGGACAGTATCGAGTGCGCCTGTATCCGTATGCCTATGCATCCGGAGCACTGCCCCAACAGGTACTGGGAACCTTCACCGCGACCCTAGACACGACCGTGGACTGGATCGCCCGGACCGGCGAGCGTCTGGTAGGCCGGATCGTGGATACTGCCGGGCAGGGAATCTCCGGATTGTACATTATCGCCCAAGCCCTTGATATGGCTACCTATGGTAGCTCCTCCATCGGCCAAGACTGGAGCTTCTCCCTCGCGCTCTTCCCGGGCCGGTACCGTCTGCAGGCCAATCAGATCGTGTACCGTCCGTACCTC